>JBGTUD010000046.1:0-14234 GCA_041939405.1 Sphingopyxis sp. | reverse complement strand
CCAGCCCTGCTCCGTCCGGGCCGTTTCGACCGCCAGGTCGTCGTGCCGCGCCCCGACATCGAGGGCCGCCAAAAGATCCTCGAAGTTCACACGCGCAAAAAGCCGCTCGCACCCGACGTCGACCTCCGCCGCATTGCACGCGGAACCCCCGGTTTTTCGGGCGCCGACCTTGCCAATCTTTGCAACGAAGCGGCGCTGCTTGCGGCGCGCAAGGGCAAGCGGCTGATCGCCTCGAACGAGTTTGAGGAAGCCAAGGACAAGGTCATGATGGGCGCCGAGCGCCGGTCGATGGTGATGACCGAGGACGAAAAGAAGGCGACCGCCTATCACGAGGCGGGACATGCGCTTGTTTCGCTCCACGTCGAACATAATGACCCGCTCCACAAGGTCACGATCATCCCCCGCGGCCGCGCGCTGGGCGTGACGTGGAACCTGCCCGAGCGCGACCGCTATTCGCAGAATATGAAGCAGATGAAGGCGCGGCTCGCGCTCTGTTTCGGCGGACGGATCGCCGAGCAGCTCATCTATGGCGAAGACGAGCTCAACACCGGCGCGTCGAACGACATCCAGCAGGCGACCGACATGGCGCGCGCGATGGTCATGGAATATGGCATGTCCGAAAAACTGGGCTGGCTGCGTTACCGCGACAATCAGGACGAAGTCTTCCTGGGCCATAGCGTGTCGCGCGCACAGAATATGTCGGAGGAAACCGCCAAGCTGATCGACGCCGAAGTCCGCCGCCTGGTCGAAGAGGGCGAAGGCGTGGCCCGCAAGGTGCTGACCGACCATATCGACGAGCTGCACCTGCTCGCCGCCGCCTTGCTCGCATATGAGACGCTGTCGGGCGAGGAGGCCAAGCGCGCGATCCGGGGCGAAGACATCGGCCGCGAGGACGATGCCGACAAGCGCGGCACGCCGGTCAAGGGTCATGCAGGCGGCATTCCGCAGATCAAGCGCAAGCCGCGGCCGTTCGGCGACGCCAACCCGCAAGGCGCATAGAAGCGGAATCCAAATCGTTCGATTCAGGGGTTATTCATTGCCGGGGGAGAGATTGCTGCGCATGAAGGTCCGGACTCATGCGCGCTATCTCCCTGCCCTCTTTGCCGCTCCGCTGCTTTGCGCGATGGCGCCCGGCGACATGAGCGTTGCCGCTTTCCTCGCGCGCGCGGGATCGATCGAGCGGCTGGGACCGCTGGCGCTCGCAACGCCGCAGGGGCACCTGCTCAAGAATGAAGTGGTCGCAGCGGGCAAGCGCTACAAAGCGCGCATCGACGCCGAACGCCGCGCGGGACGCAGAACGACAAGCTGTCCGCCCGAAACGGGAAGCCTCGCGCCCGAAGAATGGCTGGCGCACCTGCGCAGCTATCCGGCGCATCTGCGCAGCCGGGTCAGCGTCTACGCCGCTTTCGATGCGCTGATGAAGAAACGCTATCCCTGCCCCGCCTGATGCGCCAGATATGCGAACAGGACCAAAGGAGACGGCGATGATCCGCAACATGGGGAAAGCATTGGCGCTGACGGCGCTTCTTGCCTTGGCCACCCCCGCAACGGCGCAGGGCGGCGGGACGCTCACCAGCAAGATCGAACTGGAAAAGGCGTTACCCACCGCCCACCGCACCGCCGAACTTTACACCTATGTCGAACCCGACGTCGTCGTGCCCGGCGATCGCGTCCGGGTCACGCTGACCTTCACGAACAACAGCACCGCGCCGGCCACCGGCGTGAACATTATCAACCCGATCCCCGAAGGCCTTGTCTTCAACCGGACGGACGACATCCGCGATTTCAGCGTCTCCGTCGATGGCGGGAAGAGCTTCGGTTCGCTCGCGTCCTTGACCGTTCCCGTAGAAAACGCGGCCCCGCGGGCCGCGACCTCGTCGGACGTCACCCATGTTCGCTGGTTGTGGTCGCAAGCGGTCGCGCCGCAGCAAAGCCGGTCGGTCGCCTTTTTCGCGCTCGTCAAATGAAGGGCCGGCCGCGACGATGACGATCTATTGCGATGAATCGGGGGGACTCAACGCGGGGGCGATGACCTTCTCCGCCGTGATGCTGACGCCCGCGGCGGCGAGCGAAATCCACGCCCGCTTTCGCACCGTCACCGGGCTGCGCGGCGAACTCAAGGGGAGCCGGATCAGCCTTGTCGAGCGGGCTTATCTGCTCGAGCTGTTCGACCGTGCCGGCGGGCGCGCGTGGGTCGCGGTCGCCCGGCGCGACACGCTGGCGCAAAACCCGGGCGGTACCCTGCCCAGCGACCTTGCGCTCTATGCTGCGCTCCTCGACCTCGCGATCGGGCGCTGGCTGCCCGAAACCGGCGGGGTATGCACCGACGTCGTGATCGACGACGGCCGCTACGACCCCAATATCCTGGCAAAGGTCCGCGCCGAGATTCAGGCGGGGCTGGGACAATGGGGCCGCGCCTCGCTCGCCGACAGTCGGCGAAGCGAGGGCGTCCAGATCGCCGACGTTGTCGCCAACAGCCTGTTCAACATCGCGGTGCAATCGCCGCGCGCGCACCGGATTGCGGCGATTCTGGACCCGATGCTGGCATCGAAGGCGATCCGCATCGCCGACCTTGCCGCCATGCAATGAAAAAGGCCGCAGTTTCCTGCGGCCCCCTTCATAACCAGTCGTATCGGCGACGATTATTCGAAGTCGCCGCCGCCCCCGGCGGGGCTGCGCGGCGGCGCCGCGGCGGTCAGGCGCAGCGCTTCGGCCGAACGGCTGATCGAGCTGATTTCATCGGGCGTGTCATCGTCGTCGATCACGACCTTCTGCATCGAACCGACGAGTGTTTCCTGCAAATCCTTGGGACGGATCGTCTGCTCGGCGATCTCGCGCAGCGCGACGACGGGGTTCTTGTCGCGGTCGCGATCGACGGTCAGCTCCGAACCGCCCGAGATTTCGCGGGCACGGTGCGCGGAGAGCAGGACCAGGTCGAAACGGTTGGGAACTTTGTCGACGCAATCCTCGACGGTAACGCGGGCCATATTGTTTCCTTAAACGGGAGAGGCCAGCCCCTTCACGGGCGTGGCGGCAAGCGCTGCGCGCTAGCAGGCCGGGCGCGCGATGTCAATCAAAGCGCCGCCCTGGTGGTGACGTAGTTTGAATTAGGCGGTTGTAAAACAGGGCCGGGTGAGCCGAGTCATGTGACGATCCAGACGGAGTCGATCATATGCACACCCGGAATCCCAGCATCCATCTCACTCGTGGCCGCCAGACGCTCACCATTACGAAATTGTCCGGACGCTACATTGGCCTCATCAATGGCAAGCCCTATATTGAGGCTCTGTGCCCCGAGGAGGTAGCGCGCCATCTCGTGCAGGCACCGTCGAATGACAATCGCGTCGGGGATGAGCAATGAAGAAAGCCAAGAAGGCAAATTCCGCGCCGCTTGTTCGCGCTGCCCAAAGGATTGTAGGTGACGCCGATCAGGATGCGACGCCGCTGTCGGCCGAAGAGCAGGCGATCATGGATGATGTCCGCCGTGAACATGCCCGTCCCAGCAAAGAGGAAATCCGCGAGGAAGCAAAGCGCTTGCTCAAGAGGGACTGAGTTAAGGTTAATTATTTCAATATCTTATATCCCATCATAATACAGATTTCCTGTTCAAAAGCAAACCACCATTCCTTTCTTGCTTGTCCCTTCGTTCTGATCTCCAAGCCCCGCGCGCGGAATAGCCGCGCCACTGCAAGGAGATCGAATATGAGTGTTATCAAGATTGGGACTGTCCGGGGCCGGTCAGCAACGGCACTGGATGAATAGACTGGATGCACAGACCCGCGCCTATATTCTCCACAGCCTCTGCGAAGGCATGTCGCAGCGCTCGTGTGAGCGTATTTATCGCGTGAGCAACAAGACGGTCTCCAAGCTGTTCGAGGAGGTCGGCGATATGGCGATCGCGCATTTAGCGACGCTCCGCGATCTGACACCCAAGCGGATTCAAGCCGACGAACTTCACGCCTTCGTCGCAGCCAAAAAGCGCAATGTCCCCTACATGACCTCCTCGTCCGAGGGCGCTGGGACACAGTGGGCGTATCTGGCAATGTGCGCCGACACCAAGCTCATCTTCTCATACCAGATTGGCGACCGCGATATTTCGGACGCGACAGCTTTTGCGAAAGATGTCGCATCGAAACTCAAGCGAACCGAACAGGGCTCGTTTGCCGTTCGTCCGCTCATCGTGACAGACGGGCTCCGCTCCTACGACGAAGCGTTCGATACGGTTTTCGGAAGCGATGCAGATCGTGCGGTCATGGTGAAACGGTATGATTACGTGTTTCACGATGGAAAGCGCAGCAAACGGAAATATTATGTGGGCGCTGATCGCGAAGTCCGGACAGGAGAAGCCGATCCCGCCGATATTCACACCAGCTATATTGAGCGCCAGAACTGCAATCTGCGGATGGGCAATCGGCGCTACAACCGCAAGACCAACGCCTTCTCAAAAACACTATTGAACCACGAGCGCCATCTGGCACTGTGGATCATGTATCATAATCTCTGCTGGGTTCCGCGCCCCAGCCGCCCTCTTCGCGACGGGAATGGTGAGCGCTCCGGCTCATGGGTGAAAAACCTCCCGGCCGGCATCGCGGCGGGCGTTACCGATCGCCTGTGGGAAATCGAAGACCTACTTGCGCTGACCGACGAGTTCATCTCTGAGCGGAACCGGAAGGGGGGGCTGCCCGAAGCGGACGAAGCGTCTGCGCCCGCTCCGGAAGCGTTGGATGAAGGCAAGCCCACCCATTGGGTCTTTCACCATCGCCAGCAGCACTCAACCAAGATTCACCGTGCCGGTTGCGTCAACTGTCGCGACGGGCGGGGCAAGAAGGACGGTGCGGCGACAATCGGAGAATGGTTGCCATTTCCATCCTTGGACGCCGCCGCAGAGGCCGCCCAGCAGATGCAGCCAGACCGAAACTCGATCTGCAAAATCTGCTTGGGATCGTATCACACGCTCGGCTACCGACATGCGGGGTCATCGCGGCAAAACGCGCCGCCCGGCTAGTCCGGCGAGCCCAGCCCAGAGAACCCCGGCTTCGCGTCCTGATAGCTGTCAGGCGTAGCTGGCAGGAGTGCAAGCTTAGGGCCGGTTTCGGGATACCATGTGAACCGTAGCGGCTCCGCGAGATAGGCTTCCACCGTCGTTCCTGCGTCGATCATCGCGCTCGTGCCGTGGATGAGAAAGCCGCCCAGCGGCGAGAGCAGAACCATCGTTCCGACCGACAGCGCGGTGCCGCTCGTTCCCTCGTCGCGCGAGCTTCCAGTCAGGCGCACCGGGCCGTTGGGCGTTTCGGCATAGAGCAGCCGGATTTCGATCTTGCCCTTCTTGCCGACGTGGCCGTTACGCTGGAAACGCGCGACTTCGCCGACCACGGGTGCGCCTATCGGAATAATGATCTGCCCACGGAAGCTGACGCTTTCGGCCACTTCCAGATACACCCGGTCGCCGGGCTTGTTGTGTTTGGTCGAAACCTGCGTGCGCGTTGTCAGCATCAGCGGCGTCCCCATCGGCAGATAGTAGCGCTTGGCTTCGCCGACCGGCTGCGCCTCGGGCGCGGGCCAGTGGAACACCGACTGAGCCTGTGCCGCCCCCGGCACCATGAACGCAGCCAGAGCCGCCCCTGCTATCCAATTCCTCATCTAACCCTCCATTGGTTCGAGATGAGGGCCTGATAGCGCTCAAAGGTTAACAAAGGGATTGATACTCCGTGGACTGATACTCCCCTGTGCCGCGACTTGGCAGCGTGGACCCGTATCTCGACATCCTCGGCAAACGCATTCGAGCCCGCAGAAGCGAGCTTGGCATGTCACAGGAAGGGCTTGCCCATGAGGCAGGGCTGGACCGCAGCTACGTCGGCCGGATCGAGCGCGGCGAACATAATCTGACGTTCGTCGCGTTGGTAAAGCTGTGTCGGGCGATGAAGTGTGATGTGGCAGCGCTTACGGGCGGATTACCGCCCACAAAAAGTTGATGTTGGGCGCCAGATTGGCCCGTTGGGGTTGACTTTCTAACCATATTGGTTTAATATCGCGACACTCAAATGGATCGCGAAATTTGGCGGCCTATGGTCGCACGACGCTCAGATGGCGCATTCTGCGAATCACTCACATATATTGAAAGGACCGACCATGACAGATCGGACAATATCGTCCGACGGCGCAGTTAGTGAATTGGCCGTAAAACAGAACGCAATGGCATGGGCTCTTCGCACATCAACGATGGGCGAAGAGCCTGAGCAGATTGTGGCACGCGCTAAGCTCTACGAAGAATACGTGCTAGGATCGTTTCTCGATGGCGAGAATTAGGTCAGCTAACTTGGCCTCGATACTCCGCAGAACGTCAGCAACGTCACGTAAGAGTTCATTCGTCGTTTCTGGTGTTTCTTCGAGCGAATCGTCTGGCATCTCTGTTCCTCCACTGATGAGGAGATGAGCGTAGAGCGAAGGCTGTTCGCCCTGCAAATAGCTTATGAAGCTGCACCGATAGATGGATACTGGCTCGCGTTAAGCCACCTTGGCAATTTCTGCCCGACCAACCTTCTTGCCCTCATTCGAGCCGCGATGGTCGTGATACATGCGACCGAAGACCAAGACGGTTTCGGTGTTCTTCCCAATGTGCACGGTATCAATCTTCGCACGTCGGAATGTTTGCATGGCTACGTTCAGGGCGTCGGCCGCGCTTCCGGTGACATCATACTCCGCATGAGTATAGCCGCTTTGACGAATGATTCTGACAAGCCATGCGCCTTGGCCCGCCAGTTCCGCAACTGCGGGTAACTCGCGGAGATAGACGGTGCGATGATCGTTAGGGTCATCAAGCCTACTGTGTGAGACAGAGATCGCAAAGAGCGACAGTAAGACCAGCCCGCCTACCAGCACCCAGCCGATTGCATCCGCTGCATTCACGTCAGTTTACCCCGCCAACCTCACCCATTTTGACGATCACCCTGAAAGCCGAGCGGCAGTCTCCCGGCCGCGATATTTTTCAACCACGTCAAAAATGCTTTGGTAATTGGCACGGTCAAACTGATCGGTGTGCGGCAGACCATGCTTATCAGCGATGCTCTTGAGCGTCTGGTAAACTTTCGGGATCACAATATCGGCAGTTTCGGTTAGTTTCGGCACAAACGTCGCATCGCGACTTTGAGCGTCAACCATGTCAGCCATTATGGCATCTGCGGTCGCTTTCTGTTGATAGAGATAGTTCTGAGCAGGGCCGCTAATTGAGAAGAAATCTTCTAAGGTCGGTTTAGACGTCTTTGTGGCATACTCCGTCAGCGCCTTCCCCAGCTTTTGGTATGCCTCATTTTGAGCGTCTGCCAACTGCTTTGACAGCGTAAACTTTGCGCGTTTGTTCGCCGCGCGATCAGCCGCAGACAATACAAATGTTCTCGCAAAGAATCCGAGAAAGAAGGTCAGGATCGGAAGCCAAACCTCCCGCGTCTCAACGATTTCCGGCGGCATCGAGCAAAGATGTGATGTCATCGGCTTCGGAAGCGTAAACTCGCGTCTCGAAGCCAACAAATGTTTCAGAGGCGGCCTTTCGACCAGCGGCTTCCCTACCATTTCCTTCTGCTATTAGCTGATTGGTTCGTGTCCGCCAAAGCCTGATGCTCGGATCGCTCGGGTAGTCCGGCAGACCGTATTTGATCATCAATCTACGGCCTAGGTCGTCATCACCTCTTGTTGCCATGCTGGATTCTCCCCCTATCGGTTGCAGCGAGACTACGGAGGCTTCTCGATCTCCGCAATCTCAAACTAACGAGAATATTTTTCGATGTGCAGATTCGCAAATGCGCGTCATAGTGTATTGTTCAAATGGAGCATCTTGAACAAGTAATAGGGAAATTCAACTTGAGACCATACGCCTACCATCTTTTTGGCGCGAACGGGCAATGGCCTGACCAAATCGGCCCCGTCCTATTCGAGCTACGTGTGGCGGGTTCGAGCGTCGAGCAGGCGATTCTCAATGCAAAGCGGAGGCTTTCCGAAGATAGCCACTCCATCCCCTACGATTTTGCGTGGCTGAAAGACGATGACGGGTGGACCGTTTGGGCTTCGGCCGAAGATGTCTAGGGTGGGCCGCAATTGATTTGCAAGACCGGGACCGGCAATGTGATGGGAGTAACGTGATGACCACGAGTGATTGTCCCTTCGCCTACGATCAATGCCGAGCGGCGCGCCCGACCCAAAGTCGAGCCGATCCCGACTTTCTCGTTGCGATGGGCGCGTCAGGGGATTGGCTAGTCAGCACTAGCCGCTGTTCCCACTGCGGAGGCTACTGGTCTCAAGAGAGCAATGGGACAAAGCGAAGGCGCAGTTACGTCGAGAACAATCGTTGGATTCCAGTCGGTTTGTGATGCCGAGTTGGTTATCAACAATATTGGGGGTCATTGCGGGCGGGGCGCTCACTATGGTCTCCGGTTGGATTGCCGATAGGCGGCTCTCCGAGCGTGAGCGTGAGCGAAGGCGCGAGGAACGGCATGAGCGCCTTGAAGCTCGGCGAAATGATTTTCAGCGCGACACGCTGCTTGCTTTGCAAGTCGCAACGCAAAAGCTGATGCGTGTCGCTGGCGCTATGCACCATCAAGACGTGATGGCTTTTCGCAAAACCGGTGTCTGGCAGAAGCAATCGCTAGGGGAAGAACTGTCTAATGAACACCTTTGCCAGACGACAGAGACTATGCTTCTTGCAAGTCGAGTTTGCGACGATGAGACTCGCGAGATTGCAAACGAGTTTCGGAAACTCGCTTCGACCGTGAGCATTTGTGCCAGCGAAGACGAGGCAGAAAATCGATTAAAAGCTGCCGCCGACATGCAGGGGGTGTTGATCGAGCGGATGGGTCAACTTGTTCGTGAAATGGACGAACCGCGTCGGGAGGAACGATAATGAGCGTTTTAAATGATCTGCTAGCTGGCGGTCCCGACCATCGAGCCACGGCTGACATCGGCGGGGCGATATTTGCGCCAGCCGATGATACAAAGGAGGCATTGGCTAGGTTCCAAACCATTGCCGACAGTATCATCGCCAATGACGGAATCGGCTACAGCGTCGTCCATCGCCTGATCCATCGAAGCAGCGAATATGCTGAGAATTACATCGATCGGCTGGTGGTCAATATCCCCGACTAGGTAGTCTTGGAGCGTTTGCTACCTGACGCCGCTCGATTCCGACGGAGGAGCGTTACCTAACCCCTCATTTCAAACTACGTCACCACCGCCGCCCTTGCAGCGCGCGCCGATGCCGTCGTATGAGCGGGCATGAGCGATGCCTGTCCCCCTACCGCCCTGCCGCAGATGCTCGCGGCGGACGTGGCGGGACACCGGATCGAGCTGAGCTTCGACGGCGAGGAGCGGCTGACGCATCTGCTTCGGCTGATCGACGCCGCGAGGCGCAGCGTCGACCTGATCATGTATATTTTCGAAGGCGACGCCGCGGGGCTCAGCGTCCTGCGCGCGCTGACCGCCGCGGCGCGGCGCGGGGTGCGTGTTCGCGCGCTGATCGACAGCTTCGGGTCGGGCGACACCTCCGACGCGCTGTTTGCCCCGCTGCGCGAGGCCGGGGGCAGCGCCACCTTTTTCTCGCGCCGCTGGCGATCGAGCTATCTTGTCCGCAACCACCAGAAACTGATCCTGATCGACGACCGGATCGCGATCACCGGCGGCTTCAACATCGCCGACGATTATCTGAGCGCGCCGCGCAGCGACTGCTGGTTCGACATCGGCATGGCGGTGGAGGGACCGAGCGTCGCGCAAGCCGTGCGGTGGTTCGCCCAGATTCACGACTATACCGTCCATCACGACGGCAAGCTGCTGGTCCTGCGGCGAATGATCCGCGAATGGCCCGTCGATCGCGGCGCCGTATCGTGGCTGGTCGGCGGGCCAACGCAGCGGCTTTCGCCATGGGCGCGCGCGGTGCGCGCCGATCTCGACGGCGCGCGCCAACTCGATATGGCGATGGCCTATTTCTCGCCCGGACAGGGCCTGCTGCGCCGCCTCGGCCGCGTTGCGCGGCGCGGCCGGGCGCGCTTCATTATGGCGGGCCGCTCCGACAATGGGGCCACGATCGGCGCTTCGCGGCTGCTCTATGGCTATCTGCTGCGCAAGGGTGCCGAGGTGTGGGAATATCGCCCATGCAGGCTGCATATGAAGCTGATCGTCGTCGACGACGTGGTCTACATCGGCTCGGCCAATTTCGACGTGCGCAGCCTGTTCGTGAATGTCGAGGTCATGGTGCGCATTGCCGACGCCGATTTCGCTGCGCAGATGCAGCGCTTCATCGCCGCGCTCGAACCCGATTGCGAGGTGGTCACGGCAGATTCGCACAAGGCGCGCGGCACCTGGCTGACGCGGCTGCGCTGGACGCTCGCCTGGTTCATCGTCGGCGTCGTCGACTACACCGTATCGCGCAAACTGAACTTCGGCCTCGGCGACCCCGATCCCGAGGTTTAGTCCTTCCAGCCCCAGAACAGGAAGCAGGGCGGCACATTCACCCACTCGAACGCATCGTCGATGCGCGCGAAATGCGCGGCAAGAAAGTCGCGTGCACGCGCGCGGAACTGATAGACGAGAAAAGCGCCGCCGGGGCGCAGCACGCGGTGGGTCGCCGCTGCGATCGCCGGACCGACCCCTGCGGGCAGCGTCGAGAAGGGCAGGCCCGACAGAACATAATCGGCATGGTCGAAGCCATGGGCACGAACGATCGCCTCGACGTCGGCGGCCGATCCATGAACGGCGATGAAGCGGCTGTCGCGGATGTCCTTGCGCAGATAATCGATGAAATCTTCGTTCGTGTCGATCGCGATCAAGGTTGCATCGCCCGGCATCCGTTCGAGCACCGGACGGCAAAAGGTGCCGACGCCCGGGCCATATTCGACGAACAGCTTTGTATTCTTCCAGTCGACGGGTTTGAGCATGTGACGGATCAGCGTCGGCGACGACGGCACGATCGACCCCACCATCACCGGATGCTTGATGAACCCGCGAATGAACATGCCCCACGGCCCGAAAAAGCGCTTCACCCCCTCGCGCAGTCGGCGGAGCAGTGGGGCTTTGGTTTGCTGGGCCTGCGCCCGGGGATTGGTCATAATGGCTTTCGCATTGTTGCCGTTGGCCAAATGCGTGGCAAAATCATGGACGTCGCGCAAGGAAAGAGTCTGTCTTGACTCTGGACAGCGGGGCGCTCGCGTGTAGGGAGAAGTCGCACTGGCGACCGGAACAATGGGGGACGGACATGGCGACCACATCGCATTCCATCCCGCCGGATCGCATGGCCGTCCTTTTCGCCGTCATGCTGGTCGCCGCCGCGGGTAACACAGCGATGCAATCGATCCTGCCCGCGATCGGCGCCAAATTGCATATCCCCGATGTATGGGTCAGCCTCGCGTTCAGCTGGTCGGCGCTGCTCTGGGTGCTGACCGCGCCGCATTGGGCACGCCAGTCGGACAAGCGCGGCCGCAAGGCGCTGATGGCGCTGGGCGTCATCGGCTTTCTTTCCTCGATGGCGCTATGCGGTCTCGTCCTCTGGTCGGGCCTGCAGGGTTGGCTCGCCGCGGGCATGACGTTCATCCTGTTCGCGCTGTTCCGCAGCCTCTACGGCGGGCTGGGATCGGCGGCACCGCCCGCGGTGCAGGCCTATGTCGCCGCGCGCACCGACCCTGATCAGCGCACCCAGGCGCTGTCGCTCGTCTCCTCCTCCTTCGGCCTCGGCACCGTGATCGGCCCCGCGATCGCGCCCTTTTTCATTCTGCCCATCGTCGGTCTGGCGGGCCCGCTGCTCGTCTTTGCCTTTATCGGGCTGACCGTGCTTGTCGCGCTGCGCTGGCGCCTTCCGAACGATGTTCCACGGTTTGCCGCGCGCGGTTCGATCATGTCCTACCCGACCACGGGCGCCGCCTCGCAAACCGCCGCTGACGAGGAAGACGAGCCGGCGGCAGACCGCAGCGCCCCCCCACCGACGCCGCTGCGCTGGACCGACACGCGCGTCCGCCCGTGGCTTTTTGCCGGGTTCCTTGGCGGACAGGCGCAGGCGATGATGCTCGGCGTGATCGGCTTTCTGATTCTCGACCGGCTCGATCTACGGCTGCGCCCGGACGAAGGCGCGGCGATGACGGGGATCGTGCTGATGGCGGGCGCCTTTGCGACGTTGCTCTCGCAATGGGGGCTGATCCCCCTCCTGAAGATGTCACCGCGCACGGCGGTGATCGGCGGCGCGGCGCTCGGCGGTGCGGGGACGCTGCTCACCGGACTCTCTTATGATTTTCACGGAATTATCATCGGATTCGCTCTCGCCTCGCTCGGCTTCGGCCTGTTCCGCCCCGGATTCACCGCTGGCGCCTCGCTCGCGGTGCCGCGCCGCGATCAGGGCGGCGTCGCGGGAATGACGGCATCGATCAACGGGTCGGCCTACATCGTCTCCCCGGCCATCGGCGTGCTCGTTTATAATTGGCATCCGATCGTGGCCTATGCCCTGATGGCCGGCTTCTGCGGCTGGCTCGTGCTCTGGGGCTGGTCGGCGCTCCGGCGCGACCCGCCTGTTACATAGCGAAAAACGCCGGCATATGATTGTCATCCCGGCGAAGGCCGGGATGACGTCGAGCTTCAATCCCCCGGTTCCTCATGCTTTCGTTCGCGGACGGGTTTCAGCATCCCCGGCGCGAAAAATCCGATGGGATCGACGCTCATCGCCTTCTGCTTGATCTCGCCCTGGATCTTTTCATAGTCGCGCTCCATCGCTTCGGTGACCGACGCGCGCGTATCGTTCAGCGCGGCTTCGAAATCGGCCATCGTGACCGTCTCGCTCGTCATCAACCGCTTGAGCGCGGCAAGCCCCGCGCGGCGGACCAGATCCTCCAGATCGGCCCCCGTAAAGCGGTCGGCGCGCGCCGCGAGTGCGTCAAGGTCGACGTCCTCAGCCAACGGCATCTTCGACGTGTGGATTTCCAAAATGCGCTTCCGCCCCCCGGCATCGGGCACCGACACATAGATAAGCTCGTCGAGCCGACCGGGGCGCAGCAGCGCAGGGTCGATCAGGTTCGGGCGATTGGTCGCGCCGATCACCACGACCGACTGCATTTCCTCGATCCCGTCCATCTCGGCCAGGATCGTGTTGACGACGCGCTCGGTCACTTGCGGTTCGCCCGACGTGCCGCTGCCGCGGGCGGGAACCAGGCTGTCCAGTTCGTCGATGAAAATGATCGTCGGCGCGACCGCGCGCGCGCGCGCGAACAGGCGCGCGATCTGCTGTTCGCTCTCGCCGTACCATTTGGAAAGGAGGTCCGACGATTTGATCGCAATGAAATTGGCGTCCGATTCGCGCGCCGCCGCTTTCGCGAGCAGGGTCTTGCCCGTTCCCGGCGGTCCATAGAGCAGAAAGCCCTTGGCCGGCCGGATGCCCAGCCGCCGGAACGCGTCGGGATGCTTCAGCGGCAGTTCGATCCCCTCGACCATCTTGTCGCGCGCGGCGTCGAGCCCGCCGATGTCGCTCCAGCGCGTCTTGGGCGCCTGAACCATCACCTCGCGCATTGCCGAGGGCTGGACGCGTTTCAGCGCATTGTTGAAGTCGGCGCGAAGCACGCTGAGTTCGTCGAGCACTTCGGGCGGGATCGTGCCTTCCTCAAGGTTCAGCTTCGGCATGATCCGCCGTACCGCCTCGATCGCCGCCTCGCGCGTCAGCGCGGCCATATCGGCGCCGACAAAGCCAAAGGTCGTGCGCGCCAGCTCGTCAAGGTCGACGTCTTCGCCGAGCGGCATCCCGCGCGTATGAATGCCCAGGATCTCGCGCCGCCCCTTTTCGTCGGGGACGCCGATCACGATTTCGCGATCGAAACGGCCCGGCCGCCGCAACGCTTCGTCGATCGCGTCGGGGCGATTGGTCGCGGCGATCACGACCAGATTGGTGCGCGGTTCCAGCCCGTCCATCAGCGTCAGAAGCTGGGCGACGAGGCGTTTTTCGGCCTCGCCCTGTACCTGTCCGCGTTTCGGGGCGATCGAATCGATTTCGTCGATGAACAGGATCGACGGCGCTGCCTTCGCGGCCTGCTCGAATATGTCGCGCAGCCGTTTTTCGGACTCGCCATAGGCCGATCCCATGATTTCCGGACCGTTGATCAGGAAGAATTGCGCCTCGCTCTCGTTCGCGACGGCGCGCGCGAGGCGCGTCTTGCCCGTTCCCGGCGGGCCGTGCAGCAGCACCCCGCGCGGCGGATCGACGCCAAGGCGGCGAAACAGCTCGG
>JBGTUD010000045.1:0-14438 GCA_041939405.1 Sphingopyxis sp. | reverse complement strand
GACCGCTGCCTTAAACCACTCGGCCACCTGTCCTTGGGTCGCCGCCATAGCGCGCGGGCGCCCGGCGGCAAGCGAAACCTTGCGCAAACGACCCACCGCACGAATGACTCGCCTTGTCCTGCGGCGATCTAGCCAAGCCGCTCGCATCTGTGCGACAGCGGCCCTATGGGTGGGGACATGATGCACGCTACCAGTTTCAAAATTCGCCGGCTTTTTGCGCTTCCCGCCGCCATCCTGTCGGCGTGGATGATGACCGCTTCCGCACCGCTTCACGCGCAAAGCGGCGATGCGGGGTTCGACACTTATGTCCAGTCGCTGTGGCCCAAGGCGCAGGCGCGCGGGGTATCGCGCGCGACGTTCGACCGCGTCACCGCCGGGCTGCGCTATAATGCGCGCGTCGTTGCCCTCGACCGCGACAATCTGGGGTCGCCGTCCAGCCCGAACGCGCCCATCCCGGCTTTTGCGCCCTATAAGGCAAAGCATGTCGATGCGGCCCGGATTAGCGGCGGTCGCCGCGTTCATGACCGGCTGCTGCCGCTCTTGTCGCGTATCGAGCAGCGCACCGGCGTGCCGACAAGCATCATGATCGCCATTTACGGGCATGAAACCGCCTATGGCCAGGTCACGGGGAATTTCGATTTGCCCGAAGCGCTCGCCACGCTGGCCTATGAAGGGCGTCGCCGTAGCCTGTTCGAGCCCGAACTGATCGCGACGATGGTGATGGTCGAACGCGGCGTTCCGCGCAGCGTGCTGAAAGGCAGCTGGGCGGGAGCCTTTGGTTATCCGCAATTTCTGCCCTCGGTCTATCTGCGCGTTGCCGAGGACGGCGATGGCGATGGCGTGGCGCGCATCTGGTCGAGCGAGGCCGATGCAATCGAGTCTATCGGTTCCTATCTGCGCAATGCCGGCTGGCGTGCGGGCCAGCCGTGGGGCGTCGCGGTAAACGTCCCGGCGGGGTTCGATCGCGGCGCCGTCGCGAACCGTTTGACTCCCACGCGATGCCCGCGCGTTTTCGAACGGCATAGCCGCTGGCGCACGATAGCCGAATGGCGCGCCGCCGGGATTCGGCTGGTCGATGGACGCTGGCCCGACGGCAATATCCAGGCAACATTGCTCGAACCCGACGGTCCGGGGCGGACCGCCTATTTGCTCACCGGTAACTATCGTGCGATATTGGACTATAATTGTTCCAATTTTTACGCATTGTCTGTGGGGTTGCTGGCGGATGAAATCGATCGTTAAGGGCGGAGGCCTGATCGCGGGCACGATGTTGATGCTGTCGGGATGCAGCGCCGCAGGCGGGGCCAACGACGCAAAAGCGGCGCCTTCTCCGGCGGCAGCACCGGGCGTCACCGATGGTCCGGTGGTCATCGGTGAGCCGTACAAGATCGGCGATACAAGTTACACGCCCGCGGCGATCAACGATTATGACGATGTTGGTTATGCCGGGGTATATAGCGACGATGCCGTCGGCAAAACGACCGCGAATGGCGAGACGTTCGATCCGGCCCGGATCAGCGCCGCGCACAAGACACTGCCGCTGCCCAGCTATGTCGAGGTAACAAAACTCGATACGGGGCGGACGATTTTGGTTCGCGTCAACGACCGCGGGCCGTTGGTCAACGACCGGTTGATCGAGCTGTCCCCCGCGGCGGCGGCGCAGCTCGGGCTTGACGAGCGCGTGGCGGCGGTTCGCGTTCGCCGGACCAACCCGCCCGCCGCCGAACGCGCACAGCTGCGCGCCGGAAGGGCGGTTCCCGAACGGATCGCGACCCCGGCATCCTTGCTCGCGATCCTCCGCACCAAGGCACAGGCGCTGCCGGTCCCCAAGGTCGCGAGCCAACCGGCCCCGCCGATCGCATCGGCAAACGCAAAGCCCGGCGACGATCGCATGGAGGTCCGCGGCAACGAAGAAACGAGCAAGCCAAAAGCAAAACCCGCCGCCGCGGCAAAGCCCGCGCCGGCATCGGGCCAATATATTGTACAGGTCGGGGCGTTCAGCACCGAAGCCCGCGCCGATGCGGCGGCAAAGCTGGTCGGCGGTTATGTGGCCAAAGCGGGCAAGCTTTGGCACGTGCGTATCGGTCCCTTCGCGACCGAGGCGGACGCCAGCGGCGCGCTTGGCACCGCGCGAAGCAAAGGGTTTCGCGATGCGCTGACCCGGCGCGACCGTTGACGATGGGCGCCGGGGCCTTCCGGGGCGTCGCGGCGGCGTTGGCGCTGTCGATCGGGGCATCGGCCACTGTTCCGGTGGCGAGTGCAAACCCCGCGCACCCGCCCAGCGCGGCACCGGCCCCTTATACGACGCAGGCGCCGGTCGTGATGCTCAAGGATCTTGAATCGGGTGCGATTCTTTTTTCGCGCGGCGCCGACAAACGCTTTGCCCCCGCATCGATGGCGAAGGTGATGACCGCCTACGTCGTCCTGGATCTCCTGCGCGCGGGGAAGCTGACCCGCGATACGAAATTCACGGTCAGCCCGGCGGCGTGGAAAAAATGGAACAGCAGTACCGGCGGGTCGAGCATGTTCCTCAGCCCGAACGAGCGCGTGTCGGTCGACGATCTGCTGAAAGGACTGATCACGGTTTCGGGCAATGATGCAGCCGCCGTCCTGGCACTCGGAATCGATGGGAGCGAGGACGCTTTTGTCAAAAGAATGAATGCAGTGGCGACCGATATCGGCATGACGTCAAGTCAGTTCGGTACCCCCAACGGCTGGCCTGACGGCGGTGTTACCAAAGTCAGCGCCGCCGACCTCGTAACGCTCGCCGAGCGGCTCATCCGCGACCATCCCGAAGGCTATGCGCGCTATTTCGCCATTCCCGAGCTGAAACATGGCGTCTCGCCCGACGGCCGCCCGATCGTTCAGGCAAATCGCAACCCGATTCTGGGCCGGTTCGACGGCGCCGACGGTCTCAAGACCGGCTATACGCGCGAGGCGGGCTATTGTTTTCTTGGTTCGGCCGAACGCGGCGGCCGCCGCCTGATCATGGTCGTCGCGGGGCTCACCAGTCAAAAGGCCCGGCGCGAGGAAGCGCAGAGGCTGATGGATTGGGGATTCGCAACGCGGGCCGCAACCGCAGCGAGGCAACAGGCGAGTCGAAAGAGCCGGCCTGCGGGCGCCATGCGCAGATGACAAAATTCGCCGGGCGGGCTACCGCGATTCCATGCGGCGACGGCACGATATTCTCCCTCAACGCGGGCTGACGACATGAACCGCGCGCGTTTCATCACGCTGGAGGGGGGCGAAGGCGTCGGCAAGTCGACGCAGATCCGTGCGCTGGCGGAGGCGTTGGCTGCGCGATCGATCGATGTGGTGACGACGCGCGAACCCGGCGGCAGTGCGGGGGCCGAAGCGATCCGTTCTCTGCTGATGGAAGGGAGCGACGACCGCTGGGATGCGCGGAGCGAGGCATTGCTCTTTGCCGCGGCGCGCGCCGATCACGTCGCACGCACGATCCGTCCGGCGCTCGCCCGCGGTGCATGGGTGCTATGCGACCGGTTCGTCGATTCGAGCCGCGCCTATCAGGGTGGGGGAGGCGGGATCACCGACGCCGAGGTCCTCGCGCTCCATCGTTTCGGATCCGAAGGTCTGCTGCCCGATCGCACCTTCCTGCTGACGGTGAGTGCAGAAGAAGCGGCGCGGCGGGTCGCGGCGCGCGGGGGCAGCGATCGCATGGGGAACAAGCCCGCCGACTATCAGGCGCGCCTTGCCGCGCGCTTCCTCGAAATGGCGGCGGCCGAACCGATACGATGGCGGGTCGTCGAGGCCGATGCGCCGGCTTCTGACGTCACGGCGGCTATTCTGGCGGAACTGGCCGAATGGTTGCCATGATCGGCCATCAGGACGCCGAAAAGGCCTTTCTCGAAGCCTGGCAGGGCGGGCGCCTCCATCACGCCTGGCTACTTGCCGGGCCGCAGGGGATGGGGAAGGGGAGCTTTGCGGAGCGCGCGGCACGCTTTCTTGTCACCCACGGAGCGGGCGGCGAACGTGTGACAGCGGCGCTCGACGATCGCGGCGACGACGCGGCCGCGCGCCTGGTCGATGCAGGCAACCATCCCGAAATCATCCGGCTGACACGCCAGCCGAAGGACAAGGGCAAGGACCTAGCGCGCAACGTCACGATCGACCAGATTCGCGGGATGATCCGCCGCCTGCATCTTTCGCTATCGCTCGGCGAGTGGCGCGTGATCATCGTCGACGCGGTCGACGATCTGGAAAATGACGGCGCCAATGCGCTGCTCAAGACGCTCGAAGAGCCACCCGCGAAAACGCTGTTCCTGTTGGTCAGCCATTCGCCCGGACGCTTGTTGCCGACGATCCGGTCGCGCTGTCGTATCCTTCGTTTTCAACCGGTTGACCGTGACGTCATGCTGCCATGGCTGCATGGCCTGCGCCCGATGCTCGACATCGGCGACGCGCGCGCGATCGTCGCGGCGTCGGGCGGCGTTCCCGGCAAGGCGCTGGCGCTGATCGACAGCGATGTCGCGGCGATGGAGAAGAAGCTGCTCGCCATCGCCGCGTCGGGCGACCCTGAAAACCGGCTGCGCGAGGCGCTGGCGCGTGAGGTGGGGGGGACCGCCAATCGCGCCCGGCTCGAACTGGTGATCGATATTGTGCCCGGGCTGCTCGCCGCGCTGGCGCGCGAACGCCGGATCGAGGAGATTGCGCCCGTCGTCGCGCAGTGGGACCGCGTGCAGCGCACGGTCCGCGACGCGATCCGCGGTTCGTACGACGGGACGATGGTGGGTTTCGAGATCGGCAATTGTTTGGCCGAGCTCGCACCGCGATCGAGCCAATCGGCACGGTGATGCTTTCCCTTGCGCGCGGCAGCGGCTAAGGCGCGCGCATGTCCGAAACCAGCGCCCCTTTTTATATCACGACCGCGATCAGCTATCCCAATGGCCGCCCGCACATCGGCCATGCCTATGAGGCGATCGCCACCGATGTCATGGCCCGTTTCCAGCGTGCCCGCGGCCGCGACGTCCGCCTGATCACCGGAACCGACGAACATGGGCTGAAAATGTTTCAGACCGCGCGCGATCAAGGCCGGGCGACGATCGGTCTCGCAGACGAAATGTCCGGATATTTCCGTGATATGTATGCCAAGCTGAACATCAGCTATGACGTTTTCATGCGCACGTCGGACAAGGCGCATCACGCCGCGTCGCAAGCGATCTGGCGCGCGATGGAAGCCAACGGCGACCTCTATCTCGACCGCTACGAAGGGTGGTATTCGGTCCGCGACGAGGCCTTTTACGACGAAAGCGAACTGACCGACGGGGAAGGGGGCGCCCGCCTGTCGCCGCAGGGAACGCCCGTCGAATGGACCGTCGAGGAAAGCTGGTTTTTCCGGCTGTCGAATTATCAGGATCGTCTGCTTGCCCTCTATCGCGACAATCCCGACTTCATCCGCCCCGAAAGCCGCCGCAACGAGGTGCTGCGCTTTGTCGAGGGGGGGCTTAAGGATCTCAGCGTATCGCGGACCAGCTTCGATTGGGGTGTGCCGGTGCCGGGCTCGCCGGGGCATGTCATGTATGTATGGGTCGATGCGCTGACCACCTATTTGTCGGGGCTGGGCTACCCCGATCCCGCGAGCGATTTCGGCACCTTCTGGCCGGCCAATATCCATATGATCGGCAAGGATATCGTGCGTTTTCATACAGTTTACTGGCCGGCCTTTCTGATGAGCGCGAACCTGCCGCTGCCGCGGCAGGTGTTTGGTCACGGTTTTCTGCTCAATCGCGGCGAAAAAATGTCGAAATCGCTGGGCAATGTCGTCGACCCGATGACGCTCGCCGATCGTTTTGGGGTCGATGCGCTGCGTTATTATCTGCTTCGCGAAGTCAGCTTCGGTCAGGACGGCAGCTATTCGGCCGAGGCGATCGTACGCACCGCGAACGCCGATCTCGCCAACAGCTTCGGCAATCTGGCGCAGCGCAGCTTGTCGATGATTTTCAAAAACCTGGATGGCATATTGTCGACCGACTGGGCGCCAGCCGAGGACGACATGAATTTGATCACCGACGTACTGGACATGGCGCGCACGCGGCTGCCGCGCGAATTCGATGCGCTCGCATTCTCGGTCGGGATCGAAGACTGGATTCGGGCGGTGTTCGCCTGCAATCAATATGTCGACACACAGGCGCCCTGGGCCCTGCGCAAGAGCGATCCCGAGCGGATGCGGGCCGTGCTTATGACGCTGTTTCAGGCAGTGCGCGCGCTCGCCATCGCGATCCGCCCGGTTGTGCCCGCGGCCGCCGACAAGCTGCTCGACCAGATGGGTGTCGGCGAGGATGCGCGCGATTTCGCGGCGCTTGCCGATGCGGACTGGTTCGCGAAACTCGTGGCGAGCGGCTTCAGAGTGGCCCAGCCTGTTCCCATCTTCCCACGCCTCGAACTGCCGGATGCGGAAGGGGAGGCGTGATGCTCGTCGATTCGCACTGCCACCTCAACTACAAGGGGCTTGCCGAACAGCAAGCCGAGGTACTGGCGCGCGCCCGCTCGCGGGGCGTGACGGCAATGCTCAACATCGCGACGCGCGAGAGCGAGTGGGACGATGTGCTCGCTGCGGCAGAAGCGAACGACGATGTGTGGGCGAGTGTCGGCATCCACCCGCACGACGCCGACCGGCATCCCGATGTCGATACCGCAAAGCTTGTCGGCCGTGCCGCTCATCCGCGCGTGATCGGAATCGGCGAAACCGGGCTCGACTATTATTACGACAAGAGCGACCGCGCACGGCAACAGGACAGCTTTCGCCGTCATATCCATGCGTCGCAGGCGACCGGGCTGCCCGTGATCGTCCATACGCGCGATGCCGAGGCGGACACGCTCGCGCTGCTGGATGAAGCGATGGCACAGGCGGCCTTTCCCGGCGTCATTCATTGCTTTACGGCGAGCGACGACTTTGCGCGCAAGGCGCTCGACCTCGGCCTTTACATCTCGATTTCGGGGATCGTGACGTTCAAAAATGCCGCCGCGTTGCAAGCGACGGCCAAATGGCTGCCGCGCGATCGGCTGCTCATCGAAACCGATTCGCCCTTCCTTGCCCCCGTCCCGCACCGCGGCAAGACGGGAGAGCCGGCCTTCGTTGCCGACACGCTGGCGTTTCTCGCCGAACTGCGGGGCGAAGATGCGGCGGTGCTGGCGGCGGATACCGGCGCTAATTTCTATAATCTTTTCAACAAGGCGGCGCCATGATGCCCCACGGCGCATGAAGGTTCGGATTCTCGGCTGCGGTACCTCGTCGGGCGTTCCCCGGCTGGGCAATGATTGGGGGCAGTGCGACCCCGACAATCCGCGCAATTTGCGCAGCCGCGCGTCGATTCTCGTGTCGCTGGGGGGCTTTCGCATCCTCGTCGACACCAGCCCCGACATGCGTTTGCAGCTGCTCGACGCCCAGGTGGGAGAGGTCGACGCCGTCATCTGGACGCACGAACACGCCGATCATACGCACGGCCTCGACGATCTGCGCCAGATCATGCACTTGCGCGGCAGTGCCGTGCCCTGTTACGCGCGCGATCATGTGCTCGACATATTGAAATGGCGCTTCACCTATGCCTTTGCGGGGAATGCCGGTTATCCGGCGTCGGTCGAGCCCGTAAAACTGGCCGATCATCAGTCGATCGGGCCGATCGAGGTGTCGGCGATCGACATGCCGCACGGGCCGATCAAGGCGAGCGGGCTGATCTTCAGCGATGGTGCGCACAGAGTCGGTTATGCGACTGATTTTTCAAAATTTACCGACGAAATGGTCGATTTTTTTCAGGGCATCGACCTGTTCGTTATCGACGCGCTGCGCCGCTATCCACACCCGACGCACCCGCATTTGGCGATGACACTCGAAGCGCTCGGCAAAGTCGGTCATCCGCGCGCGATCATCACGCATATGGACAATACGATGGACTATGCCGATCTGGCGGCCGAATTGCCGGACGGCGTCGAACCGGGTTATGACGGGCTGGAGGTGCAGTTATGACTGGCGATACGACCGTGCAGTTGATCTGGTTCGTCGGCGCGTTCACGCTCGTGCTCAGCGCGCTGTTGGCGCGACGGCTTCCGATGGCCGACTGGCTGAAGATGGGGCTCGCGTGGGTGGCGATCTTCGGGCTGGTGTTTCTGGTGATCCGGACCTGGCAGGCCGTAACTTGAACACAAAGTATTTAACATAATATCTATTATCGGATAGTTATATGCCCGAGGCGACCGACATCTCCCCTATCGATCGTTTGCTTTCGATCATGCGCCGGCTGCGCGACCCCGATGGCGGCTGCGAATGGGATCTGGCGCAGAATTTCGCGACGATCGCGCCCTATACGATCGAAGAAGCCTATGAGGTCGCCGATGCCGTCGCGCGCGGGCATCCCGCTGCAATCTGCGACGAGCTTGGCGATCTGTTGCTCCAGGTCGTTTTTCACAGCCAGATTGCGGCCGACGAAGGCTTGTTCGGCTTCGACGACGTCGCGAACGCGATAGGCGACAAGATGGAGCGGCGTCACCCGCACATCTTCGGGAGCGCCGCGACGGATGACGTGCGCGGCCAATGGGAAGCGATCAAGGCCGAAGAGCGCGCGGTCGACGGACCGCAGAGTGCGCTTGCCGGCGTGGCATTGTCACTTCCCGCGCTGCTGCGCGCCCAAAAGCTTCAGGCGCGCGCGGCGCGCGTCGGCTTCGACTGGCCCAACACCATGGGACCGCGCGACAAAATAGCGGAAGAACTCACCGAAGTGGCAGAGGCTGATGACGACGCCGCGCGCCACGAAGAAATCGGCGACCTGCTGTTTGCCGTCGTCAACTATGCCCGCAAGCTGGGGGTCGATGCCGAAACCGCGCTGCGCGACGCGAACCTCAAATTCGCCCGGCGTTTCGCGGCGATGGAAGCGCGCGCCGGCGGGACGCTCGACGGGCTGTCGCTCGACGCGCAGGAAGCGCATTGGCAGGCCGTCAAGCGGTCGGCGGTGGCCACAGCCGATCGAATCGCGCCCGGTCGGCGGGATCCAGCCTGACCGTCAGCACATGTCCCTCGCCCTCGGGTTCGTCGGCGAGCACCTCACCGCGTGCGTGGAGCCATGCCATCGCGTCGCCCTGTTCGTAACGAAGATGGATGCGCTGAAGCTGGTGCCGCGCGGTAAGCTGTGAGGCCATGAGCGCGCGCGCGGCCTCGACTCCCTCGCCCGTGACAGCCGAAATGACGGCGACGTCGCCGCGCCGTGCGGCGATGTCCTCGACGATCGCGCGCTGGTCGGGGTCGGCGGTGTCGATCTTGTTCCAGATTTCGATCTGCGGGATCGCCGCTGCAACATCGGCGTCCTCATCATCCTGCGGTCCGTTGACCCCCAGCGAATCGAGGATCGCGCGCACATCGTCATATTGCGCTTCGGTGTCGGGGTGCACGATGTCGCGGACATGGACGATCAGGTCTGCAGTCGTCACTTCCTCCAACGTCGCGCGGAACGCCGCTACCAGCTCGGTGGGCAGGTCAGAGACAAATCCCACCGTGTCGGACAGGATCGCCTTGTCGATGCCCGGCAAGCGAATCTCGCGCATCGTGGGGTCGAGCGTTGCGAACAACATATCTTCCGCCATGACGTCACTTCCAGTCAAGCGATTGAAGAAGGTCGATTTTCCGGCATTGGTATAGCCAACGAGCGCGACGACCGGCCACGGCGCCCGCTGGCGCTTCGATCGCTGGAGTTGCCGCGTGCGCCGCGCATCCTCCAGGCTGCGCCGGATACGCGCCATGCGGCTGCGGATCATCCGCCGGTCAGCCTCGATCTGCGTTTCGCCGGGGCCGCCCAGAAATCCGAAACCGCCGCGCTGGCGTTCGAGGTGCGTCCAGCTGCGAACCAGCCGCCCGGCCTGGTAATCGAGATGGGCGAGCTCGACCTGCAACCGCCCCTCGGCCGTCGCGGCGCGCTCGCCGAAAATTTCTAGGATCAGCCCGGTCCGGTCGATCACCTTTGCGCCGAAAGCGGTCTCGAGATTGCGTTGCTGGATCGCAGTGAGCGCGGCGTCAACGACGACCAACTGGACGCCTTTCGCGGCGATATCGGGCGCGATAGCGTCGATCTGGCCCACGCCCAGCAGCGTCGCCGCGCGCGTCTGCCGCAAGCGGAGCGTGTGGATCGCAACCACCTCGAGCCCGATGGCGAGCGCAAGCCCCCTCGCCTCTTCGGCGCGCGCGTCCGCATCGCGAGCAAGCCGTTGGCTATGCCATTCGGGCACGATGATCATCGCGCGGGCGCCGCGCGTGACCTCTTCCGTGTCGATTGTGGCGTCGATCAAGCGTCGTCCGCGTCGCCGTCGCCATTGTCGGTCAGGTTGATCGGTCCGTTCGGCTGAACCGTCGAAATGGCGTGTTTGTAGACCAGTTGCACCTGTCGTTCGCGTTCGAGCAGCATACAGAAAAGGTCGAATGCGACGATGTCGCCCTGAAGCATGACGCCGTTGACGAGGAACATCGTCACCGATTCGTCGGAGCGGCGAACGGCGTTGAGGAAGACGTCCTGCAGCGCCTTACCCTTGCTGGCCGGCGCATCGCGCAGATTGTCGCCAAGCAGCGACAGGTCGAAATCGTGCGAGGGCATCACGGTCGAAATCGCATGTTTGTACACCAGCTGCGATTGGCCATCGCGGCGGAGAAGCAGCGAAAAATTGTCGAACCAGGTAATGATGCCCTGAAGCTTCACCCCCTTGACGAGAAACATCGTGACGGGCGTTTTGCTTTTGCGGAGAGCGTTGAGAAAAATATCCTGAAGATTCTGGCTTTTATCGGACAAATTTGCCTCCTGTTCTTGGCGGTGAAACCGCGGGTACGGCGCCGGCTTTCCGGCATTCAAGACCTTCTTGCGCACAATATGCGGCAAAGCCTGCATATCGTCCAGCGCTAAGGCCTAGCTTTCGCTGTCCGAACTCTCGGTAAGCCCCAAAAGTTTCAGTTTGCGGTGCAGCGCCGATCGTTCCATTCCGATGAAGCTCGCCGTGCGCGAGATATTGCCCGAAAAGCGATTGATCTGGATGCGAAGATATTCACGCTCGAAATTCTCGCGCGCTTCCTTGAGCGGAATCGCGGTAATCGATTCCGAATGGGGCATAATATCGGTCCCCCCCCGCACCAATTCGGCCGGGAGCATATCGGCGTCGATGCGTGCCAGCCGGTCGCTGGGCGCCAGGATCATCACGCGTTCGATCACGTTGCGCAATTCGCGCACATTGCCCGGCCATTCGTGGGCCTGCAGCGCAGCCATCGCCTCGGCGCTGATCTCCGGCGGCGCAACGCGGCGATCGGCGGCGTAGCGCCGGAAAAAATGATCGCAAAGGCTTGCTATGTCGTCGCGGCGTTCGCGCAGCGAAGGGATATGCACCGGCACCACGTTGAGCCGATAATAGAGATCCTCGCGAAAACGGTTCTCGGCAATCTCCGCCGTCAGGTCGCGCGCCGACCCCGAAATGATCCGTACATCGACGCGGATCATTGTCCGCCCCCCGACGCGCGTGAAGCTCTGATCGGTAAGGACACGCAGGATCTTCCCCTGCGTCGTCAGCGGCATGTCGGCAACCTCGTCGAGGAACAAGGTGCCGCCATGCGCCTGTTCGAGCAGGCCGACGCGGATCGACCCGTCTTCGGCTTCGGAACCGAACAGCTCCATCTCGACCGTCTCGGGGTCCATCCGCGCCGACGAAATCACACGAAACGGAGCATTGTGCCGCCCGCTCCAGCCATGCAGGACACGCGCGGCGACTTCTTTTCCGACACCC
This sequence comes from Sphingopyxis sp., assembly GCA_041939405.1. Classification (GTDB taxonomy): domain Bacteria; phylum Pseudomonadota; class Alphaproteobacteria; order Sphingomonadales; family Sphingomonadaceae; genus Sphingopyxis. The sequence goes on along the minus strand of JBGTUD010000045.1, from coordinate 2,678 downwards.
GGCGCGCCGGTGATGAGGACGCGGCTGCCCGTCCCCGCCACGCGCTTCAGCGTTGCGCGAACATTGTTGATCGCCGTGCTGTTGCCGGTCAGTTCTTCGGCAGCGCCGGCCTTTTCGCGCAGTTGCTCATATTCGAATTTCAGCCGCTCATTCTCGGTCGCGCGCGCCACAAGGTGCAGCAGCCGCGACGCTTCGAAGGGCTTTTCGATAAAATCGAACGCCCCGCGCCGGATCGCCGCGACCGCGGTGTCGAGCCCTCCATGCCCCGAAATGACGATGATCGGGAGCGTGGGGTCGAACGCCTTGATCGCCTCGACCAGTCCCAGCCCGTCAAGACGCGAGCCCTGGAGCCACACGTCGATGAGCGCGAGCGACGGGCGCCGCTGGCGGATCGCTTCGAGCGCCGCGTCGCTGTCGAACGCGGTTCGCGCTTCGTAACCTTCGTCCTCCATGACTCCGGCCACGAGGTCGCAGATGTCGCGCTCATCGTCGACAATTAAAATATCAAGCGCCATGATCTTCTTTGTCCTGCCGGTTTCGGATGCGCCCCGGGACCGTTTCGGTCCGGCCGACGGCAGTTTCGCCGCCCTGCCCTGCCAGCGGCCGCAGCCGGTCGGGATACAGCGTCAGCGTGACACAGGTTCCCCGCCCCGCCGGATTATCCGAAAATTCCAGTTCGCCATAATGTTGCTCGACGATCTTCTTGACGATCGCCAAGCCCAGCCCGGTTCCGCCCTGCCGCGTCGTCATATAGGGTTCGGCGATCGCGTCGCGCGCCTCGGGCAAGCCAATCCCGTCGTCGGTTACGCGAATGACGATTGTGTCGTTCGCGCCAGTCTCCAGCTCGGCGCTGATATTGCCGATCGCCGGCTCGCTACTATTTTTATATTTTTCTTCAATCGCCTCGACCGCGTTTTTGACGATGTTCGTCACCGCTTGCGACAACAGCCGGCGATCGCAGACGAGCGGTTCGATTTCGGCAGGCGTCTTCACCGTGAAGACAATGTCGGGCTTGGCGACCTCGAACAGAAACACCGCTTGGCGCAGAACGTCGCGTATATCCTCGACCCCGAATGTCGGCTTGGGCATCCGCGCGAAGCTCGAAAATTCATCGACCATCCGGCGCATGTCATGCACCTGGCGGATCACCGTGTCGGTGAGCTTGCGGAACGTCGGCGCATCGCCCTCGACGCGGTCGCCGAAACGGCGCTGCAACCGCTCGGCGGCGAGCTGGATGGGGGTCAGTGGATTCTTGATTTCGTGCGCGATGCGGCGCGCGACGTCGGACCAGGCCGCGCGTCGCTGATCGAGAAGCTGCTGCGTAATATCTTCAAAACTGAGGACAAAGCCGTCGCCCTGCCCCACTGCCTTGGCCGCAAGCGTCGCCGGTTCGGCGTCCTTGCGCGCCAGCTGGACGATCGCCTCGCGTTCATTGCCGGTCAACAGCTGCGCGAGCTCGGGCGCGACCTCGTCCAGAGTTAATCCCGTCAGTTCGTCGGCCGAACGGCCGATAAGCCTTTCCGCTGCGGCATTGGCGAGCAGGATGCGGCGCTCGGCATCGACCGATACGACGGCCGAGGAAACCCCGCTCAGCACCGCCTCGATGAAGCTCCGCCGCGCCTCCAACTGCTCGTTTACATTGACGAGCGCCCCGGTCTGTCCTTCGAGTTGCTCAGTCATGCGGTTGAAGGCGCGCGTCAGGACCGAGATTTCATCGTCGCGCGCGGGCGGGGTCACGCGAACCGACAGATCGCCGCCCGCAGCAGTGCGCGTCGCGCCGATCAGCGTTCCCAGCGGCCGCACAATGCGGTCGGCGACAACGATCGCGGCCACGACGGCGAGCGCGAGCAGCAGGAGCGAACCGAGATAAAGCGCGCCGTTGAACTGGAGCTGGAGCATCTGCGACCGATCGAAGAGCTGGTTGTAATCGGTGAGAACGGCCCTGGCGCCGTCGAACTGGCGCATCCCGAGCGTATCGGCATTTCGGGCCGCATAGACATAAGCATTCTCCCTGCCGGGAAGACGCGCAACTGCTTCGATTCGATCGGGGCGCCGGGTGACCACCACATCCTCGCCTCGGGCCAGCAACGCCACTGTGCTGGGAGCTATTCGCTCCGACGCGACGCGGTTATCGGGGTCGACAATGGCTGCAGTGCGCGCGATACCGTCTGAACCGATCTCGATGACCGCGGATTCATTAAGCTCTCTCAGCACGACCTGCATTCCATAGGCGTCTTGAAAGGCCGTGCTGTTCAACTTGTTGTTCGCGAGATAGGCGCCAAGATCCTTCGCCATCGCCGAGGTATTGGCGCCGACCGATTCCTGACTATCTTCATAAAAAGCCTGGGCCATATTCGCGGCATTCTCGAACATGCCGCGCGACCGGTCCGAAAACCAGAAGTCGACGCCGAACTGGAACAGCAGTGACGCAAAGATCACCACGAGCAAGGTCGGCGCCGCCGCAATCAATGAAAAAAGCGCGACGAGCCGCACGTGCAACCGCCCGTTGCCGCCCGCCATCGAGCGAACCGCGCGTGCGCGCGCGACGCGGCTGCCGATCAGCACAATGAGCGCCATCGCCGGCACCAGATTGGCGACCATGATCGCGGCAACCAGCGCAGGCGTCAGCAGCCGTTCGCTTTGCGCGTCTCCCGTCACGAAAATATAGGTGGCAATCG
>JBGTUD010000044.1:0-14693 GCA_041939405.1 Sphingopyxis sp. | reverse complement strand
AACCCTTTTACGATTGTGCCGATTTCAAACGAATTCATAGCGTTCAACCCGGCGTGAGCGGCAGTTCCTCGTCGATCATCGTGTTGATGACGTCGACGAAGGGCACGCCCGCGAGCACCGCGCCCCACAGCTCGGGTGCCTCGTTATAAACGACGCCCATCACCTGGCCGCCCGCCGATCGGCCTTCGATCGAAATCTTGCCCGCGCTCGTATATTTGGCGGCGATCAGCCCCCTGGCGACATCGATGAAATCGTTGAACGTATTCTTGCGCTTGTCGGTCTTGCCCGCGAGATACCAGGCGCGCCCCATGTCGTCGCCGCCGCGGACATGCGCGATGGCATAGATCATCCCGCGATCGACAAGGCTGAGCCGCGTCGTCGAGAAGCCCGGCGGCACACGATAGCCGTATGAACCATAGGCATAGAGATGCATCGGCGCGCTGCCGTCGAGCTTGGTGCCCTTTTTGTAAACGAGCGAGGCGGGGATCATCGTCTTGCCGTCGCGGCCGGGTAAATTCACCCATTCGGTGATATATTGCGAGGAATCATAACCCGATGGGATTTCCTGTACCTTCAGCGTTTCGAGCGTTCCGCTCGCCACATCATAGTCATAGACGGTGTCGGGCGTGACCATCGATTCATAGTCGAGCCGGAGTTTGTCCTGATGATATTCGGGATTGTCGCCGAGCCCCGCCACATAGGTCGCCTCCGGAAATTTGATCCGGCCGGGGGTCAGCGGCGCGTCATAGTGGCGGATATCGACCTGATCGAGCCCGTTCTCGCGCGCCTCCAGGACGAAATAGTCGCGAAAGACCGACAGGCCGGTGATATAGCTGTGGTCGCTGCCGGGGATCAGCGTTTTCCATTCATCAGGCGTGTCGATGCTGGCGGTCGCGATGCGGAAATTGGGGTGCTCGTCGTTGGTGTGGATGTAGAGTGTGCCTTCGCGCTCATCGACGCTGTATTCGCGGCCCTTCTGGCGCGCCGAGACGAGTTGCATCGGCGCCTCGGGATTGTCGGCGGGGAGAAGATAGACCTCGCTCGTCTCGTTATCGCCCGTTGCAATGACAATATAATTGTCGGCGGCGGTCTTGCCGATCCCCACGCCAAAACCGATGTCGGGCTCCTTGTAGAGCAATTTGTCCTCGGCGACCGGCGTGCCGAGCTTGTGCAGCCGCACATTGTCGGTGCGCCAATTTTCGTTCGCGAGACCGTAAAGGATGGCATCATTGTTCGCCGTCCAGACCAGCGAGGACAGCGTGCCCGGAATCACGTCGGGCAGAATTTCGCCCGTTTCCAGATTGCGGAAGCGCGCCTCGAAACGCTCCGATCCATTGTCGTCGAACGAATAGGCGATCAGCTTGCCGTTGGGGCTGACCGACAGTTCGGCGAGGCGGAAATATTCCTTGCCCTCGGCCATCGCGACTTCATCAAGGATCAGCTGGGTTTCGCCTTCGCCCGCCGCGGGCTTGCGATACCATTTCTTATATTCGGCGCCTTCCTCATATTCGACCCAATAGAGCCAATCGCCATCCTTTTGCGGGACCGAGCTGTCGGCTTCCTTGATGCGGCCCTTCATCTCCTGAAACAATGTTTCGACAAGCTCGGCATGCGGCTTCATCGCGGCATCGAACCAGGCGTTTTCCGCCTTCACATAATCGAGAATGTCGGCGTCATCGATCGTCGGATAGTTTTGGTCGCGCAGCCAGAAATAGGGATCGGACAGCGTCTTGCCGTGGAGAGTCACGTCATGCGGCCGCTTCTCGGCGATGGGGGCGGCGGCGGGAGCGGCGGGGCTGTCGGTCAATTCACTCACTTTCTCTTCGGCGAACGCGCCCGGCACGGCGACAAGCGGGGTGGCAATTGTTGCCAGAAACATCCAAATAGCGCGCATTGAACAGTCTCCCGCGACGCCGTCCGGCCGGACGGAATAGCCGCGATGTAGGAACAAGGAACGCATCATGTCCAGCCCCGTCCCCGGCTCCCCTTACGCCGACCGTCTTGCCCGCCTGCGCGCCGAACTGGCGGCCCGGGGCCTCGATGGTTTTGTCGTGCCGATCAGCGACGAGCATATGAGCGAATATGTCGGCGATTACGCGCAGCGCATGGCGTGGCTCACCGGCTTCGGGGGCTCGGCGGGCACCGCGGCAGTGCTGCCCGAAAAGGCCGCAGTGTTCGTCGACGGCCGCTACACGGTGCAGGTGCGCGATCAGGTCGACGGCGCGCTGTACGACTATGTGGGCGTGCCGCAGTCGAGCGTCGCCGAGTGGATCGGAGCGAATGTCAAAGCCGGACAGAAGGTCGGTTACGATCCGTGGCTCCACAGCATCGACTGGGCGCGCGGACTGGAAGCGGCGCTCGCGGCCAAGGGCGCGAGCCTAGTCGCGGTCGACGCCAATCCCGTCGATGCGGTGTGGGACGATCAACCCGCCCCGAGCGATGCGCCGGTGAGCATCCACGACGTCGAGCTCGCGGGACAGGCAGCGGCGGACAAGCGCGCGGTGATCGCCGACTGGTTGAAGACGAACGACCTCGACACCACGGTGATGACCGCGCTCGATTCGATCGCCTGGACCTTCAACATCCGCGGGGAGGATGTCAGCCACACGCCGGTCGGCCTCTCCTTTGCCCTGCTCCACGCCGATGCGACCGCCGACCTGTTTATCGCACCCGAAAAGATCACGGCGGCAGTGCGCGCGCACCTCGGGAACAGCGTGCGGATTCACGATCGCAGCGCGTTCGAGGCGGCCCTCGCCGGCCTCAAAGGCAAAAAGGTCGCGGTCGATCCCGACCGCGCGGTCGCCGCGATCTTTACCGCGCTCGACGCGGCAGGGGCAACGATCGCGCGCCGCCGCGACCCCGCGGTGCTGCCCAAGGCGATCAAGAATGCGACCGAGCTCGATGGCACGCGCGCCGCGCATGTCCGCGACGGCGCCGCGGTATCGCGCTTCCTGAAATGGATGGAAGAAACCGCGCCGCTGGGCGGGCTCGACGAACTCGGCGCCGCGGCGAAACTTCGCGAATTTCGCGAGGCGGGCGGGGTCCTTAAGGATCTGTCGTTCGACACCATCTCGGCCGCGGGGCCGAACGGCGCGCTGCCGCATTACAAGGTCGACGAAACGACGAATCGCGCGATCGAGACGGGCACGCTCTACCTGGTCGATTCGGGTGGCCAATATACCGACGGTACCACCGATATCACGCGGACGATCGCGATCGGGACGCCGACCGCCGAAATGCGCCGCCGCTTCACCCAAGTGCTCAAAGGGCATATCGCGCTCGCGACCGCGCGCTTTCCCAAGGGCACGCGCGGCAGCCAGCTCGACATTCTCGCGCGCCAATATCTGTGGGCCGACGGCGTCGACTATGCGCATGGGACGGGCCATGGCGTCGGCGCCTATCTGGCGGTGCACGAAGGGCCGCAGCGCATCGCCAAGCCGGCGGGCGGTCAGGCGGGGACCGAGGAGCCGCTGCACGCCGGGATGATTCTGTCGAACGAACCCGGCTATTACAAGGCGGGGCATTTCGGCATCCGCATCGAAAATCTGATTGTCGTCGTGCCGCAGAACATCGCGGGGGCCGAGGAGGAGATGCTGGGTTTCGAGACGATCACCTTTGCGCCGATCGCGCAGAATCTGATCGACGCGGCGCTGCTGTCGGGCGCCGAGGCCGACTGGCTCGACAGCTATCACGCCGCGGTGTTCGAAAAGCTGTCGCCGGGCATGGACGAGGCGACGCGCGCCTGGCTCGCCGCCGCCTGCGCACCGATCGACCGCGAACCCGCCGCGATCGCGGCCTGAGACGACGCGCATGACCGACCATCGCAGCACCGTGCCGCTCGCCGATTTCCGTGTTCAGGAGCGCGTGCGCGTGCGTTTCAACGAGATCGACGGGCAGAATATCGTCTTCAACGCCAATTATCTCGTTTACGCCGACATCGGCGTGACCGAATATTTTCGCGCACTGGGAGAGGGTCAGCCCGGGCCCTATTTTAACCAATATGGCACAGATATTCGCGAAACGCATTGCGCGATCGACTATCATGCCCCCGCGCGGCTCGACGAACTAATCACGATTGCGGCGCGAATCAGCGCCTTCGGCCGCACGAACTTCACGCTGCATTGCGGGATTTTTCGGGAATCCGAACGGCTTACCGACATAGAGATCAGCTATGCGCATATCGACAGCGACAGCGGCCAGCCGACACCCCTGCCGGGAAGCTTCATCGCCGAAGTGCGCCGATTCGAATCGCGGACGCCCGTGCAGGACTGATTCGCGGCGGTTGATTCGAACCGGATGCGGTTTCTCGACCAAAAAAGTCGGCATTTCCTGCGGAAACACGCAAAAAAAAGGGCCGCCCGAGGGGCGGCCCGTGAAAGTTTTGGGAGAGGATGCCTAAAAGGCAAGTGTGATATTGCACTGCACAATGAATGTTGCAACTGCGAAATGAGCATCTGAGATTGCATTTTTTGCAATCGTGGTCGTCACCGCCTTGATTCCATGCAATCGCGCACCCTCTCGCCAATCGCACCGACTTCGCCTAAATTGGCGCGATGAAGATGTTTGGCAAAGTCGATGTCGGCGGCGGACTGTCCGATTTCTGGGACTATATCCGCGAACCGCGTCCGCATCGCTGGGCGATCTGGGGCGTCGCGCTGGCGCTGACCTGGGTGGTGTTCAGCGGCGTCGAACAATATCTGATCCCGGTCGACAAGCCGAAGGCGCAGATCATCTATTTCGAAAATTGGAAAGCCGACCGCAGCGCAGAGGAGATCCGCGCCGACTGGATCGCACGTGCAAAGGAAGAAACGCTGCGCAACGCGAAAAAGCGCGCCGAATATCAGCGTTTCGCCGACAGTCTGGGCATCGAATATGATTCGACCGAGGCCGACGAGATAACGCGCGATACGCTGGGCGCGGAAGCCGCCGAAGCCGCGAAGCAACGCCCCGCGCCGCCCCCGCGCTCGACGCTCGCCGAACGCGCCGCGCGCGCTCCCCAACCCGAACCCGCCGACTGACGTGGCGCCCCGCGCACCCGGCGACGCCGATTGGATGGCGGCGGCCGTCGCCCTGGCGCAGCGCGGTCGCCCGGCGTCGGCCCCCAACCCCAATGTCGCCTGCCTGATCGTGCAGCCCGCCGCCGCAAACCGGGTCGCCAAGCTGGTAGCGCGCGGCTGGACGCAGCCCGGCGGACGCCCGCACGCCGAGGCGATCGCGCTGGCCGCCGCGGGCGCTGCTGCGCGCGGCGCGACCGCCTATGTCACGCTCGAACCCTGCGCGCACGCCAGCACGCGCGGCCCGGCGTGCAGCGATTTGCTGATCGCCGCCGGGGTGGCACGCGTGGTGATCGCGGTGCAGGATCCCGACCCGCGCACCGACGGCGCGGGTATCGCACGGTTGCGTGCGGCGGGGGTCGAGGTGGCGGTGGATGTTCTGCCCGCCGATGCGCGCGCCGCGATGGCGCCCTGGTGGACGCGGCGGACGATGGGACGGCCTTTCGTGACGCTCAAGCTCGCGACATCGCTCGACGGCTGTATCGCGCGTGCCGACGGGTCGAGCCGCTGGATCACCGGCGCGCGCGCACGGGCGCACGCGCATCTCGAACGCGCGCGCCACGAAGCGATCCTCGTCGGGCGCGGAACGCTCGATGCCGATGCGCCGCGCCTCGATGTGCGCTTGCCGGGCCTTGCGGATCGCAGTCCCAAGAAATTCCTCCTTACCCGTGGCAAGGCACCCGGCGGCTGGATCGCGGCGCCCTCTCCCGAAGCGGTCGAGGGGGTCGATTCGCTGCTCGTCGAGGGCGGGGCAGGCGCCGCCGCGGCCTTCCTTGCCGCCGACCGCGTCGACCGGCTGCTGCTTTACCGCGCACCGATCCTGATCGGCGACGGCCGGCCGGCGCTCGGCGACATCGGCCTCGCCGACCTCGCCGCCGCGCACGGTCGCTGGCGCCTTTTGGACAGCCGGATGCTTGGCAGCGACCGGCTCGACGTCTACGAGCGCGTCAGAGAAGGATAACGGGGTCAGAACCTGTTTCTGGAACGGCTGAGGTTTGAGTCAAATTTGTTCAGCGCGAGGAGAAGAGACGACGCGATATGTCGATATCGTAAGGCTCTTCGACGCGGCGATGGACAAATTTGGCCAAATCCCGCAGGGACAGCAAAATGGCTTCCATCTCGAGCCAAAATGCCCTTGGCAATAGAGCCACTATTTCCGGCGGGCATTTTGGCTCGATATGTTCGCCATTTTGCTGCCTCAGCCGTCCCAGAAACAGGTTCTGACCCCTTATGTTCACCGGCATCATCACCGACATCGGCACCATCCGCAGCCGCGAGGATCGCGGCGATACGCGGCTGGTCATCGCGACCGCCTATGACACGGCGACCATCGACCTGGGGGCGTCGATCGCCTGTTCGGGAGCGTGCCTCACCGTTGTCGACAAGGGCCGGGACGCCGAAGGCCACTGGTTCGCCATCGACGCCAGTGGCGAAACGCTGGCGCGCACCGCTCCCGGCATGTGGGACGCCGGCCGCCGGTTGAACCTCGAACGCGCGCTGAAGGTCGGCGACGAGCTGGGCGGGCACATCGTCACCGGCCATGTCGATGCCGTGGGCCGGATCGTCGCGGCCGAGCCCGTCGGCGACAGCGTCAAGCTGACGGTCGAGGCCCCCGCCTCGCTCGCGCCGCATATCGCGCCAAAGGGATCGATTACGCTCGACGGGGTTTCGCTGACGGTGAACGGCGTTGCGGATCGGCCCGATGGCAGCGCGCATTTCACGCTGAACATCATCCCGCACACGCAGGCGATGACGACGCTGGACGAGGCGGCGGCGGGGCGCCCCGTCAATCTGGAGATCGACATCCTCGCACGCTATCTGGCGCGGATGCAGGCGCGGGGATGATCGGCCTTCGAGGCCGGTGCCGGATTGTCTCACGCAAAGGCGCAAAGGCGCGAAGAGGGAAGCCCGTGCGGCGGGCAATTTAATAATCTCACACAAAGATACAAAGATGGCGTGACGTTGGGCGGCCGTCGCCTGTTGCCGCGGGCGATTATGAAAATGCGCTTCGCGCCGATTTCACACCGCGGCATCTGGGAAAGCCGCCATCTTTCTGTCTTTGTGCGAGATTATTTTTCTTTGCGCCTTCGCGCCTTTGCGTGAGATAATTTTCCTGCACGCACGCCAGCGATTCAGCCTTCGCTCCACCCCGTCGCCAGCTCGGGATCGGCGGCGATCATCGCGCGGCGCATCGCCAGACGCCCGATCCGCAGCAGTTCGGCCTTGCGCCGCGCGGGGGCAAGGTTGCAGTTCGCCGCTTCGCGAACCACGGCGGCGCCATAGCGGTCGGCGACGATCAGGCCCGAGGTTTCGGGGCGATAGTCGGGCGTTTCGAGGATCGCGGGGTCGAGCCCTGCGGCGAGCGCCCAATAGAAACGGTCGCACCAGTCGCAATAGTCGGGCCATTTGCCGTCGCCGTGGAGGTCGGCGCGGCTGACCTTGATCTCGACGATCGTGATCTGCCCCTTGGCGTCAACCGCGGTGAGGTCGGTCCGCCGGCCGTTGGGCAGCGTGACCTCCGGGATCGCGACCAGCCCCTGCTGCGCGAACAGGCGGCACACGCCGCGCGCTACATCGGCGGCGGTCAACAGGTCGCTCGCCATCGCTCAAAGCCTCAGAAGGGGACGTCGTCGTCCAGATCGTCGTCGAAGGGCGGGCGCCCGCCGCCCGAAGCGCCGCCGCCTTGGTTCCAACCGCCGCCCGAGCCACCGCCAGACGAACCGCCACCTTGGTCCCAGCCGCCCGACGATCCGCCGCCCTGGTTCCAGCTGTCGCCACCGCCGCGCGAACCGCCGCCACCCGGCGCGCCGTCGAGCATCGTCAGATTGCCGCCCATGCCCGCGATCACCACCTCGGTCGTATAACGGTCGTTGCCGTCGCGATCCTGCCACTTGCGCGTGCGCAGGCTGCCTTCGATGTAAACCTTGCTGCCTTTTTTGAGATAGCGCTCGACGACGCCGACCAGACCTTCGCCGTTGATGACGACATTATGCCATTCGGTGCGCTCCTTGCGCTCGCCGGTCATCCGATCCTTCCACTGTTCGCTGGTCGCGATGCGGATATTGGCGATCTTGCCGCCGTTCTGGAACGATTTGATTTCGGGATCGGCACCGAGATTGCCGATCAAAATTACCTTGTTGACGCTGCCAGCCATCCGCCGCTCCGCTCCGCTTGAAAATGGGGAGGATCAGCCCAAGCCCAGGGCAACGGCTGACCAATATGTGATACCAGCAGCGGCATAGGCGAGCGCGAACAAATAGCCAACCATGAACAGCGGCCAATTCCATCCATTGGTCTCGCGCCGCGTGATCGCAATCGTCGAAATGCACTGCGGCGCAAAGACGAACCAGGCGAGAAAGGCGAGCGCGGTCGCAAGGCTCCACTTGCCCTGCAGCCGCTCGCCGAGTGATGCAGCCACCGCTTCCTCATCGTCACCCGCGTCGATCGCATTCGCCGTCGCCATCGCCGACACCGCCACCTCGCGCGCCGCCATCGCCGGAATCAGCGCGAGCGCGATGTCATGGTTGAACCCGATCGGCGCGACGGCGACCTCGAGCCCGCTCGCGATGCGTCCGGCGACGCTATATTCGACTTGGCTCTGCCCCTCTGGCGCCTTGGGAAAGGTCAGGAGCAGCCACAGGACAATGGTGGTCAGCGCGATGATCGTCCCCGCACGGCGGAGGAATATCCACGCGCGCTGCCACAGGCCGAGCGCAATGTCGCGCAAGCGCGGCATCTGATAACGCGGCATTTCCATCATGAACCCCGCGCCCGCCCCCTTGGCCACCGTGCGGCGCAGCGCGAATGCGACGATCAAGGCGCCGACGATTCCCGCGACATAAAGGCCGAACAGCACCAGCCCCTGCAGCCCGATCGCGGTGCCGCCGACGCCGCGGTTCGGGATGAAAGCTGCGATGATAAGCGCATAGACGGGCAGCCGCGCCGAACAGGTCATCAGGGGTGCGATCAGGATCGTCGTCAGCCGGTCCTTTTCGTCGGGGATCGCGCGCGTCGCCATGATTCCGGGGACGGCGCAGGCAAAGCTCGACAGGAGCGGGATGAAGCCGCGCCCCGACAGGCCGACCTTGCCCATCAGCCCGTCCATCAGGAACGCCGCGCGCGTCATATAGCCCGACGCTTCCAGGAGCAGGATGAAAAGGAAGAGGATCAGGATCTGCGGAAGGAAGACCACGACCGCGCCGACGCCCGCGAGCAACCCCTCGACCACTAGGTCGCGGAGGAAATTCTGCGGGACATTGTCGACGACCCACGCCTGCATCGTGCCGACCAGCCCTTCGAGCGCGTCGGCGGGGGGGCCGGCCCAAGCATAGACCGCCTGGAACATCACGAACATCAGCGCGAGCAGGATCGCCATGCCGAAAACCGGGTGCAGCACGACATTGTCGACACGCTGCGTCCAGCGGCGCACCGGCGTTTCGCTGATGATCGCCGCGCGCGCGATGGCGCGCGCGCGCTGGTGCAGCGCGGCGTCGCCTGCCGGTTCGGGGGCTGCGGCGCGCGGCTGTTGCGCGCGGATCGCATCGTCCAGGGCGGCGAGCAGTTCGGCAAGTCCGCGCCGCCGCACCGCGACGGTCGGCACCACCTTTACGCCAAGCTCGCGCGAAAGCCGTTCGGGATCGAGCGTCAGCCCGTCGCGCTCGGCCAGATCGACCATGTTCAGCGCAACGACGGTCGGGAGCCCGAGCTCAAGCAGTTCGAGCGCGAAGCGGAGATGATTGTCGAGGTTCGCGGCGTCGAGCACGACGACCAGCGCGTCGGGGCGCGCCTCGCCCGCCTGACGCCCAAGGATCACGTCGCGCGTCACCGCTTCGTCGAGGCTTGCGGGGGTCAGGCTATAGGTGCCGGGCAGGTCGATCAGCGACAGCGGGCGGCCATCGGCAAAACTGGCATGACCCGCCTTTCGTTCGACGGTGACGCCGGGATAGTTGGCAATTTTCTGCCGCGCGCCAGTGAGCGCGTTGAACAGGCTCGACTTGCCGGCATTGGGATTGCCAACCAGCGCGATCGAAGGAATTGCGGTGGTCATGCGGCGCCCTCGACGCCCACAATAAATTCGACCTCGATCGACGCCGCCTGCCGCGCGCGAATGATCACCTTCATACGCCCCACGCTGAGCGCCAGCGGGTCGCGTGAAAAGATGCTGCCCCGATGCAGCGGCGTAACCTCGCACCCCTCGATCAGACCGAATTCGCGCAGGCGGCGTCCCTCGTCATCGGACATGGCGGTCCAGTCGATGCGCGCGACGCGCACCGTCTCGCCCAGCGGCGTCTTGTCGAGCAAAGCAGTCATTTGCGAGCGATTATCAATAACAATCGCGCGGCGCCAGCCTTTTGTGCCCCACGCCTTATCGCCCCGGATAGCGCAGCCGGCCGACGAAGCGCGCCAGGCTCGGCCGTTCGCGCCTGGTCGCGGCGCGGCGGTGCTTCCAGCCTTCGAATCGCATCACCTCGCCAATGCGGCGGGCGAGGAAGGCGCGCGTGTAGCGCTGCCCCTCGCTCTCGTCGTTCAGGAGAACGGCCATCGTCGAGCCGTACACGGCGCCGAGGATCGCGCGCTTGCTGTAGTGATTATAATCGGTCGCCGTGTCGCCGGCGAGGCGCCACATCAGGTCGGCCGCGCGCCAGCCAAGCCGCGCCGCGTGCGGCACATTGGCGGGCAAGGCGAGCAGCGCCAGCGCGCGCCGCAGCGATTCGCGGTCGGGCGCAAGCAGGTCGATGCGCGTTTCGACCAGCGCCGTGATCCGTTCGCGAATCTTGAGATCGGCGAGCTTTTCGGCAGGCCATTTCGCCGCCATGCGCGCGTCGATGCCGGCAAACCAGGCATCGACCATGTCGCGCGCGCCGCCCGGAAACGCCAGCCGTGCGACGTCGGGATCGACCCCCGCACGCGCCGCAGCGTCCGTCAGCGCCGCATCGCCAAAACCGTCGAAGGCGGCATTCTGCGCAACCCGCGGCGCCAAAGCAGCGCGAATCTCGTCGAGCGTGGGGTCGGCGGGAAGGATCGAAGCCATAGCTTCAGATAGGCGCCGCGCCGCCGCTCGGCAACCGGAACCCGCAAGGGCGAAGCGCCGCGCCGCGGCACATCTTCGCCAAGGTTTAGATTTTCTTTTGCCACTCACCCATTGTGTCTGCGCCGTGCGGGCCATAGCTTTGACCCAAGCCCGGCGGCCATGGGGCCGCTCGCGGGATTTGACATGTGGAGGCAATATGACCGCATCGCTCTTCGAACCGATCACGCTCGGCGCCATCGAGGCGCCGAACCGCATCATCATGGCGCCGCTGACGCGCGGCCGCGCCGGGCCCGGCTTTGTTCCGAACGAGCTGGCGCGCGACTATTATCGGCAGCGGGCATCGGCGGGGCTGATCATTTCCGAAGCGACGGGCATTTCGCAGGAAGGCCTTGGCTGGCCGAACGCGCCCGGCCTCTGGACCGAGGCCCAAGTCGAAGGCTGGAAGCCGGTGACCGAGGCGGTGCACGAAGCGGGCGGCCGCATCGTTGCGCAGCTGTGGCACATGGGGCGCCTGGTCCATTCGGTGTTCAACGATGGCAAGCAGCCCGTGTCCGCCTCGGCAACGACGGGCACCGGCCGCGCGCATACGCCCGTCGGCCGCCGCGACCTCGAAGAAGCGCGGCCGCTGCGGCTCGACGAAATCCCGCGGGTCATCGCCGATTATGTAAAGGCCGCAGAAAACGCCAGGAAGGCGGGGTTCGACGGGGTGCAGCTCCACGGCGCCAACGGCTATCTGATCGACCAGTTTCTGCGCGACAATTCGAACCTGCGCGACGATGATTATGGCGGGCCGGTCGAAAACCGCATCCGCCTGCTCCGCGAAGTGACCGCGGCGCTGATCGACGTGTGGGGCAAGGATCGCGTCGCCGTGCGCCTGTCGCCCAACGGCGAAACGCAGGGCGTCGACGACAGCGCGCCCGAAAAGCTGTTCCCTGCCGCTGCCGCGGCGCTCAGCGAGCTCGGCATCGCTTTCCTCGAACTGCGCGAGCCCGGCCCCGACGGCACGTTCGGCAAGACCGAGGTGCCCAAGCAATCGCCCGCGATCCGGCAGGCGTTCAAGGGGCCGCTGATCCTCAACAGCGATTATACCGCCGCGCTGGCCGAAGCGGCGATCGCGAGCGGCGCAGCCGATGCGATCGCATTCGGGCGCCCCTTTATCGGCAACCCCGACCTGGTCGCGCGCATTCGCCGGGGCGCCGAATGGGCCGCGGACAACCCGCAGACCTGGTATTCGCCGGGCCCCGAAGGCTATACCGATTATCCGGTGTTGCAGCTGGCGTAAGGCGGAATAATCCTCCCTGTCGCGAGCGATGGGGAGGATCTACCCCTTCTCTGCGAGCGCCTTGTCGACGATCCCCGCACCGATCGGGCCGAGAATCTGGCCGCCAAAGCGGAACAGCAGAAAGGCGCCGATAAAGAGCAGCAGCGGCTCGACAAGCAGAGCGACGATCGCTGCGATAACGACGCCGAAAAACAGGACCATCAACCCGCCGCTGAGTTGGGCTTGCCCCTTCGGCCCCAGTTCCAACGTGCGCGGGCCCTTCGCATCCCACCATTTGCCGGTCACGACCGTCTTTCGGCCGGGCAACGACGCGGCGGACCTAGAGTCGGCGCGCGCTGGCGCCGGGGCTGCGGCAGGTGCCGGTGCGGGTGCGCGCGGCGCGGGAGGTTCAGGTCGGGCGCGCTCCTTTTGGCCGCCCCATGGGGCGCGCTTGCTTTCGCGCTGCGCCGCGGCCTGCCGCTCGCGCTTCGCCGCATCCGCCTCGCGCCTTGCCGCGCGGACCGATGTCGCGGGGGCAGCGACCGTTCGCGGAGGCCGCGCAGGTTCGACCAGCGTTTCCGACACCGGATCGGGGAGGACGGGGCGTTCGGCCGCATGGCCCCAGCGTCGGTCATGCTCGGCCATGCGTTCGGCCGCGCTTGGCGGCGTCCGGCCCGTTTCGCGATCGACGACCACCAGCCGTCCGCCGCGTTCGACGACGGAGTAACGGCTGGGAGGGGGGCGATCAACCAATGCCGAATTGTTCCTTCAGGGCCAGCATCGCGAGCGCGGCCTTCGCCGCCTCGCCGCCCTTATCCTTGCGCGTCTTGTCGGCGCGCGCAAGCGCCTGTTCCTCGTCCTCGACGGTCAGAATGCCGTTGCCGATCGCGAGGCCATCGAGCGTCAGCGCCATGATGCCGCGCGCGCTTTCGTTCGAGACAACCTCGAAATGATAGGTTTCACCGCGGATCACCACACCCAGCGCGACATAGGCGTCAAAGCGCCCGGCGTCGGCGGCGAGCGAAATCGCCGCGGGGATTTCCAATGCGCCGGGCACCGTCACCGTCTCGTGGCTATGCCCCTCGGCCTCGAGCGCGCTGCGTACGCCGTCCAGCAGCATGTCGTTCAAATGGCTGTAGAAGCGGGCTTCGACGATCAGGATATGCGCCATCAGGCTTCTCCGGGAATGGGGCGTTCGCCGACGATCGACAGGCCATAGCCTTCGAGACCGACGATATTGCTGTGGGTGGGGGTGAGCAATTCCATCGCATGAACGCCGAGGTCGGCAAGAATCTGGGCGCCGATGCCATAGGTGCGAAGGTCCATGCCGCCCGTCGGCGGCGGCAGCGCTTCGGCATCGGCCGATCCGGGGAGCGGGCGCATCAGCATGACGATGACGCCCGCGCCGGCCTCACCGATCGCGTCCATCGATCGTTGCAGCCGGCGCTTCTTCGGCCCCGGCCGGCCCATGATGTCGTCGAAAAGCGAAACGGGGTGCATCCGCACCAATGTCACGCCATCGGGATCGACCGGCCCCTTTTGCAGCACCATATTGACGCTGCCGTCGATCTTGTTGCGATAGGATTTCAAGCGCCATTCGCCGCCATAGTCCGATTCGAAGGGTTCGTCGGCGACGCATTCGACCAGCCGGTCGCTGCGGTTGCGATAGGCGATGAGGTCGGCGATCGTCCCGATCTTGAGCCCGTGGCGCCGCGCGAAGGGGATAAGGTCGTCGAGCCGCGCCATCGTGCCGTCGTCGTTCATGATCTCACAGATGACGCCCATCGGCCGGCAGCCGGCGAGGCGGGCGAGGTCCACCGCCGCCTCTGTGTGGCCGGCGCGCTGGAGGACGCCGCCGGTTTTGGCGCGAAGCGGAAAGACGTGACCTGGCTGCACGAGATTCTCGGTAAGCGAAGTGGGGTTGGCCAGAATTTTAATCGTCTTCGCACGGTCGGCGGCGCTGATGCCGGTGGTGATACCGGAGGCGGCATCGACGCTGATCTGGAAGTCGGTGCGGTGGGTCTCGCGGTTGTTGAGCACCATGCGCTCGATCCCGAGTTGCATAAGTCGCTCCTGCGCGGTCGGTACACAGATGAGGCCGCGGCCGAACCTGGCCATGAAGTTGACCGCCTTGGCCGTCGTCTTCTCGGCGGCCATGATCAGATCGCCCTCGTTTTCGCGGTCGGCGTCGTCGACGACGACAACCATTTTGCCGTGCGCGATGTCGCGTAGCACCGCATCGATAGAGTCAAACTTGCCCGTGATTTTCTTTACCGCCATGTTACCCGCCCGCTCGACAGTCTACCCGCGCTTGGCTAAGCGGTCGAGAGTCGAGGCCCAGACGGCT
>JBGTUD010000043.1:0-14952 GCA_041939405.1 Sphingopyxis sp. | reverse complement strand
TGATCCTGCGCGGCATCTTTCTGGGCGCGGCGGAGGATCTGCTCTATCTGTATCAGGGCAATGCCGCGACGTGGGAGGATGATCCCTTCGGGCTGACTGCGCCCGGCGCCTATATCAAATATCCCGATGAGTGGGCGGCGCTGCTCTCGGTGCTGAGCGCTGACGAGCGGCGCGACGTGATGGCGTCGTACAAGGCGATTTTCGACATGGTGCCGGCGAACGCGGCCGAGAAGGAGCGGCAGCTCCATGCCGCGCTCACCTGGTCCCTGTGGGAAGGGGTGATTTCGAACATGATCCCCGAAAGTGCCGACACGGGCAAGTTCGGCGAGGCCGATTTTGCGCTCTGTTTCGCGCAGATCGAGGCGCATTATTTCGCGAACGACCTGTTCCTGCCGCCGAACCATTTTTTCGACCATATCGATGTGCTGGCGTCGATCCCCATCCATATCGTCCACGGCCGTTTCGACGAAGTCTGCCCGCTGACCCAGGCATCGCGGCTGGTCGCCGCGCTGTGCGCCGCGGGGGCGGAGCCGGTGTCCTATGTCGTGACCAACGCGGGGCACAGCGCAATGGAGCGGGAGAATGCACTGGCGCTGACCGCGGTGATGGATGGGTTGGAGGAAATGTGATAACCATATAGGTTATTTTCTATTGACATCGTCACGCTGATATGGCACAAGTGTCGCGATTATGTAGTTTACAAACCCAACGCTAAGTGCTAGAAAATGCTCATCAACGGAGCATTTCACCATGTCGGTTCTTTCTTCCCCCTACTTTCACGACGAAGCCAAGGCCTTCGAGCATCTGGAAAGCATCGTTTGGGCCGACGGCGTTGTCTGCCCGCATTGCGGTGTGATCGGTGGCCGCGTCTATGACCTGTCGGGCGTTCGCGGCAAGCCGACGCTGAAAAGCCCCGATGGAGCGCTGCGTCACGGCCTCAAGAAGTGCGGCGAGTGCCGCAAGCAGTTCACCGTGAAGGTGGGCACCGTGTTCGAGCATGCCCGCATGCCGCTTCACAAGATGCTACAGGCGGTCCATCTGATCGCGTCGAGCAAGAAGGGCATTAGCGCCCACCAGCTCGGTCGCATCCTTGAGGTCCAGTACAAGACCGCATGGTTCCTCGCTCACCGTATCCGTGAAGCCATGCGCTCTGGCGACCTTGCTGCCCCGTTCGGTTCGGGCGGTGGCGCCGTGGAAGTCGATGAAACCTATTTCGGCGTCAAGGAAGGTCGTCGCGGCGCGAAGGCTGGCACGGCGCACAAGTTCGGCGTCATCGCCCTTGTGGACCGCGAGAGCGGCACCATGCGTTCGTTCACCTTCGACAAATTCCGCGCCGACGAGGTTCACCCCATCGTCCTGAATAACATCGCCCGCGAAGCCCGCCTGATGACGGACGAAGCCAAGATGTATAAGAAGATTGGCCGCGAGTTCGCCGAGCATGGCACGACGCTGCACGGCGCCCGTCAGTATGTCGATTACAGCGACCGCACGATCCACACGAACACCGTTGAAGGCGCGTTCTCGATTTTCAAGCGCGGCATGAAGGGCGTCTATCAGCATTGCGGCGAACAGCATCTGCACCGCTACCTTGCCGAGTTCGAGTTTCGCTATAACACCCGTCAGGCGAACGGCATTGATGATCGCGGTCGGGCTGTCGCAGCGGTGCGCGGTATCGTTGGCAAGCGCCTTACTTATGCAAGGTCTCACATCGAAGCCTAAAAGCGGCCCACCAGAAGCTGCGAAGGGTTCAAAGCCTTCTCAGCGTTGGCGGGCGAAGCCTCGGAAGGTAAAATCTAGACCGCGCGAAAGGATAGGTGTAATTCGTTTGGTGTGGAGGTGTCGGGAGTTGAACCCGAGGTAGCACGGATAGGAAGCCAGCGACCGGACCAACCCACCCCCACGATGGCCCTACGGTTCAACCGTAGGGCCAACTTATTCAGAAGGGTACGTCGTCGTCATAGTCTAGCGGGTTGTGGTCGCTACCGAAGCCCGCCGGAGGCTGGTCCTCCTCCTCGTCGAACACTTCGGTATGCCCCAGTTCGATCAGGCCAAACGTGTTTGGCGCAGGTCTTGAGAAGATTTCTTCTTTCCGAACATACGCGGCGAGAGAGCCCGCAAGGGACGCCTTCGTGTCGCGTGTTACATCTTTGCCCATTGCGGCAAGAATGTCGTCGATGTGCACCGGCGCGCCGCTCGCGAGGATGATCTCGCGGGTTTGCGCGACTGCGCTACCTGGCCTTAGCTTGGCCTCCACCGTCTCTGCCGGCGGCTCATCGTCTTTCGCAAGCATCCGCAAAATGTCGTTTAGCGCAGCGACATACACCTTGGCTGCCTTCAGCTTCTCTTCGAGGCTGGCGACCTCCGACTGCTTTTTGCGAAGCCGCTCCTCAATCACTGCTCGTTCGCTCACCATCGACTCCTGCGTGTGACGGGTGTATGTGATGGGATAAAGCAGGAGGTATTAAATGGCAACCGGCATCGCGGCATCCCCTCAGTATCAGCACACCATGCATCGGCTTGAGGAGGTCAAGCTATTGAATCCAAATGGAAATGACTATTGGAAGGCTCGTGACGTGCATGGGATAATGGGCTACCCCGTATGGGATAAATTCGTTCCGGTTATCGAAAAGGCAGCGGCTGCAATCACAGCAAATGGGGGCGATTCGTCACATCATATTGCTCAGACGAGCAAATTGGTGGGAGTGCATGGAGGTGGGAAACGGCGTGTTGAAGAATACTTCCTCAGCCGGGGGGCCTGCTATCTTATCGCCATGAACGGAGACCCGACCAAACCGGAAATTGCCGGAGCTCAGGCATATTTCGCGCTGCAAACTCGGCGAATTGAATTGCAGGCGCGAGAAGCGGCGGACCGAAAGCGGGTGGAAACCAGAGACAGATTGACGACTTCCCTCAAGCGAGTGGGGGAAGTGGCAAAAGATATTGGCGTGGAACGGTTCGGCCTCTTTCATGATGCGCGCTTTCAAGGCCTCTACAACATGGGTGCCAAGGCGATATCCGAGCTCAAGGGGGTGCCTGCTGGCGAAAGGCTGATCGATCGCGCCGGGCCAATGGAGCTTTCAGCACATGAGTTTCAATCAAACCTCGCTGCGGAAAAGCTGCTGAATGATGGAACAACGGGCGAGAGGAACGCCATCGCTGTCAACAGAGAGGTTGCCGCAGAGGTCAGGGCGCTGGTAATCAAAAAGGCGGGCAAGGCTCCCGAGGATTTCCCGTTGGAACCGGAGCCCATCAAGGCGGTTCGTAAGCGGCTATCCAAGCCTGCGACTAAAGGAATTGCGAGTGGTTAGGGCATGACCGACAAGAAGCAGCTCGACAAGTTCAAGGAAGCCGCGCGCGACCTCGAAACCGACGACGATCCCAAGCGCTTCGACGAGCGCCTAGGGAAGCTGGTGAAGCATAAGCCGGTGGAGAAGCCCAAATGAGCGACGGAGCCGTAAACGTCATCCTGTATGTCTTCATGGGCTTTGCGGCGCTTGCCGCCATCGCTCATATCATCAGCCCACGCAAAGGCGGCGGAGGATCGGATCGCGGCGGCTTCGACGGAATGTAACGCATAACCAAATCGGTTAAAAAATCTTGACAAAGCGTGACGCTGCGTGTAGAGATTTCTACATCATGGCGAATCGCGTCCACCGTAAGGGGCGCTCGTCAGTCAAGATGCTTGTGGGTTTGCAAACTACATAAACGCCACAAGTGTCACATCATGAAGAATTGCGAGTCGGGCTGGCGCCTTTTGGGGGCGTGCGGCCCGATCCGCTTTTGGGGAGGTGGCGATGGGACGGATCGGGAAGGCCGGGGACGGCGACACGTCGAAAGCGCCCGCCAGGGCGCGTCCCGACCGCGCGCAGAAGGACGTTTTTCTGGAGGCACTCGCCGAATCGTCGAACGTCGCCGCGTCGGCGCGCAAGGCGGGCATCGGCGCCGATGCCATGTATCGCGAACGGCGGCGCAATTCGGCCTTTGCGGCGCGCTGGCACGAAGCGCTGTGCGAGGGGTTCGCCCGGCTCGAAGCCGAACTGCTTGCCGAGGCGCTGATTCCGCCGTCCGGCAATGTGAAGGATGCGACGCTGAAGTCGCGGGCGCAGAAATATCGGCTCGGCCTTGCGTTGCTTGCGGCGCATCGCGCGGCGGTGCGCGGGGCGAAGCTGCCCGTCGGCGTGGCGGCCGCGCAGGGGAGCGCCAAGGCGCGGCTGACCGCCAAGCTTTATGCGATGCAGGATCAGGCCGCGGCCGAGGCGGGGGATTTCGCCGATCGGGACGCGGGCGAATGAAGCACGCCGCCGACTGCACCGACCGGAAAAGGGCGGAGCTCGATCGCTGGTTGAAGCCACTGTCGGACAAGAAATGCGCACAGCTTATGACCGATTGGTCGTGGTGGCGGCGCGCGGACCAATGCCCGCCGGATGGCGACTGGCACGTGTGGCTGTTGCTGGCGGGACGCGGGTTCGGCAAGACGCGCACCGGCGCCGAGTGGGTGCGCGCCTATGCCGAGGGGACGCCGGGGGCGAAGATCGCGCTGGTCGCGGCGTCGCTGCTCGAGGCGCGGCAGGTGATGGTCGAGGGCGAAAGCGGGCTATTGGCGATCGCGCCCGACAATTTGCGCCCCGATTATGAAAGCAGCCTGCGCCGGTTGACCTGGCCGAACGGCGCGGTGGCGACGCTCTATTCGGCGGCCGAACCCGACAGTCTGCGCGGCCCGCAGCATGAGGCGGCGTGGTGTGACGAGATCGCCAAATGGCCGCAGGGGGCGGCGGCGTGGGATAATCTGATGCTGACCATGCGGGTCGGGGCGCGGCCGCAGGTGGTCGCGACGACGACGCCGCGCGGCGTGCCGCTGGTGCGGCGGCTGATAGGGGAAAAGGGGGTCGTGACGACGCGCGGGCGCACGGAAAACAACCGGCGTAACCTGTCGCCGCAGTGGCTGGCGACGATGGACGCGCTTTACGGCGGCACGCGGCTGGGGCGGCAGGAGCTGGACGGCGAATTGCTGGACGATGTCGAGGGGGCGCTGTGGCCGCGCGCGCGGATCGAGGGGTGCCGGATCGAACCGGGCAGCATCGGCAAGCCGGTGCGCGTCGTGATCGGCGTCGATCCGCCGGCCACGAGCTGCGGCGATGCGTGCGGGATCGTGGTGGCGATGCAATTGCGCGACGGGCGACTGGCGGTGGTCGAGGATGCGAGCGTCGAACGGCCGGCGCCTGCCATGTGGGCTCAGGCGGTGGCAAGCGCGGCCGCGCGCTGGGGCGCCGAGCGCATCGTGGCCGAAAGCAATATGGGCGGTGAGATGGTCGCGGCGGTGCTGCACCAGGCCGACATGACCCTGCCGGTCGTGCCGGTGCATGCAAGCGCGGGCAAGGCGCGGCGCGCCGAGCCGGTGGCGCTCGCCTATGAGCGCGGGCAGGTGGTCCATGCGGGGATTTTCGAAAGCCTGGAGGACCAGCTTTGCGGGTTGCAGACGGGCGGCGGCTATGCGGGGCCGGGACGTTCGCCGGATCGGGCGGATGCGTGCGTGTGGGCGCTGGCGGCGCTGCTGGAGGGGATGCAAAGGGGACGGGTTGTGGGGGTAAGGCGGGTGTAAGAGTACGGAAACAATCCCCTTCGTCCATCGTTTTTAACGTGGAGTTCATCGAATCTCGACTACGTACTCCATCAACTTTTGGTTGATATAGTAGGATAGAAGGTCCATCTGACCCCCGTGGACTCGCGAAGCCTAGCTTCAGTTTCACGTTTAAGGAGAAGAAATTGCGCAAGCTCCGTCAAGCGACTTCGCGCGGAATATCAGCGGTTTCGCGCGCGATTCAGCAGCAGCCGGACTATTGCTCGGAAGTGTCAGACGAGTATGTCGTGGCGCTCCAGAATCACGTCGACAAGAACAAGCCAGCGGGCTTTAAACTGACTCCGATCTCGGAGCCAGGGTGGTAACGTACGACTTTTTTCCGTTTTCCACCGCTCCTGCTCCATATGATGTTGTATGGAGTAATTTCCCGACGATAGAAGATCCGCAAATGCCCGCACCAAAGCCGAGACCGGCTCTGGTGCGACAGGCGTTTCAGGATCAAGGTGGCAATCCGTGGGTCAAGGTAGTCTACGGAACGTCCAAAGATCCATATAGGGGCGGGCCAGCCGATTTCTCGGTGGTGACTCTTCCCGAAATGCAGGTCTGTGGTCTTAAACAGGCAACCCGTTTCCGGCTTGATCGCGAATTGGAACTGCCATGGTCTCGTGAATTTTTCGAATGCTTGATGGGTAAGCCTACACCAATCATCGGCCACATGCCGGATTATGAAGTGCGCAAACTGCAGATACAAATTGCTCATCTTCAAAATCTGATAGCTGAGATGCGAGCTGCCTCAAAAAGCAGCGAAAACGAGTGAGCCGCGCCTGCTAGAGGTGCGCCTCTAATTATCGGAGATCATCATGAACTGGTTTGGCCGGAAGGCCGCGCAGGTTGCTGCGCGGCCCGCTTTGTCGCGTGTGTATGGGAGCTGGAGTGCGCCTGCACCCCTGTCGTTCGAGGCGCAGGTGCGCGAGGGGTATCTGGGCAATGCGATTGTTCAGCGGGCGGTGCGGCTGGTAGCCGAGGCGGCGGGAAGCGCGCCGATCGCCGCGAGCGATCCGGCGCTTGGGGCGCTTGTTGCTGCCTCTTCGGGTGGGCAGGGGCTGGTCGAGACGCTCGCGGCGCAGCTGCTGCTGCACGGCAATGGTTATGTGCAGATTTTGACCGATGGCGCGGGGGCGCCCGCCGAGCTGTTCGCGCTGCGTCCCGATCGGGTGAGGGTAGAGGCGGACAGCCGCGGGTGGCCGGTCGCCTATCGGTACAAGGCGGGCGGGTCCGCCATGGTGTTGCCCGCCGAGGATGGCGCGGGGCGCGTGGCGGTGGTGCATATAAAGGCGCTGCATCCACTCGACGATCATTATGGCGCGGGGTGCCTGGGCGCCGCGGCGAGGGCGATCGCGGCGCATAATGCG
Organism: Sphingopyxis sp.; assembly: GCA_041939405.1. Lineage (GTDB taxonomy): Bacteria > Pseudomonadota > Alphaproteobacteria > Sphingomonadales > Sphingomonadaceae > Sphingopyxis. Next base: position 7,962 of record JBGTUD010000043.1, on the reverse strand, counting down.
GCGGCGAAATGGAACGCCGCGCTGCTGGAGAATGCGGCGCGGCCGTCGGGGGCGCTGGTGCACGATCCGGGCGACAAGGGGATGCCTTTGTCGGCAGAGCAGGTCGAACGGCTGCGCGAGGAACTCGCCGAGAGTTTTTCAGGAAGCGCGAATGCGGGGCGGCCGTTGCTGCTGGAGGGTGGATTGAAGTGGCAGGCTTTGAGCCTGAGCCCCGCCGAGATGGATTTCCTGGCGCTGAAGGATTCGAGCGCGCGCGAGATTGCGATGGCGTTCGGCGTGCCGCCGATGCTGCTCGGGCTGCCCGGCGATGCGACCTATGCCAATTATCGCGAGGCCAATCGCGCGCTGTGGCGGCTGACGGTGTTGCCGCTGGTCGGCAAGATTTTGGGGGCGGTGGCGCAGGGGCTTAGCGGGTGGTTCGCGGGCGCCGAGCTGCGGGTGGATTTGGACAAGGTGCCGGCGCTGGCCGAGGACCGGATGGCGTTGTGGCACGAGGTGTCGGCGGCCGATTGGCTGACGGCGGACGAGAAGAAGGCGTTGTTGGGCGTCGCGTAGCGTTTGCGGGCGACGGCCCACCCCCACCCAGCTTCGCCTAGGCAGCAAGCTGCCAAGGCTGCGCAACCCTCCCCCGTCCCAGGGGGAGGGTTATTTTTGAGGATAGCGACATGGACGAGGAAGAGGCGCTGGCGCGGTTGATCGCGCTGGCGGGGACGAGTGCGCCCGATGCAGCGCTGCTGCGCGCGGTGGTCGAAGAGGCGAGCGAGCTGGGCGCGCGGCGGGCGCTTGCGCGGCTGGGGCTCGCCGACGAGGCGGCGCGCGACGATGTGAGCGATTTGCGGCAGCTGCTCGGCGCGTGGCGCGATGCGAAGAAAAGCGTGTGGGCGGCGGTCGTCGACTGGGCGGTGCGCGGGGTGCTGGCGTTGCTCGTTGTCGGACTGGCGGTGAAGCTGGGGCTGCCGGGGTTGCTGAAGTGAAGGCGGTCGGTGCGGTTGCCCACCCCCCGGCCCCCTCCCGCCTGCGGGAGGGGGAGGTCCGGTTCGCGGGCTATGCCGCGGTGTTCGACCGGGTCGATCGCGGCGGCGACGTCGTGCGCGCGGGCGCCTTTGCGGCGAGTTTGCGCGAACAGCGCGCGGTGCCCCTGCTCTGGCAGCATCGGCCGGGGGCGGTGGTCGGCGCGATCGAGGCGCTCGCGGAGGATCGGCGCGGGCTGCGCGTCGTCGCGCGGGTGACGCATCCGACGGCGGCGGCGCTGGTCGCGCGCGGGGCGCTGACGGGATTGAGCTTTGGCTATCGGGTGCGCGCGGCGCGCGGGGGGCATCCGCGCGAGTTGCTGGCGCTCGATCTGGCGGAGGTGAGTCTGGTGGCGGTGCCGATGCAGCCGCTGGCGCGCGTGATTGCGGTGTCTCCCCCCATCGTCATTCCGGCGAAGGCCGGAATCTCGACGGTTGAGACAAGCGAGATGGCGAGATCCCGGCCTTCGCCGGGATGACGGGAAAGCGGGATTGCGATGGATTTCGATGAAGGAGTGACAGGCATGGACGTGGAAATGGAAGTGAAGGCCGATGCGCTCGACGGCGCATTCGACGCGGTGCTGGCGGCCGAGGCGGTCGATGAATTGAAAGCGTCGGTCGCGGCGCTCAAGCGCCAGGTCGATGCACAGGCGGTCGCGGCGGCGCGACTGCCGCTCGACGGGGCGAAGGCCGCCGATCCGGCGCGCGATGCCTTTGTCGAGCATTATCTGCGGCGCGGGCTCGATGCCGGGTTGGAGATGAAGAGCCTGTCGGGGGCATCGGGCGGCGAGGGCGGTTTTGCCGTGCCGCGCGAGATCGACGGGAGCATCGCCGCGACGCTGAAGGCGCTGTCGCCGATCCGCAGCATTGCAACGGTCGTGCAGACGGGGACGAGCGGATACCGCAAGCTGATCGCGACGGGCGCCATGGGCGCGGGCTGGGTCGGTGAGACCGCGGCGCGGCCCGAGACGGCGATGCGCAGCTTTGCCGAGATCGCGCCGCCGTCGGGCGAGCTTTACGCCAATCCGGCGGCGAGCCAGGCGATGCTCGACGACGCGATGTTCAATGTCGAGGACTGGCTGGCCGACCAGCTGGGGCGCGAGTTCGCGGTCGCCGAGGGCAGCGCGTTCGTGACCGGTAACGGGACGAACCGGCCCAAGGGGTTTTTGACCTACGCGACCACGAACGAGGGCGATGCGGTGCGCGCCTTTGGCACGTTGCAGCATCTGGCGACCGGGACGGCCGGTGCCTTTCCGGCGTCGAACCCGCAGGACAAGCTGGTCGAGCTGGTCCATGCGCTGAAGGCGCCGTACCGGCAGGGCGCGTGCTGGGTGATGAACAGCGACACGCTCGCTCGGATCCGCAAGTTCAAGACAAGCGACGGCGCCTTTATCTGGCAACCGGGGATGGTCGAAGGGCAGGCGGCGAGCCTGCTCGGCTATCCGGTGGTCGAGGCCGAGGATATGCCCGACGTGGCGGCGAACAGCCTGTCGATCGCTTTCGGCAATTTCCGCGCCGGTTATCTGGTTGCCGACCGCGGCGAAACGCGCATCCTGCGCGATCCGTTCAGCAACAAGCCCTTTGTGCATTTCTATGCAACCAAAAGGGTCGGCGGTGCGATCATCGATTCGAACGCCATCAAGCTGATGAAATTCGCCGCCAGCTGACCCCAAGGCAGCGCAGGCGTGCGAGGGCGCCCGGCCCGTCCAACCCTTTCGGGGCGGAGCCGGGCGCCAAATGCCGGTCGTCATTCCATTCAAAAAGAGATCCGGAAAGGATGGCTTTGCCATGCCGAGCTTGTTTTTCGCCGACCTGGTGCGCGAACTGGCGCAGGAGGGCGGAACCGGGCCGCTGACGCCGACCGGCGCAGTGCCCGGCCATCGCCGCTTTGCAGGCGCCGTGCCGCCAGGCGCATCGTTCCATTATGCCGTCGCGGGGATCGCCCGTCCTGATGAGTGGGAGGTCGGGACCGGCCGGATCGGCGGCGACGGGCGGCTGCTGCGCGATATGGTCGCGGCCTCTTCGGCCGGCGGCGCGACGGTCGATTTCGCGCCGGGGCTGAAGACAATCGCGCTGACCGTGGGGGCGGGCTGGTTTGCCGCGCAGGATATGCAGTCGGCGGCGCTCGGCGACGAAGTCGCGGATCTGGGCAGCGAGCTGGCCGGATTGAGCGGCGCGCTCGACGCCAAGCAGCCGCTGTCGACGACGCACGGCAATGCCGCTGCGGGCGAAGCCGCCGATCTGGTGACGGTCCGCCGCGGCGCCGGGTGGATCAACATCCCCTTGTCGGCGATGGCCTTTCGCGGCGCCGACGGCCGGTACATGCTCGACGGCGCTCTGGACGCCAGGCGGGCGGTCGACGGCGACATAGTCGACATCGGCAAGGATGGCGGCGAGCGGCTGCGGGTTTTTGTGAACAACAGTACGATCGGCCTGTTCAACGTCGCGGGTGCGGGCGCGGGCCGCGACGGGCTACGCATAACCGACGGAGCCGTCGCGGTGGACATCGCCGCTGCGGAGCGCGGACGGTTCCATTCGGGCGGGCTGGAACTCACCATGCCCAACAGCGGCAAGCTGTTTGCCGAACAGGCGGGGGCCGCTTCGGTGAAGCTGCGATCGTCGGCGACGATGCAATATGAGGCGGGGGCGGCGTCCAGCCATCAGTTTCTGGTGAATGGCACACAGGTTGCGCAGCTGAGCAGTGCGGGCAGCCTGCAACCCGCCGCCGATAACGGCCCGGCGCTGGGCGCCGCAGCGTTTCGCTGGTCGGTCGTTTATGCGGGCACGGGAACGATCAACACGTCCGACGCGCGCGACAAGACATGGCGGGGCGCGCCGAACGACGCCGAATTGCGCGCCGCGCGCCGGATCGTCGCCGAACTGGGCTTTTTCCAGTGGAACGGGGCGATCGGCGAGAAGGGGGCGGATGGCGCGCGGCTACACTTCGGCGTCCGCGCGCAGGCCGTGTGGGCGCTGATGGCCGACGAGGGGCTGATCGAGCCGCTTGCCGAAGATGGGACGCCGAGCAGCCGATATGCGTTTCTTTGCCATGACGCATGGGACCGAACGGACGCGAGCGGGGACGAACCCGCCGCTGATCGCTTCGGTATCCGGACCGACCAGCTCGCATTGTTCCTGATCGCCGCGCAGGAAGCACGGATCGCGGCGCTGGAGGCGGCAGCGTGATCGGCGGATCGGCCCTGGCGTCGCGCGCGATCGGCGATGCAGCGCGGCGCGACCTGGCGAGCGAATGGGCCGGCCCCGAACCCGCCGGGCCGCAGACGGCGCCCCAGCTGGCGCGCGAGGCGGCGCGGCGCGTGACGCTGCGCAAACCCTGAAGAAAGAGCGAGACCATGACGATGATGGTGAAAGATCCGGGCACGCGGATCGATTTCGAGTTCGACTGGGTGGCCGCCTATCCGGGCGGACAGGCGGTGATGACGAGCGACTGGACGGTCGAACCCGTCGAAGCGGGGGGCGTGGCGGTGGCGGGCGCCGCGCACGACTTGATGCAAGCGACGGTGACGCTGACGGGCGGGATCGCGGGCCATGTCTATCGCATCACCAACCGCGTGACGATGAGCGACGGGCAGATCGACGAACGGTCGATGACGATGCGGGTGGAGGAGCGATGATGGCGGAAAGTCTGTTGCCGGGGGAGGCGCCGGTCAGCCTGAACGAAGCGCGCGGCTGGTTAAGACTGGGCGCAACGGTCGACGATGCGGTGGTCGCGGGACTGGTGCGCGCCGCGACGAACATCTGCGAGGCCTTTATCGGCCAGTGGCTGATCGTTCGCGCCGCCGAGGAGATATGGCCGATCGGCGGCGGGACGGCGCGGCTGAAAGCGCGGCCGGTGATCGGTGTCGATGGCGTCGTGCTGCTCGCCCCCGATGGCGGAGAAACGCCGCTGGTCCAGGGCGAATACGGCGTCGTGCTTGACCGCGGCGGAAGCGCGCGGGTGACGGTTGAGCCGTCCGGCACTGCCGACCGGCTGCGCATTTCCTATCGCGCCGGGATTGCGGAAGGAGCGAACGGCGTGCCCGAGGCGATACGCCAGGGGATCGTGCGCATGACGCAGCATCTGTACGACGCGCGCGACGATGCGGGCGCCGCGCCGCCCGCGGCCATCGCCGCGCTGTGGCAGCCGTGGCGGCGGTTGACCTTGGGCGGCGGACAGTGACGAGCGCCGAAGGCGCGGTGCGTGCCCGCGCGCTCGACCTGCTGGCGGGCGACGATGCGCTGGCGGCGATGGTTCACGGCGTTTTCGACGGAATGCCGCCGCGGGCGAGCGCGCCCTATGTCATGGTGGGCGGCGCCGAAGGGCGCGACTGGGGCACGAAGGACCGCGCGGGACGCGAGGTGCGGCTGACGCTGGTGCTGGTCGGGATCGGCGAGGCAGTGGGCGACGGCGCGGCGCGCCGTATCGAGGGCGTGGTCGCGGCGATACGAGGGACGGCCGACGGCTGGAACATCGTGAGCGCACGAACGATCCGTACCCGCTTTGACTTTGCGCGCGAGGGCGGGTGGCGGCACGAGTTTATCGTGCAGTGCCGGTGTCTTGCGGCCTGATCGGATCAGTCGCCGGGCAATGTGTTGGTCGATTTATAATCCTTGAATTTCTCGGTGAAATTCTCGTGATAATCCTCGACCTGCCAGTCGGCATCCTCGGTGGCGACCTTTTCGGAATCGCCCGCCGCGCGGCCGAGCGCGATCACCGCCTTGCGAAAGGCGTCGCGCTCGGTCGCGCAGTTCGCCTTGAGCCGCAAATTATACTCGGCCTCTTCGACCTTGGCCTCGAGCGCCTTTTTCATGTCTTCGCGAAGGCATTTGGTGAAGGCGGCGCGCGTTCGGTCGACCGTCGCCGCGGGTGATTGGACCATGGCGGCCAGAACCAATGTGGTGATCAGCATCCTGCGACTCCCCGTTTCCGCATGATTATTTTCCAAGGAGATTAAACGATGGCGATCGAAAATGGGAGCGCTTTTCTGCTCAAGGTCGGCGACGGCGAAGCGCCGCCCGCTTATCAGACCGTGGCGGGACTGCGCACGACACAATTGTCGGTGAATGGCGAGGCGGTGAACGTCACGACGAAGGATTCGGGCGGCTGGCGCGAGCTGTTGTCGGGCGCGGGGGTGCGGTCGGTGTCGGTCAGCGCAGCCGGAATCTTTACCGGGTCGGCCGCCGAGTTGCGGCTGCGCGGCCATGCACTGTCGGGCACGATCGACGATTATGAGCTGAGTTTCGAGAGCGGCGAACGGCTGCGCGGGCGATTCCTGATCACCCGGCTCGACTATGCCGGCGATTATAATGGCGAGCGCAATTACACGCTGAACCTGGAATCGAGCGGCGCGGTGGTGAGCCTGTGAGCGGTGCGGAAAGGACGGGGGCGAATGCGCTGCGCGGCGAGGCGGAGCTGCGGATCGGGGGCGAGCGGCTGGTGCTGCGGCCGAGCTTTGCCGCGCTGGTCGCGGCGGAGGAGGAACTGGGTCCGCTGTTCGCGCTGGTCGAGCGCGCGGCCGACGGGCGGCTGGCGCTGGGCGAACTGGCCGCGCTGTTCTGGCATTGCGTGCGCGATCGGCCTGCGGCGCTGACGCGCGAGGCGGTCGGCGAGGCGGTGGTGCAGCAGGGGCTGGCGGCCGTGACACCGGCGCTGCGCATCTTGCTGGGGCAGATTTTGCAGGGGCGGTGACCGTGACGGGCGAGCGGCTGGGGTCCGCCGCGATCACGCTCATCGGCCTGATGGCGCGTGTCGCGGGGTGGCGGCCCGATGAGGTCTGGGCCGCGACGCCTGCCGATGTGCGCGCGGTGCTGGCGGGGTGGACCGAGGGCGACGGCGAGGCCGGGTTCGATCGCGCCGCGCTGAGCGCAATGATGGAGCAATATCCCGATGGATGAGATCGACGAAATGGTCGTCGCGGTGCGCGCCGACACGGGCGCGTTCCGGCGCGAGATCGCGGCGCTGCGCGACGATTTGCGGGGGCCGCTGGTGCAGGGCGCCGACGACGCCGGGCGCGCGATCGAGCGGGCGCTGTCGCGCGCGATCACCACCGGCAAGCTGGGGTTCGAGGATCTGAAGCGGCTGGCGCTGTCGGTGATGGCCGACATCGCGCGTGCGGCGATTTCGGGCGGGATCGGCGCGGCGCTGGGCGGCAGGGGTGCGAGCGGCGGAGGCGGAGGGTTGCTGTCGCTGGGCACCTCGATCGCAATGGCGCTGTTCGGTGCGCCGGGACGCGCGACGGGCGGGCCGGTGAGCGCGGGACGCGCGTATCGCGTCGGCGAGCGCGGGCCCGAACTGTTCGTGCCGACCGCGAGCGGGCGGATCGAGGCGGCGGGTTCTGGCGTGCGCAACATCGCCATCACGGTGAATGTGCAGGGGCAGACGGGAAGCGATCCGCAGCGGCTGGCGCAGACGGGGCGGCAGCTGGCGCGCGCGGTGCGGCGCGCGGTGGCGGCGGGAGAGGATTGATGGGCTGGGCCTTGATCGCGGCGGCCGAGCCGCATCATCGCAAAGGATGGGTCAAACGGTTCGACCCCCGCTTCTGGACCGTCGATTTCGCGCGGCCGATGATGGCGAGCGTGACGAGCGCGGCGCCGGGGGCGCTGCGCGTCGAGGCGGTGTTTTACCGCAAGCAGGATCTGGCGGGGCTGATCTGGGAGGCCGAGGACCGGTGGGACCATCCGCTGCTTGCCTATGAGACCAAGCGCGATTTCCGGCACACGCAGCTTCGGTTCCGCTGGCGGTCGGGCGGGGTGAAGCCGCTCGACGCGCTGCATGGGCCGACGCTGACGATCGAGGGGCGCGATGCCGCCGGGAATCCGCGCGCCTGGTACGTGCGGCTCTGGAACTATGCCGTGGGATCGGGCGAGGACGCGCTCGTGACGCTCGATTTCGATGCGCTCGACGGCGGTTTCCTGCTGCCGGGCGAGGCCGATCCGGTGTGGGCGGGCGATG
>JBGTUD010000042.1:0-15068 GCA_041939405.1 Sphingopyxis sp. | reverse complement strand
GATCCTCAACATGCGGCTCCGCAGCCTGCGCAAGCTCGAAGAAATGGAACTGAAGCGCGAACAGGCCGACCTGACCGCCGAGCGCGAAGAGCTGGCGAAACTGGTCGAAAGCCCCGCGCGCCAGCGCACGCGGCTGCGCAAGGATCTGGAAAAGCTGCGCGATGTTTACGGGCTCGACACGCCGCTCGGCGCGCGGCGCACAACGATCGCCGAAGCCGCGCCGACGCGCGAGATTCCATTGGATGCGATGATCGAGAAGGAGCCGGTGACGGTGATCCTGTCGAAGCGCGGCTGGATTCGCGCGCAGCGCGGGCATGTCGCCGCCGATCAGTGGGGCGAGTTCAAGTTCAAGGAAGGCGACGAACTACTGTTCGCCGCGCACGCACAGACGACCGACAAGCTGCTGATCGCCGCGAGCGACGGACGCTTTTTCACCGTCGGCGCCGACAAATTGCCCGGCGGGCGCGGTTTTGGCGAGCCGCTGCGGTTGATGGTCGACATCGACCCCGAAGCCCATATCGTCGCGCTGACCCCTGCGAATGCCGACGGTCGGCTGTTGCTTGCCTCGACCAGCGGCCACGGTTTCGTCGTGCAGATGGGCGACGTGATCGCCGAGACGCGCAAGGGCCGGAACGTCGTCAATCTGAAGCCCAAGGCGGCGCTGGCCGTGGTGCGCGCCCTCGCGCCCGACGACGACAGTGTCGCGGTGATCGGCGAGAATCGCAAGCTCGTCGTCTTTCCGCTCGCCGAAGTGCCCGCGATGGCGCGCGGTCAGGGCGTGATGCTGCAACGCTATCGCGATGGCGGCTTGTCCGACGCGGTAAGCTTTGTTTTTGCCGAAGGGCTGAGCTGGGCGATGGGCGGCGACAGCGGCCGCACGCGCACCGAGAGCGATCTTGCGCCCTGGCGGGTAGCGCGCGGCGCGGCGGGGCGGATGCCGCCCACCGGTTTTCCGCGCAACAATCGGTTCGGCTGACCCAAAAAGCGCGTAGCCGTAAATCCCTTCTTTACCCCCCGGGCCTTAGGCAGTGGGCAATGGGGAAAGGTCGCACGAAACCCGCTGTTATGCCTATTGATAGAACCGGCGAAGACCGGCCCTTGTTGTTTGTCGGCTGGATCGACGCCCTTCCTGTGCCCGCGGCACTGGTCAGGCCGATGGAGCGCGGCAATTTCCGCCTCCATGCCAGCAACGCCGCGTTCGACCGGTTGGCCCTGTCCCCCGTCGGCGCCGACGCCCCGATCGAACTGATGCGCGCGATAGAGCGTGCATCGCAGCACCCCGACGACGCGCAGGAATTTTCGTGCCAGCTGGGCGAGGGGCCTGCGGCGCGCGACCTGCGCGGCTATATCGGGCCGCTTCCGACCGAATCGGACGAAGACGGGCTGTACCTGCTGACGCTGATCGACCGGACGCAGGAAATGATGACCGAGCGCAACCTGCGCCGCGAGCTGGTCTCCGACAGCCTGACCGGCCTGCCCAACCGCGCGGGGTTCGAGGAGCTGGTCGAAAAGCGCGCGCATGGCGAAGCGCCGAGCGCCGATCACGCCGTACTCTTGCTCGACCTTGCACGCTTTTCGCGCATCAACGAACATATCGGTCCGATGGCGGGCGACGAGCTGATCATCACCGTCGCGCGGCGATTGAAATCGAGCTTGCGCACCGGCGACATTCTGGCACGCACCGGCGGCGACGAATTCGCCATTTCGACGCGAATCGTCGGCGGACGCGCCGACGTGCGCGAAATGGCGCGGCGCATCCGCGGCTGTTTCGACCATCCCTTCCGGATCGGCGAACTCAAGGTCAGCGTCGACTGCGCGCTCGGCTGTTCGATCCTGCCCGCGACCGAAATCGACGTCGCGAACCAGATCCGCCACGCGCAGATTGCGCTGAAGCGGGCAAAACAGACCGATCGCATCGAAATCTACGAACCCGAAGCCGCGATGCTGTCGGACAATCGCTTCGGGCTCGAAACCGAATTGCGCAACGCGATCGAGGAAGACCGGCTGCACCTGGCGTTTCAGCCGCTCATCGAAATGGCGAGCGGGCGCGTCGCGGGGTTCGAGGCGCTGGCACGCTGGGACAATGGCGGCGGCGTCCCGGTGTCGCCGACCGAATTTATCCCGATTGCCGAGGATTCGGGGTTGATCGTCCCGCTCGGCCAATGGGCCATCGGCAAGGCAGCCGAAGTGCTGGCCGAATGGGATCGGCAAAATGGCGGCGAGATCGTCAACGCCTATTTTTCGGTCAACGTCTCCGCCATTCAGCTGGTGCGCGACGATGTTGCCGGGGTCGTCCGCCAGGCGCTCGAAAAGCATGGCATTGGCGGCGAACGGCTGATGATCGAGCTGACCGAAAGCGCGATTATCGGCGATCCCGACCTGGCGCTGTCGGTCCTGAGCGAATTGAAAGAGCTCGACGCCCGCGTCGCGATGGATGATTTCGGGACCGGATATTCCAATCTTGCCTATCTTCAGCGCCTGCCGATCGACGTGCTCAAGATCGATCGCAGTTTCGTCGAACATATGGTCGACGACCGCGACAAGGTGGCGATCGTCCGCACGATCCAGAGCCTGGCCGAAGTGCTGGGGATGAAAACGACCGCCGAAGGGGTCGAGACGACCGACCAGGCGCGGCTGCTGTCGGCGCTCGGCTGCGACTTTGGCCAGGGTTTCCTCTTCGCGCGGCCGATGGACGGCAAGGCCGCGCTCAATTATTGGCGTCAGTCGCTCACGCGTCCGATCTTCTGATCGACAAGTTCGGCGACGCGCGCAGCGTCCGGGAAATCCTCCGCGACCCACGCGGCCTCGACCGCTTTCAGGATGCGCGCGACGTCGGGGCCCGCCGCGATTCCGCGCGCGACGATATCGCCGCCTTTCACGGGCAGTGCGGGAACCTGCCAGTCGGCCAGCATCGCAAGCGCCGCGGGATCGCCCGCCAGCAGATGCACGTCGCGCGCCGCGGCGATCCCGATCGCGTGGGCGAGCTGACGCACCGGACGCGCCACGTCGTGACGGTGCCCGCCCAGCGCCGCGAGATGCTTGCGTTGCCGCGTCGACAGGCGCAGCCGGCTCGCCACCTGTTCGGCGACGGCGGCGTCGGGGGGAAGCAGCGCGGCGAGGCGGCGGAGCGGCGCGGGCGCCGCGCCCGCCGCCGCCTCATTCGCGAGCAACCGGTCGAAAGCGGCCGCAAAGCCGGGATCGAGTTCGGGCAGCAGCACGGCAAAAATGCCATCGGCGTGCATCTGCGCGACGATGGTGCGCGGATCGGGCAGGGACAATATCTTGGTCAGTTCGTCGGCAATGCGTTCGCGCGACAGGCTTTTGAGCGACTGGCGCGCAGCAACGACCGCCGCGTGGCTCGCCGGATCGAGCGCGCCGCGCCCGAAGCGTGCGGCGAACCGATAAAAGCGCAAGATGCGCAGATGATCCTCGGCGATACGCGTCGCAGCGTCGCCGATGAAGGCGACGCGGCCATTTTCGAGGTCGGCCAGGCCGCCGAACCAGTCGTCGATCGCGCCGCTGACGGGATCGGCGTAAAGCGCGTTGATCGTGAAATCGCGCCGCGCCGCATCCTCGCGCCAATCGTCGGCGAAGGCGACCGTCGCGCGGCGGCCGTCGGTTTCGACGTCGCGGCGCAGCGTCGTGATCTCGTGATGGTCGCCGCTGGCAATCGCGGTGACGGTCCCGTGCGCGATGCCCGTCGGAATGACCTTGATACCCGCCGCGACCAGCCGCCGCGTCACCTCGTCCGGCAGCAACGGGGTCGCGAGATCGATGTCGGCGACCGGCAGGCCGAGCAGCGTGTCGCGCACCGCGCCGCCGACGGCCTTCACCGCGCCGCCACCGGCGCCGAGCGCGGCGACGATCCGGCGCAGCCCCGGGCGTTCGCGCCATTCGGCGGCGGCAAGGCGCATCACCGGTGCCACCCGGCGGGCAGGCGCCGCGCCAGATTGACGATGATGCCCGCCGTCACGCCCCAGATCCGTCGCCCCTTCCAGTCCATGTCGTAATAATAGCGGTCCTGCCCCTGCCAATGCGCCTGCTGGCGCGCATAATTGGCGGGGTCGAACAATATGTCGAGCGGCACCTCGAACCACTCCTCGACCTCGTCGGGATTGGGATCGAAGGCGAGGTCGGGCGGAATGACGCCCAGCACCGGGGTAATATGATAGCCGCTGCCCGACCGATAGGGCTGCGTCACCCCCGCGACCGCGACGTCGCGGCGGTTGAGGCCGATTTCCTCCTCTGCCTCGCGCAGCGCGGCGTCGATCGCGTCGCGGTCGCCGGGGTCGATCTTGCCGCCTGGAAAGGCGACCTGCCCCGCATGGCTGCGCAACCATTGCGGGCGCTGGGTCAGGATGACGCCGGGGTCGGGCCGGTCGGTGAAGGCGATCAGCACCGCGGCATCGCGCAGCGTCGGTGTCCCGAGATAGGCTTCGTCCTCGCCCGGTCCGGGAAGCAGATTGGCCAGCGCGTCGCGCAATTTCGCGGACAGCATCAGCCATCCACCAGCGGGAAACGGGCGCCGTTCGACCAGATCGCGGGCGGGTCGGCGCCCTCGGCCAGTGCGATGTCGACGATTTCATAATAGAGCGCCCGGTCGATCCGCGCTTCGAGCCCGTTCCCGATCGCGCCGCGAACATGCAGCCGCGGGTCGGGATTGTCGGGGTCGCGCCCAAAGCTCAGCGGATGGTTCGCACCCGCGATGACGAGGTCGTCGGTGTCGAGACGAAAGGCGAGTTTACGCGCGGTCCCCTCGCCCTCGCTCTTCATCTCGACCGCGCGAAAGGGCGTGTCCTCGACCGCAATCGCCAGCTTTTCGCCGGGGGTGACGAGGACATGGCTGCCGTCGGCTTCGCGGCGCAGGATCGTTGAGAAAAGCCGGACCATCGCGGGCCGGTTGATGCGTCCGCCCTCATGGTACCAGCTGCCGTCGGCGCGGATCTCCATCGCGCTGTCGCCTTCGCGGACCGGATTCCAGTCGTCGACGGGCGGCAGCTTGCGCGCCGCGAGCAGCTCGGCCGCCTCGGTCAGCGAAAGCTGGGCGAAGTCCTTGGGAAGCGAGGGGGCGGGGCTGACCATCCATCCGACATAGGGGGACGGACGCGCCGCGCAACCCCATCGCGGTCAACGCGGCCCGATCATCCCTGCGCCGGTCGGCGGGACGTGCCCGTTCACGGCTCGTGCGAGCAGACGGCGCCTCTCGAACGGTCCCGGCAAATCCCACGCGCCCGTCGCGTCGGCGGTGAAACCGAAGAAGCGGCCGTAATATTCGGGGTCGCCGATCATCATCAACGCGCCGTCGGCCCGGCTTTCGGCGGCCTTCAGCATATGCGCCATCAGCGCGCGGCCGTGCCCGCCGCGCTGGACATCGGGACGCACCGCGACCGGGCCGACCATGACGAGCCGTGCGACGGTGCCGTCTGCCGCGCGGTGCGCGACCGGCCAGCATTGGATCGTCCCGATCAGCGCGCCGCTTTCGACCGCCGCAAAGCTCAGAGCCGGAACCGCATCCATGCCTTTGCGGATGCGGTAGGCGGTTCGTCCGAATCGGTCCGATCCGAACGCGTCGTCGAGGAGAGTCTCGATCGCTTGCGGCTCGACACCCGACAATGGAAGTAACTCGACCAACGCACACCCTTTCGCTAATGCGGCGGCGCTTTAGGGTCCGGCGTCGGCGTTGCAAAGCCGAATGTCGCGCCCGCTCGACAGGAATTTCTTGTGACCGATACATTGTGGCTGGAAGTGACGGGCCTGACCGTCGATGTTTTGACCGGCATCTATTCCGAAGAGACGCACCTGCCGCAGCCGCTGCGCATATCGGTGCGCGCCAGGCTCGCCATGGCCGATCATTATGAGCCGACGACGCCGCTCGGCCGGTCCAAAAACTACATGCACCTCAAATTCGCGGCGACCGAGGCCATTCCCAAGGATGTGCATTTCGTGCTGATCGAAAGCGTCGCCGATCATATCATCGACACGCTGTTCCTGCAGGACGAAAAGGTCGAGGAGGTCGAAGTGAAGATCGTCAAGCTCGCGATCGCCGAGGAAGGCGAAGAGATCGGCATCACCATGCGGCGTGCGCGTAAATGACGCAAAAGCTGGCGCTGGTAACGGGCGGTCTCCACCGCGTCGGCGCCGCAATCGCGGCGCGGCTGGCGCGCGAGGGCTATGCGCTGGCGATCCACAAACGCAGTCCGGGCGAAGCCGATCCGGTGCTGGCCGACGCGCTAGCCGAAACCGGAGCGGTCAGCCATCGCTTTGCCGCCGACCTCGCCGACCCCGCGGCGGTCGACGCGCTGCTGCCCGCGGTGATCGACAAATTCGGCCGCGCCCCCGACCTGCTCGTCAACAATGCTGCGCTCTTTGCCGAGGGGGGATGGCAGGATGTGTCCGCCGCCGCGCTCGCCGAAATGATGCAGGTCAATCTGTCGGCGCCGGTGATGCTCGCAAAAGCGCTTGTCGCGGCCAGCGAAGGGCGGCGTCCCGCGATCGTCAACATCGTCGACCAGCGCGTGCGCAATCCGGTGCCCGACCAGATCGCCTACAGCCTGTCCAAATCGGCGCTGTGGCAGGCGACGGCGACGCTGGCGGTGGCGTTCGGCGGCCGCGCGCGCGTCAACGCCGTCGCGCCGGGGCTGACGATGGCGACCGACGATTATTCGGCCGCGCAGGTCGAGCGGCTGGGCGCACGGATGCCGCTGGGCGCGCTGCCGGCGCCGGCCGAAATCGCCGACGCAGTGGCCTATCTGGCGCGCGCCGAAGCGGTGACGGGGCAGACGATCTTCGTCGACGGCGGCGCGCATCTGGCGCCGATGGGCCGCGATTTCGTCGCGCTGGAAAGGGATTGATCGCGGCCGGGTGATGGCTGGAGACGGCCGTTAGCGGACCCTTCTCTCACCGTCATCCCGGCGAAGGCCGGGATCTCGCCGGTGCGGAAAATCGTTAGGGTGAGATCCCGGCCTTCGCCGGGATGACGGATAAAGGAAGGTCGGGAAACCACCCCCAAACCGCCCTTCTGCTCGACGCCCCGCGGCGCTCAATAAATATGCACCGCCTTGGGCACCAGATAGCTTTCGAGCCCCTCGGGTCCGCTTTCGCTGCCAAAGCCCGATTCCTTGATCCCGCCGAACGGCATGTCGGGCGTCGAAATGACGAAGCTGTTGATGCCGACCATCCCGCTTTCGATGCTGTCGGCGATGCGATTGATGCGGCGCCCATTCTCTGTGAAAGCAAAGGCCGCCAGGCCATAGGGCAGCCGGTTCGCCTGTTCGATCGCCTCTTCCTCCGAACCAAACGGGCGCATGAGCGCCATCGGGCCAAAGGGTTCATGGTTCATCGCGTCGGCGTCGAGCGGCACATCGGCGATCGCGGTCGGCTGGAAAAAATAGCCGTCGCCCGTCGCCTCGCCGCCCGCGACCACGCGCGCGCCCTTGGCCTTGGCGTCGGCGACCAAGGCTTCGAGCGCGGGAACGCGGCGTGCGTTGGCGAGCGGCCCCATTTGCGTGTCGGCATCGAGGCCGCTGCCGACCTTCACCTTTTGCGTACGCTCCGCAAAACCCTTGACGAAGGCGTCATAGATGCCCTCCTGGACATAGAAGCGCGTCGGCGAGATGCAGACTTGCCCCGCGTTGCGGAACTTCTGCCACACCACGCGGTCGAGCGTCGCGTCGAGATCGCAATCGTCGAAAATCAGCACCGGCGCGTGGCCGCCGAGCTCCATCGTGATGCGCTTCACCCCGTCGGCGGCGAGTTTCATCAGATGCTTGCCCACCGCGGTCGATCCGGTGAAGCTGACCTTGCGGATCACCGGGCTGGCGAGCAGATGGCGGCTGATCATATCGGGGTCGCCGTAGACGAGCTGGACGACGTCGCCGGGAATGCCCGCATCGACGATGCAGCGCATGACCGCGCTGGTGCAGCCCGGCGTTTCTTCGGGCGCCTTGGCGATCACGACGCAGCCCGCGGCGAGCGCCGGAGCGATTTTCTTTACCATCAGATTGACCGGGAAGTTCCACGGGCTGAAACCCGCGACCGGGCCGACCGGATGTTTCGTCACCATCGCGCGCTGTCCGAGCGGGCGCTGGAGCACGCGGCCCTCGATGCGTTTGCCTGCTTCCGCAAAATAGTCGAACAGCCCGGCGGCCGAGAGCACCTCGCCGCGCGCCTCGCCGATCGGCTTGCCCTGTTCGAGCGTCAAAAGGGTGGCGATATGGTCGACGCGCTCGCGGATCAGCCCCGCGGCCTTGCGCATCAGTGCGGCGCGCTCGTCGGGGGTTTTCGCGCGCCAGACGGGCCAGCCGCGCGCCGCGGCGGCCAGCGCTTCGTCGAGGTCGGCGGCGGTCGCGACCGGCAGCTCGGCGATCGTGCCGGCAGTCGCAGGATTATAGACCGGCCGCGCCTCGCGCCCCTCGCCGCTTCGCCACGCGCCGGCGATGAAAAGCTGAAGGTCGGCGTCGTAGGTCGCGGTATCGGTCATGGGGGACTTTCTAACTAGTCCGTTCGCATCGAGCGAAGTCGAGATGCCCCTCGACCTTGCTCCACGCCGATGGGTGTCTCGACTTCGCTCGACACGAACGGAACGGGGGATGGTCAGATCGCGCCCATATAGGACCGGCTCAGCGATAGTTAAAGCTGATGCTGATCCGTTCGCCCTTGCCCGCATTGGGCATGACCTCGTGCCGCAGCCAGCTTTCCCACAGGAAAACGCGGCCGGCCGCTGGTTCGGCATATATGAACGGCCGCAGATGCTCGGGCGCGTCGTCGGCGCGGCCGGGCGCGGCCATCAGCATCGCAAGGCGCGGGTCTTCGAGTTTCAACGCCCCCGACCCCGGCGGAACGGCGACATAGAAGGTGCCCGATACGATGCTGTGCGGATGAATATGGCCGCTGTGCGTGCCGCCGGGCTTCAAGATGTTGACCCACAGGCTGTCGAGCTTGAGCGGCTTGGCGAGGTCGAAGTGGCACGCCTTGGCAAAGGCCTTCACCTGTTTGTCGAGCAGTTTCTTGAGGTCGTAGAATGCCGGGTCGCGCTCGGGCAGGTCGCCGAGGCTGGCATAGCTGGTATAGCCTTTATAGCCATGTTCGCGGCTCCACGCCTTGCCCGCACCGTCCTCGGCGGCGAACAGCCGGCAACTGTCCTCCAATTCTTCGAGCAGATCGGGTGTGCCGATGTCGGCCTCATAGAAATTGGTAGCGAAGAGCGTGCGAACGGGCATGATGGGCGGGAAAGCATAGGACGCAAACAAGAGCAAGGGAGTCACTCTATTTCGTCATGTCGGACTTGATCCGGCATCCATTTATCACTCGCCGTGCCGAATGGACCCCGGATCAAGTCCCGGGTGACGAAGTGGGAATGACGACAAGAAAAAGGGAGACGAGAATGGCCGAGTTTGAACTGATCGCCGACGGGTTGCGCTTTCCCGAGGCACCCGTGGTGATGGACGACGGCAGCGTCATCGTCACCGAAATCGCCGAAGGGCGCATCACGCGCTGCTGGCCGGGCGGCAAGAAGGCGGTCATCGCGACGCCCGGCGGCGGCCCGAACGGCCTCGCGATCGGTCCCGACGGCAAGCTTTATTGCTGCAACAATGGCGGGTTCAACTATGTCGAATCGAACGGCCATCTGGCGCCCCACGGCATCGCCGACGATTATTCGGGCGGACGGATCGAGCGGATCGACATGGAAACGGGCGCGGTCGAAATCCTCTACGAATCGGGCGACCATGGCGTCACGCTGCGCGGCCCGAACGACCTGATGTTCGATGGTCATGGCGGCTTTTGGTTCACCGACCATGGCAAGGTCGATTATGCCGCGCGCTGCCACGACATCGTCGGCATCTTTTACGCAAAAGCCGACGGCAGTTTCATCGAGGAAGTCATCTTCCCGAGCTATAACCCCAACGGCATCGGCCTCTCTCCCGATGGGAGCAAGCTCTATGCCGCGGAGACCTATACGTGCCGTCTGACCCAGTTCAACATCGTCGCGCCGGGCAAGGTCGACGACAGCGCGGGACCGGGCGGTCCCGGCATTCCGCTCTATCGTCCCGCAGGCTATAAATTCTTCGACAGTCTCGCGATGGAAGCGAACGGCAATATCGCCGTCGCGACGATCGGCGAGTGCGGGATCAGCGTCGTGTCGCCGCAGGGAGAGCTGGTCGAGTTCGTCGCGACCGACGATATTTTCACCACCAACATCGCCTTTGGCGGGCCCGACCGGCAGGATGCCTATATCACCCTGTCGGGGACGGGACGGCTGGTGAAAACGCGCTGGGCGCGGCCGGGGCTGCAACTGCCATATTGAGGGGACCGCGATGCACGAGGAAACCCACGCGGTCACGCGGATCGGCTGGCTGCGCGCCGCCATCCTTGGCGCCAACGACGGGATCGTGTCGACGGCCAGCCTGATCGCGGGCGTCGCCGCCGCAGGCGCGTCGGAGGCGTCGATCCTGATCACCGGCAGCGCGGGGCTGGTCGCGGGCGCCATGTCGATGGCGGCAGGCGAATATGTGTCGGTGAGTTCGCAGGGCGATGCGGAGAAGGCCGACGTCGAGCTCGAAAAGCGCCACCTCGCCGCCGACCCCGCGTTCGAATTGGAAGAATTGACGCAGATTTACCAGGCGCGCGGGCTCGATCGCGCGCTGGCCGAAAAGGTCGCGGCGCAGCTGACCGCGCATGACGCGCTCGACACGCATCTGCGCGACGAGCTGGGCATGACCGAGTTGATGGCGGCGCGGCCGGTGCAGGCGGCGGCGGCTTCGGCCGCAAGCTTTTCGGTCGGCGCGGCGCTCCCGCTTGCGACGGTGCTGGTCGATCGCGGCGACAGTCTGCCCTTCACCGTCGCGGCGGCGTCGCTTGTCTTCCTCGCGATTCTCGGTGCGCTCGGCGCCTGGGCGGGCAATGCACCCATGCTACGCCCCGTCGTGCGCGTGACCTTCTGGGGTGCCCTGGCGATGGCGGCAACGATCGCGATCGGATCGCTGCTGGGGACGACGGTGGGTTGATCAGCCTTTTTCGTCATCCCGGCGAAGGCCGGGACCTCGCCTCTTGACGCAGCGGCGAGATCCCGGCCTTCGCCGGGATGACGATCAAAGAGAGCCCCGCTCCAGCCATTGCTTGAGCGCCACCGCATTGTTCCGTTTCTCGTCCTTCGCCGCATAAAGCAAGGTCACCGGGCCCGCCCGCGCCGCCGCATCGAGCGTGAAAAGCGCCGCCTTTACCTCTTCGCCGCCTGCATCGAGCTCGGCGAAATAGTCGCGGCGGAACATATCCCATGCCGCGTCCGACGCGGCGGTTTCACCATGGAACTGCTTGCGCAGGCGATCGCTCGGCGCCAGCGGCTTGAGCCACGCGGCAAGCGCCGCCTTTTCCTTCGACACACCGCGCGGCCACAGCCGGTCCACGAGGAAGCGCGCGCCATCCTCGGGACCAGCCGGTTCGTGGATGCGTTTGACCGCGATTGTCAGGGACGGCGCCATCTGTATGACTATCGGCCATCCCGCGGCCGCGGGCAAGCCAATCGGAGGGGTCCGAACATGAGCAGAGCCGGCTGGGCGATCGACATCGACCGCAACGATATCACACAAGCTGAATTGGTTACCGAAACCGCCGCGCCGCTCGCGCCCGGACAGATCCGCGTCCGCCTCGACAGCTATGCGATGACCGCGAACAACATCACCTACGCATTGTTCGGCCAGCCCGCGGGACTGTTTGGCGACGATCAAGGTTATTGGGACTTTTTCTCCGAACCGGGCGCGCCGGGGCGGCTGCCCGTCTGGGGGTTTGCGACCGTCGTGGAAAGCGCCGCCGAGGGCGTCGCGCCGGGCGAGCGCTTTTACGGCTATTATCCGATGGCGGCCGAAGCGGTGCTGACCGTCGGCAAGGCGGGGCCGGGCGGCTTTACCGATGCCACGCCGCGGCGCACCACCCTGCCCCCCATCTACAACCAGTATCAGCGCGTCGACGCGCTGGAGGGCTATCGCGCCGCCGACCATGATTATTGGCCGATCTTTCGCCCGCTGTTCCTGACCGGCTGGCTGATCGCCGATCAGTTCGAGGATGAGGGCGATTATGGCGCGGGCCAGATCTTGATCGCGAGCGCGTCGAGCAAGACCGCCATCGGGCTCGGCTTTTCGATCGCGCGGCGCGAAGGGCATCGGCCCGAAACCATCGGGATGACGAGCAAGGCGCATGTCGCGGACCTTGGCACCCAGGGCATCTATGACCGCGTGATCGCCTATGACGACATTATGACGCTGAACGCGGGCGCGGCGGCGGCGTTGGTCGACATGGCTGGTAATGGCGCGGTGATCCGCGCGGTCCACAGTCATTTCGGGGATAAGCTCAAGGCATCGATCGCGGTCGGCAAGTCGCATTGGGACGCCCATGGCGGCGAAGGGGCGCTGCCCGGACCCGATCGCCAGTGGTTCTTTGCCCCCGGCCGCAGTCAGAAGCGGATCGCCGACTGGGGCGCCGCGGCGTTCGGGCAGAAGATCGCCGAAGCCTGGCTGGCCTTCATGGACGTTGCACCGCGGCTGACTTCGGTCGATAAACGCAGCGGCGGCGATGCGGCGCTCGCCGCCTATCGGGAGATGCTCTCGGGACAGGCCGATCCTAAACAGGGGATCGTCGTCGTTCCATGAGCGTCGCGTGAGAGCAGCCCCTTTTCCGCGCCGCCGGAAGGGATAAGCCATGCGTCATACGATTGCTTTCGCCGCCTCGCTCGCGCTCCTGCTGCCGGCGGGGTCGGTGCTCGCCGAAACGCCCAAGACCGCGCCAGCGCGCAAGGGCGATCTCGCCGACCGCGTTGCGGGCACCTATAAGGGCGACGTCATCTCCGACGCGCGCGGATCGTCGCGCGACAATGTGACGATCACCGTCACGCGCACCGGCCCGAACCGCGTCGAAGTAAAATCCGACTATGCGCGCATCCCGACCGTCACCATCCCGCTCGAAAAGGCGATGGACGCGATCCTTGCCGCGAGCGGATCGTCGGTGTTTCTGCTCGACACGGTGCGCTCGCCCGACCGGCTCGACCTCACCATCGACGATGCGAGCTGGTCGGGCATGCGGGTGAAATAGCGCCGGCGCGCGACGCGCAGTTGACGTTAACGTCAATCTGCGCTCTAGCCGCGGCATGTCCCGATATACGCATGTCATCTTCGACTTCGGCGGCGTCATCACCGCCTCGCCCTTTGAAGCCTTCAACCGCCTCGAAGAAGCGCGGGGGTTGCCGCGCGACTTCGTGCGCCGCGTCAACGCCGCCAACCCCGACACCAATGCCTGGGCGCGCTTCGAACGCGCCGAGATCGACGCCGCGGCGTTCGATGCGCTGTTCGCCGCCGAAGCCAAGGCGATGGGGCACGCGCTGGAGGGCGAAGCCGTGCTCGCGGTGCTCGCGGGCGCGGTGCGTCCCGCCATGGTCGCCGCGCTCGACACGCTGAAGGCCAAGGGCTTCGGTATCGCGTGCATCACCAACAATGTCCCCAGCGGCAAGGGCGCGGGGATGGCGCGGAGCGAAGCACTGGCGGCCGAGGTCGCGGCGATCATGGCGCGCTTCGACCATGTGATCGAATCGAGCAAGGTCGGGGTGCGCAAGCCCGATCCGCGGATTTACGAAATGATGTGCGAGGCGCTCGGCGTCCGCCCCGCAAGCTGCATCTATCTCGACGACCTCGGCATCAACTGCAAACCCGCGAGCCGCCTTGGCATGCACGCGATCAAGGTGACGAGCGGCGAACAGGCGCTCGCCGACCTGTCGGCGGCGCTGGGGGTGGAGCTGCCCTGACGATTGCGCGGTTCGACCGCGCGACGGGGGCGGCTTTGGGGTGGTTTCCCGACCGGCCCCTTATTCGTCATCCCGGCGAAGGCCGGGATCTCGCCCTAACGATTTTCCGCACCGGCGAGATCCCGGCCTTCGCCGGGATGACGATGGAATGAAGGTCCTATTCCGGCCGTAAGTCGCCGTTCGCTTCAGCCTGACGGCTGGGCGAGGTCGAGCCGCGCCGCGCGGTCGAAAATCTGCGCCAGCACGGGCTCGGTATCGGCGACGCGCATCGCGACGTGGAACTCGACGGGCGCGAGCGCGGGCATGGCAGCGAGTTCGACGAGCGCGCCGCTTTCGACTTCGCCGCGCACCATCGGTCGCGGGAAGATGCCGATGCCGCCGCCCGCCCGCGCAATGTCGATCATCGTGCGCGCATTGTTGCAGAGGTTGAGCGACTTTTGCGCGATGCGCGACGCCGCGATCGCCTCGCGCATCCGGCCGTGGATCGGCGAGTGGCTGGCGAGCGACCAGACCGGCAGCATCGCCGCGCCGCCCGCAAAGGCTGCGGCGACCGCGGGGCATGCGAGCCAGACCAGTTCGACCTCGCCGATCGGGCTTGTCTTGAGCGCGGGGTGTGCGATCGGGCCTGCCGCGAAGGCCAGATCGGTGCGCCCCGTGAGCAGTTGCTGGATGAGATTGGCGGTAAGGTCGATCTCTATCTCCAGCCCGACATTCGGCATGTCGGCCTTCAATTCGGCGACGAAGGGCGGAAGGCAGCTCGCCGCTGCAATCTCGCCCGCGCCGATCCGCACCACCCCGCTCGCCTCGCCGAAGCCGCCGCTGCCGAGCAGCGCCTGTTCCATGTCGCGGAGCAGCGGCGCGCAGTCGCGCACCAGCTTGCGTCCCGCGGGGGTCAGCGCCATGCCGCGCCCGTCGCGGCGAAAGAGCGTCGCGCCGACGCGCTGTTCGAGCTCGCGCATCCGTGCCGACACCGCGGGCTGCGTCGTGTTGAGCCGCTCCGCCGCCGCCGAAAATGTCCCGAGCCGGTCGATCCACAGCAAGGTTTCGAGATGATAGATCGCGATGCGATTGATCGACATCATTTATGAATAATCGAAAATTAGAAAAATTAGAATTGATGATTTATTTGCGCCAATGTCGCGCGCGACACGAGAGGAGGCCAACCCCATGGCGAATAAGCGATACCCCGACGCAGCGGCGGCGCTCGACGGGCTTTTGTTCGACGGCATGCACATCTGCGCGGGCGGGTTCGGCCTGTGCGGCAAACGGCGGCTTCGGATGT
>JBGTUD010000041.1:0-15070 GCA_041939405.1 Sphingopyxis sp. | reverse complement strand
TATCAAGCTCCTCCAGGACCATGATTTCCACGATTACAAGGTCGCGGTGAAGGCGAGCGATGTCTTCCTCGCGGTCGCCGCCTACGCGCAGCTCGCCGACGCAGTCGACTGCCCCCTCCACCTCGGCATTACCGAAGCGGGCGGGCTGATCGGCGGCACGGTCAAATCGGCGCTCGGCATCGGCAACCTCCTCTGGGCGGGGATCGGGGATACGATTCGCGTCAGCCTGTCGGCCGAACCCGAAGAGGAAGTGCGCGTCGGCTATGAAATCCTGAAATCGCTGGGCCTCCGCACCCGCGGCGTCCGCGTCGTTTCCTGCCCCAGTTGCGCGCGCCAGGGCTTTGACGTGATCCGCACCGTGCAGCGGCTGGAAGAGGCGCTGCAGCATATCAAGACGCCCATGTCGCTCTCGGTACTGGGCTGCGTCGTCAACGGCCCTGGCGAGGCGCGCGAAACCGACATCGGCATCACCGGCGGCGGCAACGGCAAGCATATGGTCTATCTGTCGGGCGTCACCGACCATCATGTCGAGGATGCCGACATGATCCAGCACATCGTCAGCCTGGTCGAAGCCAAGGCGGCCGAGATCGAGGCAGGCAGCGCGGTGAGCATGGACACGCTGCACGGCAAGGCGGCGTAGCGCCGGTCCCTGCGCGGCGCAGTCCGGTTAGGGTGGTTTCCCGACCTTCCTTTATCCGTCATCCCGGCGAAGGCCGGGATCTCGCCGGTGCTGAAAACCGATAGGGCGAGATCCCGGCCTTCGCCGGGATGACGATGAAACGAAGCTCGCCTTCCGGTCGTTAGCTGCCGTTCCAGAACCACCAATCCCTTTTACAACGCTGTCAGTAACGACTAATCCCTCCGCATCATCAACAGCGAAGAGGAAATCCCATGCCGGGCAAGTTCGACGCGCTGGACCACCTCGTCCAGCTATTGCTGCTCGTCGCCGGCCTCAGCGCCCTGGCGAATGGCGCCTTCATGCTGATCGACCCGCTCGAATGGTACGTCTTTATCCCGACGGTGGTGACGACCGGCCCGCCCAACGCGCATTTCATCCGCGACATCGGCCTTGCCTATCTGGGGTCGGGCGCGATCCTTGTTTATGCCGCAGCGCACCCGATCCTCCGCTGGCGTGCGGCGCTTGTCGGCGCGCTGTGGCTGACACTCCACGGGTTGCTCCACATCTATGAAGTGCTCGCCGGCATTTGCGGCCCCGCGACCTTCTGGGCCGATGCGCCGGGCGTCGTCGGCCCGCCCGCGATGGTGATCGTCGCGCTCGCGATCCTGAAAGCCCGAAAGCGCATTTGACAGCCAACCCGGCACACGACAGGAAGCGGCGATGACTCTTTCTATCCGCCCTGCCACGCCCGCCGACCTGCCCCTGATCGCCCAGTTCATCCGCGACCTCGCCGACTATGAAAAACTCGCGCACGAGGTCCGCTTCGACGAGGCGAAGCTCGGCGAGAAGCTGTTTGGTCCACGGCCCTATGCCGAGGTGGTGATCGGAGAGATTGACGGGAACCCACAGGGCTTCGCGCTCTTTTTCCACAATTTCTCGACCTTCGAGGGGCGCCCGGGCATCTATCTCGAAGATCTGTTCGTGCGGCCCGAAGCGCGCGGCTCGGGGCTCGGCAAGGCGCTGCTCGCGCATCTTGCGAAGCTGTGCGTCGAACGCGATTGCGCGCGCCTCGAATGGTGGGTGCTCGACTGGAACGAACCGAGCATCGGCTTTTACAAAAGCCTCGGCGCGCGCATGATGGACGAATGGACGGTGATGCGCGTCGACGGCGATGCGCTGACCAGCCTCGCCGCCGCCTGAATCACGATCTCAACCCGCCGCTTTCGCCACGCGCGGTTTCCGCCGTTCCATCGGCCAGCTCGGCATATGCGCATCGCCCAGCCGCTTCGCTTCCGCCGCCTCGATGCCCAACTCGACCAGCGCGCGTTCGAGCGCCTGCGCCGGCGGCACCGCAATGTCGGGCTGCACCCCGTCGCCTTCCCAATCCTTGCCCGTCACCGGATCATAGGTGCGGCCGACCGGAATGAAGGCGCCAAAGCCGCCCCCCAGATCCTGCCCGCCGCCGAAATGATTGGCGCCCGCGGTCGGATCGCCCACCAGCACCCCGCGCCCGCTGTGCTTCATCGCGAGCGAAAAATGCTCGGCCGCCGAAGCCGTTGCGCCCGACGTCAGCACATAGATTTTGGCGTCGCGCAGCCGCGTGTCGGCGTTGGGCGTCGCCCAATGTTCGCGCGTTACCATGCCGGGGTCGCCCGCGACCTTGCGCATCGAGGCGAGGCCGTCGATCGGTGATCCGCCCTGCGCATCGACCGACGCGCGCGTCGCCATCGTCACCAGCCGCGTTGGTTTTGCGAACAGCCACGGAAAGATGACGTCCATCTGGTCGAGCCCGCCGCCATTGTGCGTGCGAATGTCAAAGATGATCGCCTCGGCATCGGCATGATCGGCCATGAACTTCGCCGCCGCCGCGGTGACATCGGCGTCCATCGGAAAGACGTTGAAGCGGACAAAGGCGATCCCCGGCGCGATCCACCCCGCCTGCTCGACCGGCTCCTTGCGCGGCGGGCGGTTCGATGCCGGGGCATCGGCGCGCGGTGCGGCTTCGGGCGGGCGAACCCGCAAATGACCATCGGGCGATACGGCATTGACATCCGCGGTCAGTGCCTCGGCCAAATCCTCCCCGGCCAGCGCCTGGTAACGCCCCGCCTTGATGCCCGCGCGCAGCGCCTCCGCATAACGGCGCCCGACGTCGGGATAGACATAATCGCGCTCGAGCAGCGCGGCATAGGCTTCGGCAATCGCATCGGGCGTGGCCGCGGCCGTTTCAGCAGTGGACTGCGCCCGCGTGTCGGCGGTCAGCATCGTCCCGGCCGCGGCGGCGGCCAGCAACAGCGGCATCAAATGATAAGGGCGAATCATCGACATCTTCTCCAACCAACCCCGGCCGGATCAGCTGTATCACATGAACAATACAGATCAACTACATTTGTAGTCAGACATCGCTCAGCGCTTGCGCGCAAACCAGATCAGCGCCGCGCCCACCGCCGCCAGGATCGCGCCGTTGCGCGTCCAAACCAGGTCCCCAAGCATGAAACTGCTCGCCGGCCAGCGCACAATATCCAACCCCTGCAATATCCACAGGCCGCCCATCATAAGGCACGCGACGCCGATAATCGCCATCATCCCTTTCACAGCGGCCATCATCCTTTCCCCTGCTGTCGCTGCAATCCGATCAGCGGCCGCAGCCAGCCGATGCTGCGCCCGATCGCATAGAAAAGCCAGCATCCCAGCGCGGTCGCCGCGACCAGCACCGCAAAGCTTGGCAAGGGCGCGGCCCCGGCGCGCAGCAGATACCAGCCCGCAACGACGATGATCGTCTGGTGGATGATGTAAAAGGGAAAGACCGCCTCGGCGAGCGTCGCGCGCCAGCGATGGTCGCGGTTCCAATAGCGATCGGCCACGCCGATCAGCGCGACGATCGCCGCCCAGCCCTGTACCTGCCGCGCCAGATGGAACAGCAGCACCACACTGTCGGGCGCGCGCATGTCGCCCGGCCACGTCCATTCGACCCAGGCCACCGGCACGAAAGCGACGAGCGCGAGCAGCGCCGCCGCCTTCCAGCACCGCGCGACCGCTGCAAACAAGATGGGCCGGACGCGCAGCAGCCACCCGACCCCAAAGGCGATCAGATAGCGAAGATGCGCCGGTCCATCGTCGAACAGCGCATGCGTATCGCGGTGGCCGGGAAAGGCAGCATGGATCGCAAGCCAGGCGGCAATCGGAAAAAAGAGCAGCCCCCAACCGCGCAGCCATCGCGCCGCGCCGTCGGCGATGCGCGACCGCGCGCCTTCGGGCACCAGCCGCATCAACAGCGCGGCGAGCATCGTATAGGCCCAGAGGTAAACGACGAACCACAGATGCTGCCACGTCGGCAGCACGATCCCGTCAAGCGTGCCAAAGCGGAAATAGTCGCGGGCCCAGAAATGCAGAAAGCCGTGGGCATAGCCGTGCTGCGTGACCAGTTCGATCCATGGCTGCGGCGGGATGACGAAGACGATGCCGAAGGCGAGCGGGATCAGCAGCCGCGCGCTGCGCGACCGGGCAAACGCCCCCGCGCCGCCAAGCTTCGCAAACAGCGCCGCGCTGGCATAGCCCGACACCAGGAAAAGCAGCGCCAGCCGCCAGCCGTTGGTCGCGTACATCGGGATCGCGACCCAGTCGATCACCGGATCGATCTTCACATGCCAGCCCCACGGCACGAAATACATGCCGATATGATAGAGGATGAGCAACGCGAACGCCCCGATGCGCAGCCAGTCCATGCCATAATGGCGCGCGCCGGTCATCAACCCCTACCCCTTCCGTCGTTGCGAGCGAAGCGAAGCAACCCAGAGCGGTTTACGCAACCCTGGATTGCTTCGCTTCGCTCGCAACGACGAAATTTTTCCCTCCACGCATCCGTCATCCCGGCGAAGGCCGGGATCTCACCCTCGCGATCCAAAAGCAAGGTCGGGATTCCGGCCTTCGCCGGAATGACGGATGGCTAATTCAAAACCCGCCACGCCAGTTCGGCAAATTCGCAGAGCAGCGGCCGCGTATCGCGCGGGTCGATAATATCCTCGACCCCGAATTTCTCCGCCGTCCGGAACGGCGAACGCACCCGGTTCAATCGCGCCCTGATCGCTTCCAGATGCGCCGCCGGGTCCTCCGCCGCCTCCAGCTCGCTTTTATAGGCGACCTCGACCCCGCCCTCGATCGGCAGGCTGCCCCAGTCGCCCGACGGCCAGGCAAAGCGATACTGGAAACGCTCGGCGTTCGACATCGCGCTCCCCGCAATGCCGTAAGCGCGCCGCACGACGACCGACGCCAGCGGCACCGTCGCGCGGTAGATCGCATTCATCGCCTGCACGCCGTAGCGGATTGTCCCCGTCCGTTCCGCCTCACCGCCGATCATAAAACCCGGATTGTCGACCAGGTGGACAATCGGCAGGCGGAACTGATCGGCGAGCTTCACGAAACGCTCGGCCTTCTCGCTCGTCTTCGCGTCCCACGATCCGCCAAGATAAGAGGGATCGCTCGCGAGCACCGCGACCGGCCAGCCATCGAGCCGCGCAAAGGCGGTAATCACCGCGCGGCCCCAGCGCGCGCCCATCTCGAAAAAGCTGCCGGAATCGAAGACGGCATTCGCAATGCGCCGCATCGAATAAACCTGCTTCGCCTCGCGCGGCACGATCGACAGCAACGCCTCGTCGCGGCGTTCGACCGGGTCGCTGCATTCGGTGCGTAAGGCGCGGTCATGGACCGACGAGGGCAGATAGGAGAGGAACCGCCGCGCCGCGGCAAAGGCTTCGGCCTCCGACGCCACCTCATCATCGACGACGCCGTTGCGCGTATGCACGTCGCTGCCGCCCAGTTCCTCGCGGTCCAATGTATCGCCGATCGCCGCCGCGACCGCCGGCCCCGCCGCGAACAGCTGCGACAGCCCGCGCACCATCACGCTATAATGGCTCGCGACGACGCGCGCGGCGCCCAGACCCGCGGTCGGCCCCAGCGCGAGCGCGACGACCGGCACCGTGTCGAGGTTCGCGATGATCTGGTCCCAGCCGGGAACATGCGGGATATAGGTATAGCCCATATCCTCCAGCGTCTTCACCGACCCGCCGCCGCCGGTGCCGTCGATCATGCGAATGAGCGGCAGGCGATATTCATGCGCCATCGCCTCGCACTGGATGAATTTGCGGTGCAGCGCCGCATCGGCGGCGCCGCCGCGCACGGTGAAATCGTCGGCCGAAGCGACGACCGGGCGCCCATCGATATTCGCGCGTCCGAAGATGAAATTCGACGCCGCCAGATCTTCGAGCTCGCCATCGGCGCCATAGGTGCCGCGCCCGGCGATCTTGCCGATCTCGCGAAAGCTGCCTTCGTCTACAATTGCCGCCAGCCGCGCCCGCGCGTCCATCTTGCCGCGGCCGTGCTGCCGCGCGACCTTTTCTTCCCCGCCCATCTTCTCGGCCATCGCGCGGCGCTGCCCGAGTTCTTCGATCTCTTTTTTCCAGCTCATGGAAAGCGAGGCTATCTTACGTTGACGGAAACGTCATGCAAAACCTATCGTCGCGCCATGACCCGCCCGATTACCCTGGCCCTCGCCGCCGCGCTGCTGACTTCTGCGACCGTCACTGCCGCCGAAACGCGCACCCTCCCCGGAGTTGAGGAGCCCTACAAGACCGACGCCTTCATCGCCGACGCCATGCCGGCGATCGACGCCGCGCTGGCGCGGGCCGGGGCATCGGGCAAGCCCGTGCTGCTCATCATGGGCACCGGCGCCTGCCACGACAGCGCGTGGCTCGCCAACCTGCTCACAACCGAGCGCTTCGCCCCCGTCCGCGCACGCTACGAGATCGTCCATGCCGACATCGGCATGCCGCATGTGAAGGGTCAGGGGCGCAACCCCGACATTCCCAAACGCTTCGGTTTCAGGATCAAGGGTACGCCGACGGTCGCGATCCTCGATGCGCGCGCTACCGTGCTCAACCGCAAGGCCGCGCCAAAATGGCGCAACGCCGCGAGCCGCAGCGACGACGACATCTATAATGAACTGATGCAATAGGGAGAGAGACATGGCCGGCATGAACCTTGCGGGGCGCGTCGCGCTCGTAACCGGCGCCTCGCGCGGGATCGGCCGCGGCATCGCGATCGGCCTCGCCGAAGCGGGCGCCGACGTTGCGGTCAATTACACCCGCGGCGAAGAGGCGGCCGCCGAAACCGTCGCCGCGATTCAGGCGCTCGGCCGCAAGGCGAAGGCCTATCGGGCGTCGGTCACCGACGAGGCCGCCTGCACCGCGATGGTCGCCGCGGTCGAGGCGGATTTCGGCCCCATGTCGATCCTCGTCAACAACGCCGGCATTGCGAGCCGCGGGCTGTCGGTCGCCGACACCAGCCCCGAAGAGGTCGACAAGCTGTTTGCCGTCCACGCCGCCGGCCCGCACCGCCTCAGCCGCCTCGCGCTGCCGCAGCTTCGCACCCACAAGCGCAGCGACATCATCGTCATTTCCAGCATCGCAACCTATGTGAACTCGCCGAACGGCGCGCCCTATACGATGGCGAAGGCAGCGGGTGAAGCCTTTGCGCTTACGCTCGCCAAGGAAGAACTCGCGAACGGCGTCCGCGTCAACATCGTCGCCCCCGCGCTCACCGTCAGCGATATGGGCGAAAAACTCTCGCGCGCGATCACCGGCCAGGCCGACATCCACCACCTCGACGCCAAAATGCCCTTCGGCCGCGTCGCCGTCCCCGCCGATGTGGCGGCGGCGGTCGTCTGGTTCGTCAGTGATGCAAACAGCTATTGCTCAGGCCAGAAACTCAATATCGACGGTGCGGGGCAGGCGACGTTTCGGTAAACCGAAGCGGGCGTGTGTCGCGCAGACGCTGCCATTTCTGCCGATTGCGCCAAATGACCGGCTTCGACCGGAAGTTGCCGTTTCGGTTCTTATAACTTCGTCATTCCCGCGAAAGCGGGAACCCAGTGTGGGGTCAGCCCACGCACGCTCTGGGTCCCCGCTTTCGCGGGGATGACGAATATGGGTGTGGCAGCTTCCCGCCCCAAAACCGCCGTCCCGCTCAACACGACGTCATCCCGACGCAAAGCGCGATCAAAACGCCAATCTTCGCTACAGCCCCATCCATGCGCCCCGATTCGCCCTCGCCCGTCATCCCCTTTCTGATCGCCTGCGCGGGTATCGCCACTTTTTCGGCGATGGACGTGCTGATGAAGGGGCTGTCGATCGACATCGGTGCGTATAACGCCGTGCTGTGGCGCACCGGCGCCGGTACGCTGCTCAGCGGGCTCCTTTATTTCGCGAGCCGTCCCAAATGGCCGGGCCGGGCAACGATGCAGATCCACGCATGGCGATCGGTCTTTGTCGCGGGGATGGCGCTCTGTTTCTTCTGGGCGCTCGCGCGGCTGCCGATGGCCGAGGCGATCGCGCTCGCCTTCGTCGCGCCGCTGATGGCGCTTTACATGGCAGCAGTTTTCCTGGGCGAGAAGATCGGTCCGCGCTCGATCGCCGCCTCGCTTCTGGGCCTGCTCGGCGTGATCGTCATCGTCGCGGGCAAATTGCGCGGCAATTACGACGACGAGGCATTGCTCGCGGTCGGCGCAGTGTTCCTCTCGGCGGTCTTCTATGCCTACAACCTCATCCTAGCGCGGCGGCAGGCGAAAATGGCCGAGCCGATGGAGATCGCCTTTTTCCAGAATTTCTTCGTGGCCGCACTCCTCGCGCTCGGCGCGCCCTGGTTTCTCGCCGTTCCCGACGCCGCACAGGGACCGAACATCGTCGGCGCCGCGGTGCTCGCGACAACCTCGCTGCTTCTGCTCAGCTGGGCCTATGCCCGTGCCGAGACGCAGATCCTCGCGACCACCGAATATACCGGCTTCCTCTGGGCGATGCTGTTCGGATGGTATTTTTTCGACGAAGCGGTCACGCTCCCGACGCTGGCGGGCGCTTTCCTCATCGTCGCCGCCTGCCTGATCGTCGCGCGAAAGGCGCCGCACGGCGACCCGGTGGAACCGGCAGCGGCTTAGCAAGCGGTTCGCACGAAAAAGATCACACCGCCGCGCGCGAAAGCCGATCGTTGATCGCCGCGCCCAACCCCTCGGCAGGGATGGCCGCCACCGCAATCCTGGCCTTCGCGCTCGCCGCGCCCGCGTGCAGCGCATCGAACAGCCGCGCTGCCGCTTCGGTGAGGTCGCCCGCCGCGCTCAGATCATAGTCGCCTGCAACCGCGCCGAACCCGATGCCAAACTCGTCGTCCGCAAAATCCGTCGCGCCGAGCCGGACCGGCTTGCCCGGCGCATAATGGCTCGCGAGCATTCCCGGCGCGACAATCTCCGCCCCCTCCACGCCTGTCACCGGCAGCTGGCTCGCTTCGGCCAGCATCGCGGCGGTCACCGGCCCCGGCCGCAATATCTCGACCGCGCCGTCCTTCACCCGCGCGATGGTCGATTCGACCCCCGCGCGCGTCGGCCCGTCGTCGATCACCAGCGCAATCCGCCCGTCGAGGCTCGCGAGCACATGCGCCGCCTTCGTCGGGCTCACCCGTCCGCTGGCATTGGCGCTGGGCGCCGCCAGCGGGGCGCCGCTTTCCGCGAGCAATGCCTGCATCGCGCGGTGTCCCGGCACGCGAAGCGCAATCGTGTCGAGACCCGCGGTCGCGACGCTGGCGACCGGGCAGGCCGGCGTCCGCGGCACCACCAGCGTCAGCGGTCCCGGCCAGAAGCGCGTCGCGAGCGCGCGCTCGGCAGTGCCGAACACCCCCAGCGTCTCAGCGATGGCGAGCGTCGGCACATGCACGATCAGCGGATTGAAATCGGGCCGCCCCTTCGCGGCATAGATTCGCGCGACCGCCTGCGCACTTCGCGCATCGGCGGCCAGGCCGTAAACGGTCTCCGTCGGCACGGCGACCGGCTGCCCCCCCGCGATCAGCGCCGCGGCCTCGGCGATAGAAACGCTATCGAAGGGGCGAACAATAGTGGACTTTGAGCCTTCGGCCATGCCGCGCTATAGCGCCCGCGCAACGAGATTCACCAGGAAAGTCGGCATACCCTATGTCTTACACGCCGCCCACGACCGAACAGCTCTTCGTCCTCGACCATATCGCGCGCATTGATGCGATGGCAGAGCACGACCGCTTCGCCGCCGCCACGCCCGACATGGTCGAGGCCATCGTTACCGGAATCGGCGACTTTGCCGCCGAGGTCTATGCACCGCTCAACCGCGTCGGCGATGTCCAGAACCCCAAATGGGACAATGGCAAAGTCACCATGCCGCCGGGGTTTCGGGAGGCCTATCAGCAATTTGTCGCGGCGGGCTGGGGCAGTATCGACGGCCCCGGCGCCTATGGCGGACAGGATCTGCCCTTCACGCTCGCGACCGTGGTGATCGAGGCGCTGGGCAGCGCCGACATGGGCTTCACCCTCTGCAACATCCTCACCCCCGGCGCGATCCACGCGCTGATGGCCTATGGCACCGAGGAACAGCGCCAGACCTGGCTGCCAAAGCTTGTGACGGGCGAATGGAACGGGACGATGAACCTGACCGAGCCCGCCGCGGGGAGCGACGTCGGCGCGCTGCGCACCACCGCCGAAAAAGTGACCGAAGGCCCGAACGCCGGACTGTACCGGATCAAGGGGCAAAAGATCTTCATCACCTTTGGCGAGCATGATCTTACCGACAATATCGTTCACCTCGTCCTCGCGCGCACGCCCGGCGCACCCGAAGGGACACGCGGTATCTCGCTGTTCCTCGTCCCCAAATATCGCCTTGATTCCGATGGCAATCCGACGATCAGCAACGGCGTCCACTGCGCCTCGATCGAGCACAAGCTCGGCATCCACGGCTCGCCGACCGCAGTGATGGTCTATGGCGAGGACGAGGATTGCCTGGGTGAGATCGTCGGCGACGAAATGGGCGGGATGCGCGCGATGTTCGTGATGATGAACAATGCGCGGCTGATGGTCGGGTGCCAGGGCGTCCAGATCGCCGAGCGCGCGACGCAGCAGGCGCAGCGCTAC
Organism: Sphingopyxis sp.; assembly: GCA_041939405.1. Classification (GTDB taxonomy): domain Bacteria; phylum Pseudomonadota; class Alphaproteobacteria; order Sphingomonadales; family Sphingomonadaceae; genus Sphingopyxis. The sequence goes on along the minus strand of JBGTUD010000041.1, from coordinate 4,481 downwards.
GCCGCCGAGCGCGTCCAGTCCTCGCTCGCGGGCAGCGCGGACCGCACGCCGGTGACGATCGATCGGCACCCCGACGTCAAAAGGATGCTCTGGCGGATGCGCGCGCAGACCGAAGCCGCCCGCGCGCTGACCTATTATGCCGCGGCGCAGATCGACTTCGGCAAATTGGGCGACGAAGCCGCGGCGATGCGCGCGGAAGTTCTGATTCCGCTCGTCAAGGCGCACGCGACCGACATCGGCTGCGAAGTCGCGAGCCTCGGCGTTCAGGTGCATGGCGGCATGGGGTTTATCGAGGAAACGGGCGCCGCACAGCATTATCGCGACGCGCGCATCGCGCCGATCTACGAAGGCACGAACGGCATCCAGGCGGCCGATCTGGTGGGGCGCAAGCTCGGCATGGCGGGCGGCGACCTTGTCCGCGCGCTGATCGACGACATCGCCCGCGGCGCCCGCGAATTTCCCGAATTGCAGCAGCTCGTCGACGCGTGCCGCGCCGTCACCGACTGGATGGTCGGCGCGAATACGGCCGACCGGCTCGCGGGCAGCTATCCCTATCTCACCATGCTGGCGACGGCGACCTGCGGCTGGCTGATGGCCATCGAGCACCGCGCCGCGCGCGCCGCGATCGAAGCCGGTCAGGGCGACCGCACCTTTTTCGACGCCAAGATTGCCTCGACGCGCTTTTATCTTGAACAGATTGTCCCCGCCGCAACCGGCCTCGCGCCCGCGGCGCTGGCGGGTGACGCCGCGCTCGAACCCCTGCCGGCGATCGCCTGAATTGCGCAAAATCCTGCGCTTTCCGCACCGCCGGACAGCGCAGGATTTTGTTCATAATTAACGGGATGATAACCAACTGAGACTAGACGCGACCAGCAATTGCTGGAGACGTGCGTGCCCATCCCGGTGAAGAGTCTGATCATCAGCTGGCGAACGATCGCGCTATCGCTGCTGCTCAGCGTGATCGTGGGGATCAGCGGCTTTGGTGAATTGCCTGATCGCCTCATCGCAATGGCGACGAGCCGCGTCGCATATCGCGACGTATCGGGCGATATTGTGGTGGTTGGCGTCGACGATCGGACATTGGCCGAATCCCGCGATGGCCAATTCACGCGACCCGATCATGCCCGCTTGATACGTGCCGTCAACCGCGCCGGCGCGAAGCGTCTATTCATCGATTTCTCTTATGAACGCCGCGACGATTCCGGCGGTTTGGAAGACGTGAGCGCGGCCGCGCGCAGCATGGGTGACCGCGTCGTGCTTGCCGTCCCGACGCGAACGGTTCCGGGCACCGATCAGTTGGTCACCATCTTCCCTGATGCTTCTTTCGGTGACCGCGCAACACACGCCAGCATCGCTTGGGAATATCAATTCTGGCAGGTGTGGGACGTCCCGCTCATGTATCGCGCGGAAGGAAAATTGCTGCCTAGTTTCGCCGCCGTCATGGCGAACAAGTCAGAAAACGCCCCGTCGCAATTCCGCATCGATTTTTCCTATCGGACCGCCAGTATCCGCCAATATAGTGCAATCGACGTAATCGATGGCACCGTCGGCGCAAAAGAGTTGTCAGGCAAGGAGGTCATTTTTGCGCCCACCGCATCGCGGCTTGAAGATCGTCACTATTTGCCCGGACACGACAAGGTTCCAGGAGCCTATATTCATTTGATCGCGGCCGAAACGCTGCGACGTGGCTCCCCTGTAAACCTCGGATGGTGGCCTCCATTGGCGCTTGCGCTTCTTTTGATGCTGCCCTTGCTGGTGCGCCGCAGCACCCGGTGGTTCAGCGCCTTTGGGTTTGCCGCGGCCGCCGTCGTCATTGCGTCGCAGCTTCTGCTCGCGACGCAGCTGGTCACGGTTTCCACCGGCGCCGCACTGTTCTTCCTTATCGCCATTGGCTCCAACGTATCGCGTACCCGGCGGCGCGATTCAGCTCAGCGCGAAAATCCCGTATCGGGTCTCCCGAACTTCGAAGCGCTGCGGTCGCAGGCGCCCTTCGGAAGCGCGACCGTTATCGCCGCCAAAGTCGTCAATTTCGAAGATCTGGCAGCCTTCATTCCGGGCGACGGCATCGGCAAGCTCGTCGAACAGGTCACCCGCCGCCTCCAGCTTGCGTCGCAAGGCACCCTGCTCCACCACGATCTCGACGGCACCTTCGCCTGGCTCGTCCCCTATTATCAGCATAGTCAGATCGAGGGGCAATTGGCCGGGCTCGCCGCGCTGTTCAACGCCCCGCTGACGATCGGCGATCTGCGCGTTGACGTCGCGATCGCTTTCGGGGTCAACGACGAGTTCGAAGGATCGAATGCCCAGCGTCTCGCGGCCGCGCTCGTCGCCGCCGAGCGCGCGATCCGCACGCGTGCGCTGTGGACCAAATATACGCCGCGGCAAAAGGATGACGCCGGCTGGCAGCTCTCTTTCCATTCGCAGCTCGAAGACGCGCTTACCAGCGGCGACATCTGGGTCGCGTTTCAGCCGCAATATCAAATTGCGACGCAGCAACTGGTCGGCGTCGAAGCGCTCGCGCGCTGGACGCACCCCACGCGCGGCCCCATCCCGCCCGACGAATTCATCATCCAGGCCGAAAAGAGCCAGGACATTTATCGCCTCACGCTGTTCGTGATGGATCAGGCGATCCGTTCGGCGGCGCAGCTGCGCGAACGCGGTGTGCATATCAACATGTCGGTCAACCTGTCGGCAACGCTGCTCGACCACAGCGATCTCGTCGGCACGATCCGCGTCATGCTGACTGCGCACCATCTGCCGCCCGAAACGCTGACGATCGAAATCACCGAAACCGCGCAGATCGAAAACAGCCGCCAAGCGCGGCAGACGCTGGCGCAGCTGCGCCGTACCGGCATCCGTCTGTCGATCGACGATTATGGCACGGGCCAGTCGAATCTCGAATATCTGACCGAGATCGAAGCCGACGAAATCAAGATCGACAAGCGATTCGTTTCGACGATGCGCGATTCGCAGCGTAACTGCGAAGTCGTCAAATCGACGATCGATCTCGCTCATCGCCTCGGCGCCGTCGCCGTCGCCGAAGGCATTGAAGATGCGGAAACAATGGCGCTGCTCGCCAGCCTCGGCTGCGACGTCGGCCAGGGCTATCACCTTGGAAAACCGCAATTGTTTTCCGATCTTATGACGGCCCTGGCGCCTCCTCCACACAGCCGCACTGCATAACCGCCAAAATGGCGGCAATCATTATAGTTAAGACTCGATTTACCTTATTAATTAAGGTATACGTCCTGTTAACTGTTCTGCATGGGCAGTCTTATCAGGAGATTTGTCATGGGTTGGTTTTGGCGATTCATGGGCGGCGGCGGCACCGATAGCGGTGGCGGTCAGGCCTGACCCCGGATTGAATTTGAAACAGGGCCTCGGCGTTGCCGGGGCCCTTTTCTTTTGCCCGGCGTCGCTGTCCGCCATGGCGGGATACCGCCGGCAGCGAGGGTGAGGCGCCACCGCTCAGCGGCCCGCCACACCCGATCAGGACGGGGATTTGCGACAAGTAGCTGTTCCCCGGCGAAAGCCGGGGCCCAGGGCGCCCTAGAAGAGGCGTTGCTTTGTGACGCCTTGGGCCCCGGCTTTCGCCGGGGAACAGTTCCTTGTTCGAACGGCGTAAACGCCGATCCGGTCCGGATTGCCTGAGAAGGCAGCCCCCTTCGGCTGTTACCGTCACAAGCGTCGACGCCGCCGCGGGCGCCCCTGCGTTTTTTTTCGCGCTGGGCGCCTCGACCCGCCTATGCCGCCACCCCCCGGAAACGCTGGCGTTCCGCCCGCTGCACGGGCATGACCATCGACGAGACGAATCAAAATATCGACGAACCGAGTCCCCATTCTGTCATTTAGCGTCTTGCATCGTCGCGCCGACGTGGCACTATAGGTGGTGGGTCAACCACGGGGGCACCCCAAGAAATAGTATTTGGCTGGAAGTGGCGGATTTCCGTCGCCCATCGCGCATGGGCCCGGAAAAACCCTGACTGCGTCCAAAAAAATGCCCCCGCGGACGGGTAAAGATGCTAGGATCGGGGCTTCGCCCTGAGTCGAACAAGACAGGAACAAAGCGCACCCTGTGCGCGGTCGGATCGGGGGTGAATGCAATGGATTTTCGGGAAAGCGAACGGGTGGAGACGAGCGACGTGGCGACGATGGAACTGGCGAAGAATGACGCTCCGGCGGACCTCGAATCGAAGGGCGAATCGAAAGACGATGCGGCGCCCGCGAAGCGGGACGACGGCAGCGAGCCCAAGGTTCACGCGCGCCGCTTTACCATCGTGACCGACGCGAGCCGCGACGCGCTGCTCACCGATTTCGGCAAGGAAACGCTGCAGGATCGCTATCTCCTCCCCGGCGAATCCTATCAGGACCTCTTCGCGCGCGTTGCCGACGCCTATGCCGACGATCAGGATCATGCGCAGCGCCTCTACGACTATATCTCGCGCCTGTGGTTCATGCCCGCGACCCCCGTTCTCTCGAAC
>JBGTUD010000040.1:0-15123 GCA_041939405.1 Sphingopyxis sp. | reverse complement strand
CGACAAGATCGTGCCGGGGCTGCTGATCGGCGCGCTGCGCTTTGGTCATCTGCCGCAAATTCTGGTCCCCGCCGGGCCGATGCCCTCGGGCCTTGCGAACAAGGAAAAGCAGCGCGTCCGCCAGCTTTATGCGGAAGGGAAGGCGACGCGCGACGAACTGCTCGAGGCCGAGGCGGCCTCCTATCACGGTGCGGGCACCTGCACCTTTTACGGCACCGCGAACTCGAACCAGATGATGATGGAGCTGATGGGGCTGCACATCCCCGGCGCGGCCTTCACCAACCCCGGCACCAAGCTGCGGCAGGAGCTGACGCGCGCCGCGACGCACCGGATCGCCGCGATCGGCTGGGACGGCGACGATTATCGTCCGCTCGCCCGCTGCATCGACGAAAAGGCGATCGTCAACGCCGCCATCGGCCTGCTCGCGACGGGTGGCTCGACCAACCATGCGATCCACCTGCCCGCCATCGCGCGCGCCGCTGGCATTATCATCGACTGGCAGGATTTCGACGAACTGAGCCACGCCGTGCCTTTGCTCGCGCGCGTCTATCCCAACGGCGCGGGCGACGTGAACCATTTCCACGCCGCGGGGGGGATCGGCTTTGTCGTGCGCGAGTTGCTCGGCGCCGGGCTGCTCCACGGCGACGTGCTGACCGTGGGCGGGACGATGGCCGACTATGCGCGCGAGCCGGTGCTGCTTGATCAAGAAAAGCCGTTCCCCCGCGAAGGCGGGGGCCCATCACCGGGCATCGCGTCGCCCGCCACGGCAGGTGATGGACCCCCGCCTTCGCGGGGGAACGGGCTGGTATGGAGAGACTCGCCGTCGGTTACCCGCGACGATACGATGCTGCGCCCGGTCGCCGCGCCCTTTTCGTCCGACGGCGGGATGCGCCTGCTCGCGGGCAATCTCGGCCGGGCGATCATCAAGACGAGCGCGGTCGAGGAGGATCGCTGGACGATCGAGGCGCCGTGCCGGATCTTCGACGACCAGAATCAGGTGCTCGCCGCGTTCAAGGCAGGCGAGCTCGATCGCGATGTCGTCGTCGTCGTCCGCTTTCAGGGGCCGCGCGCCAACGGTATGCCCGAATTGCACAAGCTGACCCCGGCGCTCGGCGTGCTCCAGGACAAGGGCTACCGCGTCGCTTTGCTCACCGACGGCCGCATGTCGGGCGCGAGCGGCAAGGTACCCGCGGTCATCCACCTGTCGCCCGAGGCGCTGCCGGGTCCCGACGGGGTGAGCGGCCCGATTGCCTATCTTCGCGATGGCGACATGGTGCGCGTCTGCGCGCGTAACGGCGAAGTGGTCGCGCTGGTCGACGCGGCCGAATGGGCCGCGCGCACTCCCGCGACCGCCCCGCCGCCCGCGCTCGGCGTCGGCCGCGAACTCTTCGCGCTCTTTCGCCATCATGCCGACGAAGCCGAAAAGGGCGGCTCGGCGATTTTGGCGGCGATGGAAATGGTGACCTGACTTCAAATTTGTCCGTCATCCCGGCGAAGGCCGGGATCTCGACGGTGACATAAAACGCAACGATGAGATCCCGGCCTTCGCCGGGATGACGAAGGAAGTGAGATAGAATGTCCGACAGCGGTATCGACCAGATCATGGCGCTAGCGCCCGTCATCCCGGTGATCGTCATCGACCGCGTCGAGGATGCGGTGCCGATGGCGGAAGCGCTCGTCGCGGGCGGCCTGCCCGTGCTCGAGGTGACGCTGCGCACCCCCGCCGCGCTCGACGCGCTGACGGCGATGAAGGCGGTGAAGGGCGCGGTTGTCGGCGCGGGGACGGTGCTGAACCCCGCGATGCTGAACAGCGCGATCCATGCGGGCGCCGAATTCATCGTCTCGCCCGGCCTTACGGACAATCTCGGCGAGGCGGCGGTGGCGAGCGGCATTCCCTTCCTTCCCGGCACCGCCAACGCGGGCGACATCATGCGCGGGATGGACCTGGGGCTCGATCGCTTCAAATTCTTCCCCGCAGCGACGAGCGGCGGCATCCCGGCATTGAAGGCGCTCGCCGGCCCCTTCGGCCAGGCGCGCTTCTGCCCCACCGGCGGCATCACGCCCGCCACCGCCCCCGAATGGCTCGCGCTCGATGCGGTGCTCTGCGTCGGCGGCAGTTGGGTGGTTCCCTCCGGGCCGCTCGACGCGGTGAAGATCGAGGCGCTGGCACGCGAAGCGGCGGGGCTTCGCCAATAGCCCGTCATCCCGGCGAAGGCCGGGATTTCACCCTCTCGTCGCCACGCACCGGCGAGACCCCGGCCTTCGCCGGGGTGACGAAAAATGTGGCAGGCCGCGCTACTTCCCCGCCATTGATTAACCCCATCTTACCTGCCATCGTGCAGGAAAGGCGGCAGTCAAGCCGCTGGTGGGGGAGATGTGCGTGCCACGACCGCAGCCGCATCTGGATGAAGTGCTCGCGTCCGAGACCGGATCGCATATCGCCGCGCTTTTCGATTTCGATGGAACGATCATCGCCGGCTATTCGGCCACCGCGATGCTGCGCGAAAAATTCCAGCGCCGCGAAATGTCGGTCGAGGAGATCGCCGAAACCGCGCAGGTGATCGCGCAGCACAGCCTGGGCCAGATTGGCTTTTCGGGGCTGATGACCGCCGCCGCCAAATTCATGAAGGGGGTCGACGAGCAAAGCTTCATCGACTTTGGCGAGGAGCTCTACAAAAAGCATATCGCGCGCAAGATTTACCCCGAAACGCGCGCGATTATCGAGGCGCATCAGGCGAAGGGCCACCGCGTCGCGATCATCTCGTCGGCGACCATCTATCAGATCGAACCGACCGCGCGCGACCTCGGCATCACCGACATCAAATGCTCCTCCTACGAGATAGAGGATGGCGTCTTTACCGGCGAAATCATCCGTCCGCTCTGCTTCGGCGAGGGCAAGGTGCTCGCGGCCGAGGAACTGGCGGCCGAGTACGGTCTCGATCTCGACCAGAGCTTTTTCTATTCGGACAGCGACGACGACATCGAACTTTTGGAACGCGTCGGCAAGCCGCGCCCGCTCAACCCCAATCTGAAGCTGAAGGGCATCGCCGACGAGCGCGGCTGGCCGGTGCAGCGCTTCGCGAGCCGCGGCACGCCGAGCTGGGTCGATTATACGCGCACGCTCTATGCCACGGGCTCGCTGTTCGGCGCGTTCGCCGCCGGGCTGCCGATCTGGGCGCTCACAAGGTCGCAGCGCGAAGCGGTCAACTTCTCGATGGGGCTGTTCGGCGATTTTGCCACCGCAATCACCGGCGTCGAGCTGGAGGTCGAGGATGAGCGCCACCTCTGGTCGTCGCGCCCGTGCGTCTTCATCTTCAACCACCAGAGCAAGGCCGATGTGATGATCCTCGCCAAGCTCATCCGCCGCGACATGGGCGGGGTGGGAAAGAAGGAGATCCGGGACATTCCCATCCTGGGGAAGCTGATGGAATGGGGCGGCACCGTCTTCGTCGATCGCGCCGACGGCAAGAGCGCGATCAAGGCGATGGAGCCGCTCGTCGACGCGATCCGCGAAGAGGGCAAATCGATCTGCATCGCCCCCGAAGGGACGCGCAGCCTGACGCCGAAGCTCGAACCCTTTAAGAAGGGCGCCTTTCACCTCGCGATGCAGGCGCGCGTGCCGATCGTGCCCATCGTCATCCACAATGCCACCGATGTCGCGCCCAAGAATGAATTTGTGATGCGCCCCGCGACGGTGCGCGTCACCGTGCTGCCGCCCGTCGACACATCGGGGTGGAGCGTCAAGACGCTGAACGCGCATGTCCGCGATGTGCGCAACATGTTCCTGCGCACGCTGGGACAGCCCGAGGAGAGCGTGGCGGAGTCGGTGGCGAAGGAACCGGCACCTCAGGCTGCGGCTCACGAGGAAACGGCGGCAAAGCCGAAAACCAAAAAAGCAGCGACGAAGAAGCCTGCCGCAAAGAAAAAGGCAGCGCCGGCAAAGGCGACGGCCAAGAAAGCCTCCCCGCGAAAGGGAAGGGCGGCTTAGCGCATGTCTCACCTCGCAATGACGGAGGCAGTGTAAAGACATGGCCGACGGCACGCCCCGCCCGCCCATCATAGCGGAGGACGCGGCCGAGCGGCTTTACATCATCGACGCGCGCAATGGCGTCGAACGCCGCATCCTGCTCGACTGGATTCATGCAACGAGCGGCGACGGGAAACCCGCCTGGGCAAGTCTCGATATCGAGGATGGCGACCATGCGCTGCCCGTCGAGGCGCTGCAGGCGCGCCTCGGCGCGACGCCCTCGCGGCTCGTCGTGCCGCTGCGCGTCGCATGGCGTATTCCCGGCTTCGAGCGGGGGCGCGCGCTCAAATTCCGGCACCTTCTGTTCGGCGATCCGCGCCATCCGGGTTCGCTCCGCGCGCGGGCGATTCTCCTCCGCGACCGGCGCCGCGCGCAGATATTGGTGGGAGAGGCCGCGACGCTCGATACGCTGCGCGCCCGCTTTTGCACGCAGACGGGCGGGGGCGACGGCGAGGGAGAGGGCAGCGCCGAATTTGCGCGCTTCGTCGCGCGGCAGGCGGCGCTTGCGCTCGATGTTGCCGAACGCGGCGTTCGGGGAACGCGGTACAAGGTGCCGCGCTTCGTCGCTGACGGGCTGCGCACCAGCCCCAAGTTCCGCGCCGCGCTCGCCGAACTCGCCGAGCAGGCCGGCCGGCCCGTCGCCGACCTGTTCCGCGAAGCGCGCCCGTTGATGAAAGAGGTGATCGCGCGGCCCTCGGCGCTGTTCCTCGATCTTCGCGCGCGGCTCGACCGCATGATGTTCGGCGGCTACGCGCCCGAAATGGAGTTCGACGCCGCCGAACTTGCAAAGCTGCGGAGCATTTTGCGCGAACATCCCACCTGCATCCTGTTCACGCACAAAACCTATATCGACGGCGCGACGCCCAGCCGACTCGCCTATGAAAACGACCTGCCGATGCTGCACAGTTTCGGCGGGGCGAACCTCGACTTTGCGGTGATGGGCGAATTTTTCCGCCGGTCGGGGATGATTTTCATCCGGCGCAGCTTCCAGGACCAGCCGGTCTACAAGCTGGTGCTGCGCCACTATATCGCCTGGCTGCTGGCGAAGCGTTTTCCCTTGAGCTGGGCGTTCGAGGGGACGCGCTCGCGCCTCGGCAAGCTGATGCCGCCGAAATATGGCCTGATGAAATATGTCCTCGACGCCGCGCACGCGACGGGGACGCAGGGGGTGCATTTCGTGCCCTTCGTCACCAGCTTCGACCTCATCCGCGATGTCGAGGAATATGCCGCCGAACAGACCGGGCGGACAAAAAAGCCCGAAAGCCTGTCGTGGTTCATCGGCTATATGAAAAGCCTGAAAGAACCCTCAGGGCGCATCCGCCTCGACATCGGCGATCCGGTCGTCATCGACGCAGCGCCCGGTCCCGACGACCGGCGCGCGCTCGAACGCATCGCCTTTGCCGTCGCGGTCGAGGCGAACCGCGTCACGCCGCTCACCGTCACCTCGGTAATGTGCCTGATCCTGCTCGGCATGGCGCCGCGCGGTGCGACGGCGGCCGAACTGCTCGGCGCGATCGCCGTGGTCGCCGACTGGGCGCGCGCGCGCGGCATCAGGCTGAGCAAGGAGCTGGCAAGCGGCGACGCGGCCGCGCTGTCGGCCACCGTCGACACGCTCGTCGCCAGCGGGCTGCTCGCGCGCTATACGGCGGGCAGCGACACGATCTATTCGATCGACCCCGCCAAGCATCCGATCGCAAGCTATTACCGCAACATCATCGCGCATCATTTCCTCGATCGCGCGATGATCGAACTTGCGCTGTTCGAGCTGCGCGATGCCGACAGCGGCGATGCCACCGCGGCCTTCTGGGGACGGATCGACCGGCTTCGCGACCTCTTCAAATTCGAATTTTTCTATCCGCCGCGCGGCGAGCATCGCGCCGCGGTCGAGGCTGAACTGGCGCGCATCGACCCCCTCTGGGACCGCCGCCTTGCCTGCGGCGACCGGGGTATCGCCCAGCTGCTGCGCCGTTGCCAGCCGGTCGTCGGCCACGCGATCCTGCTTCCTTTCGTCGAGGCCTATTCGGTCGTCGCCGAACAGCTCGCGCGCGCAAAACCCGGCGACACCGTCGACGAAAAGGCGCTGCTCGACGCGGCGCTTGTGGAAGGGCGCCAGGCCTGGCTGCTCCGCCGGATCAGCAGCGAGGCGGCGATCGGCAAGCTGCTTTTTGCCAATGGGCTTGCATTGATGCGCCATATGGGGCTGGCGGAGGCGGCGACGCCGGAAAATATTGCGGCGCGCCGCGCGCTGCTGATCGAATTGCGCAGCCTCGCCAACATCATGGAAACGATGCGGCTGTCGGCGGTGGCGCTGGCGGATCGGGTGGTGGGGAGAAGCGGTGCCTGAGCTGCCACCCCGTTCCCGTCATCCCGGCGAAGGCCGGGATCTCGCCGGTGCGTCAGGGAGCGAGGGCGAGATCCCGGCCTTCGCCGGGATGACGATCAAAATGGGAGGATAGATGCTCAAACAGCTCAGCGCGCAGGACGCCCAGTTCCTCTATACGCAGACCGCGAACAATCTGACGCACATCATGGGGGTCTATATCTATGACCCCTCGACCGCGCCGGGCGGCTTCGTGCGGTTCAAGGACATCATCGCGCACGTCGAAAGCCGCGTCGACACCTCGCCGCTGTTCAAGCGCCGCCTTTACCGCCTGCCGTTCGACATCGACCATCCCTATTGGGTCGAGGACGAGCATTTCGATATCGAGGCGCATATGAGCCACGCGCGCCTGCCCGAACCCGGCGACTGGCGGCAATTCTGCATCGCGGTCGCGCGCTGGTTTTCGAAACCGATGGATATGAACCGCCCGCTCTGGGACATTTATATCATCGAGGGGCTCGACCGCATCCCCGGCATTCCGAAGGGCAGCTTTGCGATGCTCCACCGCGTCCACCATGCCGCGGTCGACGGCGCGTCGGGCGCCCATGCCTTCATCGCGATGAGCGACATCGACGCAAAGGGCACGCCCGCAATCGCCGATCCGCCCCCCGTCGAAGAGCTGGGCAAGCCGCCCTCGGCCGCCGATGCGGCTGCGCGCGCCTGGTCGGCGTCGCTGCAGTCGCCGGTGAAGTTCATGAACGCGCTGATGAAAATGTCGCCCGCGATCCTTTCGTCGGCGCGCAAGTCGATCGCCGAAGGCGGCATGACCGCAGGCGTCCCCGAAACGCGCTTCAACGTGCCCGTCGGTCCGCACAAGATGTTCGACGCGACGACGGTGGCGCTGGCCGACGTCGCCGAAATCCGCAAAAAAGTGCCCGGCGCGACGGTCAACGACGTCGTGCTGACGACCGTGGGCGGCGCGCTGCGCCAATATCTTCAGAAGCATAAGGAGTTGCCGAAGGAGAGCCTGGTCGCGGTCGCGCCGATCAACCTGCGCGGCAAGGGTGGCAAGGCCGCGACGCCCGGCAATCAGGTATCGGCGATGAGCGTGCCGATCCGCACCGACATCGCCGACCCGCTCGAACGCCTCGCGGCGGTGCGCGACTATACGCTCGAGGCAAAGGAAGCGAAGGCGGGGGTCAGCGCGCGGATCATGACCGACCTGTCGCAGCATATTCCGGGCGCGACGATGGCGGCCGTGGCGCGCCTCCTTACCAGCGAGCGTTTTGCGGTGCGCGGCACCAACCTCTTCATCTCGAACGTGCCGGGGGCGCAGGTGCCGCTCTATCTCGCGGGCGCAAAGCTGGTACAGCAGCATGGCATGGCGCCGCTTGCCAACAATATGGGGCTGTTCGTCGCGACGCCGAGCTATAACGGCCGCATCGCCTTCTCGCTGATTTCCGAACGCGCGATCATGCCCGACATCGCCTTTTTCCGGACGTGCATCGACGAAAGTTTCGCCGACCTGATGGCGGCGGTGCCGAAACCCGAAAAGGCAAAAGCCGCTACAGTAAAGCCGAAAGCGGCGGCCAAGCCGAAACCGAAAGCGGCGATCAAGGCGGACAAGAAAAATACCTCTTCGTCATCCCGGCGAAGGCCGGGATCTCGCCCTCGCGCTAAACCGCCACGGTGAGATCGTGTTGGGAGCTACGTGCCTCCCAACACCCTTCGCCGGGATGACGAGAAGGGAAAGGGGCCAATGTCAAAACAGTTGCCAAAGGCAACGTAAGCCCGCAAGAATCGGAAAAAACCACGATGCTCTCGCAGGATTACCGAATGCTTTTTACCCCGACGCTCAGCGCCGACCGCGATCTTGTGACCGCACCCGATTATGCCGCGTGGAGCAAGGCGGCGCGCGAACATGACCGGAAATCGGGAATGCAGGCGTGGCGCGACGCCGACGAAAGCAAGCATTTCGATTACCGGGCGATCGGCGCGCGCCTCGAAAAGCTGCGCAAGCTGTCGGCGGCGGGCGACGTCAAGGGGCTGCTCTTCGTTCTGAACGAAGGCATCCACGGCAATATCGACGGCATGGGGCACGAACGGCTGTATCAAAAGGCGCGCTTCGGGACGAAAAAGCTGGTTGAGGCCTATGTCGCCGAGGTCGTCGCCTCGCTCGACAAGATCGCCGCCGCGCGTGGCATCGGCCGCGAGGAAAAGCGCGATTTCTTCCGCCGCGCACAGCATTGCTATGGCCGGTCGGCGCTGCTTTTGTCGGGATCGGGCAGCTTCCTTTTTTTCCATATCGGCGTCGTCAAGGCGCTGTGGTCGGAAGGGGTGCTGCCCTCGATCATGTCGGGCGCCAGCGGCGGGTCGATCGTCGCGGCGGTCGTGTGCACGCGCAAGGACGGCGACATCGGCGCCTTTCTCGAAAGCGACCGCCTCGCCAATCCCCACCGCGATCCCGACGGGCGCCGCCTGGTGTCGGACGAGGTGCGCGACCGGCTCGCGGGTCTCATCCCCGATCTCACCTTCCAGCAAGCCTATGAGGTCAGCGGGCGCCACCTCAACGTCTCGGTCGCGCCGGCCGAAAAACATCAGAACGGCCGCCTCCTGAACGCGATCACCGCGCCCAATGTGCTGATCCGCGAAGCCGTGCTCGCGTCGTGCGCCGTTCCCGGCGTCTTTCCGCCGGTGATGCTGATGGCGCGCGACGATGACGGAAACCGGATTCCCTATCAGCCCGACCGGCGCTGGGTCGACGGGTCGGTGACGCACGACATTCCGACCAAGCGGCTGGAACGGCTTTACGGCGTCAACCATCATATCGTCAGCCAGGCGAACCCGATCGCGCTGCCCTTTGCGACCGACACGCGCAAGCAGATGGCGCCGATCGAGGCGATCCACCACGCGTCGATGACGACCTTCAAGGCATGGCTCAACGCCAATATGGTGATTTTCCAGAAGCCACTCGAAATGATCCCGCCGCTGAACAGCATCGCGAACATGGCGCGATCGGTGATCAATCAGGAATATACGGGCGACATCAACATCATCCGTCCGCCCAAATTCTGGTCGCCGGCCAAGATTCTGTCCGATCTGGGGCAGGAGGACATCGACGAGCTCATCGACACCGGGATGCGTACCGCCTGGCCCAAGATCGAAATGGTGCGTACGCAGACCGCGATCAGCCGCGCGCTCGAAGCGATATTGGCAAAGATCGACAAGGCGGGCGACGACGGCCCCGGCCACCGCAGCGCCGCGCTCAAGAAAGCGGTGCGATAGAGCGATGTATCAAGGCTTCAGAACGCCCTCTTTTCCGTTCGTGCTGAGCTTGTCGAAGCACCGTCCTGCCTTCGGCGACGCTGAAAGGAAGAACGGCCCTTCGACAAGCTCAGGGCGAACGGTGGGGAAGTAATGTGGCGACCGGCGCGCTCGTTCTGCCGCACGGATCGGCGGCGGCGGGTGCGGCGCTTCACGTCACGCACTGGCTGCCCGAAGGGCCGCCGCGCGCGGTGGTGCTGCTCGCGCACGGCTATGCCGAACATGCCGGGCGCTACGCTTATGTTGCGCAAAGGCTGACCGACGCGGGTTATGCCGTCTACGCCGTCGACCATTGGGGCCATGGCGCCTCGGACGGCGAGGGCGGCTATGTCCCGCGCTTCTCGGCCTATCTCGACGGGATGGCGGAGCTGCTCGCGCTCGTCGAAATCAACCATGGCGCTACCCCGCGCCTGCTGCTCGGGCACAGCATGGGCGGGTTGATCGCGACGCTGCTTCTCATCGAGCGGCAGCAGGCGTTCGTCGCCGCCGCGCTTTCGGGCCCCGCGATCCTACCCGCCGAGCCGCCGTCGCGTTTCACGATCTGGATCAGCCGCTTTCTGTCGCGCTTTTTCCCGCGTCTTGGCGTGCTGTCGCTCGATGCGAACGGCGTCAGCCGCGATCCGGCGGTGGTCGCCGCCTATCAGGCCGATCCACTCGTCTATACGGGCAAGATCGGCGCGCGATTGGGGCAGGAGTTCATGGACGCAATGGCCGCGGCGCAGGCGGACGCGCCGAAAATCCGCCTGCCGATCCTGATCCAGCATGGCGGGGCCGACCGGCTGACCGCCCCCGCGGGCTCGCGCTACCTGTTCGATCATGTCGCATCGACGGACAAAAGGCTCGAAATCTATCCGGGGCTTTTCCACGAAATCTATAACGAGCCCGAACGGGATGCCGTGCTGGACGACCTGATCGGCTGGTTCGACGCGCATGTGGCGCGACAGTGATAACCCCCTCCCCTTCAGGGGAGGGGCAGAGAGACTTGGTCCGGCATAGCCGGGCCTTTAGTCGAGCGGGGTGGGGGCAAACGGCCTCGCGCAACCTCGACAGCCCCCACCCCAACCCCACCCCAGAAGGGGAGGGGCTAAGGAGACGCCATGAAAATCCTTCTCGTCCTCCTCTTCGCGCCGCTCATCGCGCTGGCGCTGCTCTATTTTTTCTTCCCTGAACAGCTGGTGCAGATGATGCGCTGGGCCATGCGGCGCCGTGCGCGGGTCGTGCGCAGGACGGTCGTGGTCGACGGCCGCAGCTGGCCCTATCTCGAGGGCGGCGATCCGTCGAAACCCGCGCTTGTGATGGTCCACGGCTTCGGCGCCGACAAGGATCACTGGACCTTCTACGCGCCGTGGCTGACGAAGGATTACCGGCTGATCGCCCCCGACCTGCCGGGGTTCGGGGAGAATGACCGCGACGGCGAACTGCCCTTCGACGTTGCGAGCCAGGCGGCGCGGCTGAAGGCCTTTCTGGGTGCGCTGGGGATCGAGCGCCCGCATCTGGGCGGCAACAGCATGGGCGGCTGGATCGCGCTGCGCTTTGCGATCGATTATCCGGACCGGCTGCGCACGCTGACCCTGATGAACAATGCGGGCGTGCTCGGCGCGGAGCAGAGCGAGCTGCAAAAGCTGGCGGCCGACCGCGACTATAACCCGCTCGTGCTCGCGAACCTCGACGACGCCGACCGGCTGATCGCTTTCGTCGTACGCAAGCCGGTCTATGTGCCCGCGCGGCTGAAGCCCGTGATCTATGCCGATGCGCTCAGGCACCGCGACCTCCTCGACAAGATTTTCTGGGTCATCGCCGACGAGATGGAGCGGGCGCCGCTCAACGACGAACTCGGCAAGGTGAGGGCGCCGACGCTGATCCTCTGGGGCCGCCACGACAAGCTGATCGACGTCAGCTGCGTCGCGGTGCTCGAAAGCGGCATCGCGAACAGCCGCGCGCATATCTTCGAGCATGTCGCGCACGTCCCGATGATCGAAGATCCAAAGGCGACCGCGGACGTTCAGCGCGCCTTTCTGGCGCAGCATCCCTGAACCTCGTCATCCCGGCTTTCGCCGGGATGACGGACGAGTGTTGCCTTGCCAACCCCCGTTTCCCCCGCCACTCTCCCGTCAAAACTGGGGGAGAGACATATGCGCCTCAAGGTGGGCCTGCTCGGCGGGGGCAGTTGGGGGACGACGGTTGCCGCGGTGGTGTCGCGCAACGCGCCGATCACGCTGTGGGCGCGCGACGCCGAAACGGTCGAGGGCATCAACCGCGATCACGAGAACCGCAAATATCTGTCCGGCATCCGCCTTCCGTTGGCGCTTCGTGCGACGGGCGATCTGGGTGAAGCCGTCGCGGGCGCCGACGTGCTCGTCATGGCCGTCCCCTCGCACAGCTTTCGCAGCGTGCTGGAGGAGGCGCGGCACCATCTCCGCCCCTGGGTGCCCGTCATCAGCCTGACCAAAGGACTCGAACTCGCGTCGGGCAAGCGCATGACCGAACTCATTGAGGATGTGCTGCCCGGCCACCCGGTCGGCGTGCTCACCGGCCCCAATCTGGCGCGCGAAATCATGTCGGGGCAGGCGGCGGCGAGCGTGCTTTCGATGGCGGACGAGATCGTCGTCCGCGCGCTCCAGCCGCTGTTTCATTCGGGGCTGTTCCGCGTCTACACCAACACCGATCTTCTGGGCTGCGAGCTTGGCGGGGTGCTCAAGAATATCATCGCGATCGCGGTCGGCATGGGCGACGGCCTTGGCGCGGGCGACAACACGCGCGCGGGCCTGATGACGCGCGGGCTGGCCGAGATCACGCGGCTGGGCGTCGCGATGGGGGGACGTCCCGAAACCTTTGCCGGGCTCACCGGCATGGGCGACCTTATCGCCACCTGCACCAGCCCGCTGTCGCGCAACCGCCACGTCGGGGTCGAACTCGGCAAGGGCCGCCCGATCGACGAGATCATCGCGGGCATGAACATGGTGGCGGAGGGGGTCAAAAGCGCGCCGACGGTGATCGCGCTCGCCGACCGGCACGGCATTGCGATGCCGATCGCGCGCGACGTGTTCGACGTGACGCAGGGCAAACGCACCGCGCTCGACGTCTTTCGCGGACTCCTCAAATCGACCGTCGGCGACGAAGCACATCCCGGCTGACGCGGCGCGCATTCGCGAGTCCGCCGCCGCCCGTTCTGTTTTGCCGACCAGTCGGGAAGAAAAGCCGCGTCTGTTTCGTTGTGCTTCTGTCCGACAGGTCCAGAAGGAGACGGATAATGAAAAAATGGATGATTTTTACCGCGCTCGCGGCTCTCCCCGCCACCGTTGCGGTGGCAGCGGTTCCCTATGACCGGATGCCGCCGGGCTTTGAGGCGCCGCAGATTCGCACCGCGCCGATCGCGGGGATCGAGAATCAATATTGGTTCAACTATCAGGCCGACATCCTCGAGGCCGAAAAGGAACTGGTGAGCGACCTTCGCCGCGCGACCGACCGCGAGGATCGCTGGGATGCGTGGGACGAATGGTCGACCGAGGTGGTCGACGCCGACAAGGATTATGTGAAGGAAATGCGCAAGAAAGGCTATCGCGCCGGCCGCGTAACGGTCGGCGGATAAGCCGCAGCCAATCCCGGGCGCTTCCCGGGTCGCAAGGAAGGGCGGGCGTCATGGGGCGCCCGTCCTTTCTTGTTTGGCATAACCCCTCCCGCAAGCGGGAGGGGGACTAAACCCCGCCTTCGGCCAGCAACGCTTTCGCTTCATCCCCCTGCCAGTCGATCGCACCGATTACGCGCCAGAGTTCGCGTCCCTCGGCGTCGTAATATATGCTCGTCGGCAGCGCGCTGTTCGCGGCGTCGAGCAGGCCGTTTTCGGGGTCGAGATAGGGTTGAAGCGCTTTCAGCCCGGCCTTCTGGAACCAGGGGTCGACGACCTCGGCACCCTGCAGGTCCTGCGCGACCGCGATCACCTGCATCGTCCCGCCGCGCGCGGCCGCCAGCGCATCGAGCGTCGGCATTTCGGCGATGCACGGCGCGCACCAGGTCGCCCACAAATTGACGAGCAGCGGCTTTCCGCGAAAGGCCGCGAGCGTCACCGGCGCGTCGTCGGGGCCGGTAAAGGCCGCCGTCGGCGCTGCCGCGCCCTTGTGGCTGCGCTCGACGATATATTCGAATTCGCCGATACCCTTCGCTTGGCCCGCCGAAACATTTGCTTGGCCTTGCTGCGCTTGCCCGCCGCGCGCCTTTTCCCTATCGCAGCCCGCGACCGATCCGGCCAGCATCACGGCCAGGATCAACAGCGACGGATTTGGAATGCGGCGGATGGCGAAGACTCCGGACAGCAACAGCATGTGGGGCGGCCGCTTCGGTGGCGGTCCCGCGGCGATCATGCAAGAGATTAATGCCTCGATCCCGATCGACAAGCGATTGTGGGAAGAAGACATTACCGCCAGCCGCGCACACGCCGCGATGCTCGGTGCCTGCGGCATCCTCGCGGCGGACGATGCGGCGGCGATCGACCGCGGCCTTGCCCAAATCGCCGAAGACTTTGCCCGCGACGGGGTGCCGGTCGACCTCGCGCTCGAGGACATCCATATGACCGTCGAGGCGCGGCTGAAGGCGCTGATCGGCGACGCTGCCGGGCGGCTCCACACCGCGCGCTCGCGCAACGACCAGGTTGCGACCGATTTCCGCCTGTGGACGCGCACCGCGTGCGAGCGGATCGACGCCGGGCTCGCGGCGATGCAGACGGCGCTGCTCGCGCGCGCCGAGGAACATGCGGACAGCATCATGCCTGGCTTCACGCATCTTCAGGTCGCGCAGCCGGTGACGCTCGGCCACCATCTGCTCGCCTATGTCGAGATGCTGGGCCGCGACCGCTCGCGCTTCGCCGACGCGCGCCGCCGCCTCAACGAATCGCCGCTCGGCGCCGCGGCGCTCGCGGGGACCAGCTTCCCGCTCGATCGCGACGCGACGGCCTCGGCGCTCGGTTTCGACCGCCCGATGGCGAACAGCATCGATGCGGTGTCCGACCGCGACTTCGCGCTCGAATTTTGCGCCGCCGCGTCGATCGCCGCGATCCACCTCTCGCGCCTGGCCGAAGAAATCGTCATCTGGGCCAGCCAGCCCTTCGGTTTTGTCGCCTTGCCCGACGCCTGGTCGACGGGCAGCTCGATCATGCCGCAAAAGCGCGACCCCGACGCCGCCGAACTGGTGCGCGGCCGCGCGGGGATGCTGCTCGGCGCCTTTCAGCGCCTTGCGGTGATCGTGAAAGGGCTGCCGCTCACCTATTCCAAGGATTTGCAGGACGACAAGGAAACGGTCTTCGGCGCCTTCGACGCGCTCGCACTGTCGCTCGCCGCGATGACCGGAATGGTCGAAACGCTGACCTTCCGCACCGACCGAATGCGCGCGCTTGCGGCGTCGGGTTATTCGACCGCGACCGACCTTGCCGACTGGCTGGTGCGGCAAGCGGACATCCCGT
>JBGTUD010000039.1:0-15136 GCA_041939405.1 Sphingopyxis sp. | reverse complement strand
CGGTGAAGAACCGCTTTGGCGGAACCGACGAGATCGGCGTCTTTGCAATGGGCGAAGAGGGGTTGGGAGAGGTGAGCAACCCCTCCAGCCTCTTCCTGACCGACCGCAGCCGCGATGTGCCGGGGTCGGTGGTCTTTCCCGCGCTCGAAGGGACGCGCCCGGTGCTGGTCGAGGTACAGGCGCTGACCGTTCGGCTTGCAAGCGGTGCGACTCCCCGCCGCGCGGTCGTCGGGTGGGACAGCGGGCGGCTCGCGATGGTGCTCGCGGTGCTGGAAGCGCGCTGCGGCCTCCAGATGGGCGGCGCCGAAGTCTATCTCAACATTGCGGGCGGCTATCGCCTCACCGATCCCGCCGCCGACCTCGCGGTCGCCGCGGCGTTGATTTCGGCGTTCAGCGAGCGGCCCGTGCCTGCCGATGCCATCGTCTTCGGCGAATTGTCGCTGTCGGGCGAAGTGCGCCCGGTCGCGCACGACGCACTGCGCCTTCGCGAAGCTGCAAAGCTCGGTTTTTCAAGCGGATGGGGGCCGAAGGGAATGAAGCGCGTGAACGGCATCGGCGTCACGGGCTTTGCCCGCCTCGGCGAACTCGTTGACCTCATGCTCGGTCGCGACTAGCCCGGCGAAGATGGGAAATTTGACGGCATTGGATATGATCGTGCTGACGATCGTTGGCGGCAGCGCGGTGCTCGGTTTCATGCGCGGGCTGGTGCAGGAAGTGACGACGCTGCTCGCCTGGGTGCTGGCGATCGCGGCGGTGTATTTATTCCATGCGCCGGTTACGGCGCTGGTCGCCCCGTGGGTCGGCGCGGGCGGCGGCGCAGCCGTATTGGGCTTTGTCCTGCTGTTCGGCGGCGTCTTTGCGCTCGCGAAATGGGGATCGCTCGCGATGGGGCGGCGTAGCCGTGCATCGATCGTCGGCGGTTTCGACCGCGGCCTGGGCGCCGGATTCGGCGCGATCAAGGGGCTGCTGATCGCAACGATCGGCTTCCTGCTGCTGACGCTGCTATACGACATCGGCTATGGCACGGCGCCGCGCCCCGAATGGATGACCTCCAGCCGCACCTACCCGGCGCTGAGCGCAAGCGGCGCGGCGATGAGCAAGGTGGTCGCCGAACGCCGCGCCGAAGCGCGCGAAGCGGAAATCAAGGCGAACGCATCATGAGCGCGCCGCTTTATAACCGCGACATTTTGGCGCTGGCGGTCGCAACCGCCGAATATCTGCCGAACCCCGATGCGGGACACCGCGTCAGTCGGCGCGCTCCGCTTTGCGGCAGTGCGATCATCCTCGACCTCGATACCGACGAAGACGGCCTGATTACGTGCGTCGGCCTGCATGTCGAGGCGTGCGCGCTGGGGCAGGCGTCGGCGGCGCTGCTCGCGCGCCACGCACGCGGCCGCGGGCTCGCCGATCTCCATCGCGCGCGCGACCAAATCGCGGACTGGTTTGCGGGGTCGCGCGAGGAATTGCCCGACTGGCCGGGGTTCGACCTGCTCGCCCCGGCCCGCGCCTATCCGGCGCGCCACGGCGCAATCCTGCTGCCCTTCGACGCCGCAGTCGCAGCGCTCGAGGCACGGGCGGCGGCAGCGTGATGGTGCTTGCCTATTCGGCGGGCGCGTCAAAAGCCGCGGAAAAGGCGGCCGAGGCCGCGACCGACACCGCGCTGCTCGAAGGCGCGATCCTGCTCGGCGTCGCGACGCTCTTCGTGCTGATTTTCCGCCGTCTCGGCCTCGGCGCCGTGCTCGGATATCTGATTGCCGGCGCGGTTGTCGGACCGCACGGGCTGGCGCTCGTCGGCGGCGGCGAATCGAAGCTCGCGATCGCCGAACTCGGCATCGCCTTCCTGCTTTTCCTCGTCGGGCTTGAACTCCACCCCCGGCGGCTGTGGCAGTTGCGCCGCGCGATCTTCGGGCTCGGAATGACACAGGTGGTCGTCACCGGACTGGTGCTGACCGCCCTCATCTTCCTTGTCCTCGGCTTCAGTCCGGCGGCCGCGATCGCGCTCGGCTTGCCGCTGGCGCTTTCGTCGACCGCGCAGGTGCTGCCCGGGCTCAAAAGTTCGGGGCGGATCAACTCGCCGTTCGGCGAAAAAGCCTTTTCGATCCTGCTCTTTCAGGATCTCGCGATCGTGCCGATGATCACCATCGTCGCCGCGCTGTCGCGTGCGCCCGCCGACCCCTCGGCACCGCCAGGCTGGATGCTGGCGCTCTATACGGTCGGCGCGATCATCGGGCTGGTGCTCGCCGGGCGGTTCATCCTCAATCCTCTCCTGAAGCTCATCGGCCGCTATGGCGAGCGCGAATTGTTCGTCGTCGTCGGCCTGCTCGCGGTGCTTGCCAGCGCCGCGCTGATGCACAGCCTGCACCTCTCGACCGCGCTCGGCGCCTTTGTCGCGGGCGTCATGCTCGCCGACTCGCCCTATCGGCACGAGATCGAGGCCGACGTCGAACCCTTTCGCCTGATCCTGCTCGGCCTCTTCTTCCTCGCCGTGGGGATGGTGCTCGACATCAATGTTGTACTCGCCGACCCGATGCGCGTCGTGGGGCTCGCCGCAGCGCTGGTGGTGGTCAAGCTGACCGTGCTGACCTTGCTGGTCAGGGCGTTCGGCAAGTCTTGGAAAACTGCGCTAGGTTTGGGATTGCTGCTGAGTCAGGGAGGCGAGTTTGGCTTCCTGCTCTTCACGCAGGCGCAGCAGGCGCTGCTCATCGCGCCCGAGGCGGCGAGCCTGTTCAGCGCGGTCGTCACGCTGTCGATGATCTCCACCCCGTTCCTGATGCTCTTCGCGCGCAATCTGGAATTTGCGCCCGATCGCGACGGTCCGGCGATGGATGGCCCGGAAGAGGCGCCGCGCGGATCGGCGCTGGTGATCGGATACGGCCGCGTCGGCCAGACGGTCGCGCAGATGCTGCATGCCGTCGATTGTTCGGTGACGCTGATCGACAAGAAGCCGAGCCAGATCGAACAGTCGGGACGCTTTGACACCAAAGTCTATTATGGCGACGGGCTGCGGCTCGACCTGCTCCGCCGCGCAGGGGCCGAGGATGCCAAGCTCATCATTTATTGCATCGACGACGCGGCCTTCGATGCCGCAACGATGCGCCCGATCGTCGAGGCGTTTCCAAATGCCAGGGTGCTCGCGCGCGTATTCGATCGCCGTCAGCTGATCGCGATCGACGGTGCGGGCATCTCGGCCGCGGTACGGGAGGTATTCGAAAGCTCGGTCGCGCTGGGGCTGAAGGCGCTGGAGGAACTCGACATCGACCCGCGCGAGATCGAGGATGTCGAAGCGGCGTTCCGTCAACTCGACGAAACGCGGCTGGCGGTGCAGCTCGACGAGGGCGATCTGCGCGCGGGCATGGACCACCGCTTCAAACCGGGCGGCGGACGCGAGGCCGACAGCGTACTCGAGACGTTTCGCCAGCGCCGCCGTTCGCCCAAAGCGGCGCGCGATGAGGATGCCGCGCCCGCGTGATCGCGGTGCCCGGCGATGCTATGCGCCGCGCTGTCCGTCGAGGAAGGCGGCGACGGTGTCGAGGCCATATTCGTCGGTAACAAAGCTCTGCCCGATACCGCGCGAGAGGATGAGGGGCAGCTTGCCGCCACGAACCTTTTTGTCGTGCGCCATATGCGCGGCGAGTTCGCTGCCCCCCGTGTTGATCCCCGCGCTCGCCAGGCTGTGCGGCAGGTCGACGCTGGCCAGATGGTCGCGCACGCGCGCAGCATCCTCTGCCGGGCAAAGGCCGTTCGCGGCCGAAAACTGATGCGCAAGCACCATGCCCGCGGCGACTGCCTCGCCGTGTAACAGCCGGTCCGAATAGCCGGTTTCGGCTTCGAGCGCGTGGCCGAAGCTGTGACCGAGGTTCAGCAAGGCACGAATATCCTGCGTTTCGCGCTCGTCGGCGGCGACGATGCGCGCTTTTGCCGCAACGCTGTGCGATATGGCCTTGTGCCGCGCGGCGCTGTCGCCCGCGAGCAGCGCGCCGCCGTTCGCTTCGCACCAGGCGAAAAAATCGGCGTCGTCGATCAGCCCATATTTGACGACCTCGGCATAGCCCGCACCAAGTTCGCGGCGCGGCAGCGTTTCGAGCGTCGTCGGATCGATCACGACCATCGCCGGCTGGTGAAAGGCGCCGATCAGATTCTTGCCCGCCGCGACGTTGATCGCGGTCTTTCCGCCGACGCTGCTGTCGACCTGCGCGAGCAAGGTCGTCGGCACCTGGATGAAGTTGCAGCCGCGTTTGACGATGCTGCACGCAAAGCCGACAAGATCGCCGATCACGCCGCCGCCCAGCGCAATGACATGGTCGCTGCGTTCGATCCCTTCGCCGATCAGCCATTCGGTGAGCCGCGCCAGCCCCGCCCAGCTTTTTGTCGCCTCTCCGGCATCGAGCACGAAGGAGGAGAAGGAGATATTCTCCATCGCCAGCGCCGTGCCGAGCGGGATCAGATAATGGTCGGCAACATGGGTGTCGGTGACGATCATCGTCCGCGGGCGCTTCAGCAGCGGCGCGACATGCGCGCCGATGTGGCGGATCAGCCCGTCGCCGATCAGGATCGGATAGCTGCGGCGGCCAAGATCGACGGTCAGCTTTTCCATGTCGCCAATGCCTCCAGGATCGCGCGCACCGTATGTTCGTGCGGCGTGCTTGCCGAACTCACGCGCAGATGCGCCTCGGCGTAGATGGGATTGCGGACCGCCGCCAGCTCGCGCAGCACCTCGGCGGGGTCGCGATCCTTCAGCAACGGGCGGTGGCTGCGGCGGGCGACGCGCTCGACCAGCGTGGGAATGTCGGCATCGAGCCAGATGCTGAGGCTGTCGCGCAAGATCAGCGCGCGCGTCTCGTCGTTGATGAACGCCCCGCCGCCGGTCGCCAGCACCATGGGCTTTCCGGCGAGCAGCCGGGCGATCACACGCCGTTCTCCGTCGCGAAAATGCGGCTCGCCGAAACGCGAAAAAATGTCCGAAATCGTCATGCCGGCGGCGCGCTCGATCTCGTCGTCGGCGTCGGCGAAGCGCATACCCAGCCGCTGCGCGAGCCGGCGGCCCACCGTGGATTTTCCCGACCCCATCAGCCCGACGAGCACGATCGACCGCGCGCGGATCGACGCGGGGATGGCCGCCGACGATGAACGAGCCGGGCTTTTCGGGTTTCGCGACATGGTGCGCGCGGCTATACCGCCCGAACCGCGCGGGACAATGGTTTTGCTGCGGATCAAATGGGACGAACGGTGCAAATGCGATATTGCGCGCGGCGACCGGATCGGGAAAAGCGCCGCTGTCCGGTGTGTTTGCCGACGATATAGGTGGATGTGAACGACAAGATGGCCGAAAGCGCACTGCGATGAAGCGAAGCACATTCTCGTTGGCGCTCGGTCTGTCGGCCGCCGTGCTGGTATTGCCCGCAATTGCACAGGAATCGCTGCTGCCCGAAGGGTTCGGCAACCCCTCCGACACGCCCGCGCCGCGTCCCGCCCCGACGCCCGCGCCGTCACCGGCCCCTGGCGCACCGCCGGTGAACGGCGGCACGCCGCCGCCGGTCGTGCCGACGGTGAGCGGCAGCACCGGCGATGCCGCCGATACCGGGGATGACGAAGCCGAGGATGAAGAGCTCGAATCGGGCGGCCTGAAATATGACCTGCCCCCCGGCGCGCGCCGGCTGCTCACGCGCATCGGCCCGCTGACCCCCGAAACCGGCAGCCTTGCCCCCGACGCGTTTGGCGTGCGCGGTCAATATGCTGCGGCGATCATGCGCCGGACGAATGGCCAGATCGCTTCGCGTTGGGGGCAGATATTGCTGCGCCGCGCGCTGGCTTCGGCGATCGACACACCGGTAACGATCAATGGCGCCGACCTTGCCGCCGAGCGCGCGGCCTTGCTGCTGCGCATGGGCGAATCGACCGCGGCACGGCGGATCGTTCAGTCGGTCGATTACGACCGCGCCAGTCCGCGCCTCGTCGCCACCGCGCAGCAGGTCTATCTTGCCAACGCCGACCCGGCGGGGCTCTGCCCCTATGTCCCGGCGGGGCTGGCGCATGGCGAGGAGCACAGCTGGCGCCTGGCGTCGGCGATCTGTTCGGGTCTGTCGGGCGAAGCCGGCCCCGCGGGCTGGGCGATCGGCCGCGTGCGATCGGCGGGCAAGCTTGCAAACTTCGACATCCTGCTGGCCGAACGCGTGCTGGGGGCGACGGGTGCCGGGCGGCGATCGACGACGATCGAATGGGACAATGTCGATCGGCTGACAAGCTGGCGGTTCGGCATGGCGACCGCGACGGCGATCCCGGTGCCCGACGCACTGCGCAGCACCGCGCCCTTCTATATGAAGGGCTGGACCGTGCTCGCGCCGATGACCGATATGACGCCGCGCATCGCCGCGGCGCCCGAGGCAGCGGCGCGCGGCGTGCTTTCGAGCGAGGCCTATGTCTCGCTGCTCAGCGCGGCGGCGGGCGAGGAAGAGCCGAGCGAGACGCTGAGCGCGCAGACCGATCGCCTGCGAACCGCGTTCAGCGGCGCTGCGCGGGCCGACCGTTATGCCGCCATGGAAGCCGTGTGGGAAGCAGCGGGCACGCCCGCCGAAGCCTATGCCGCAATGGTCGCCACCGCACGGGCGGCTGCGGCGTTGCCGCCGGGCACCGACGTCGGCGACGATCCGTGGCAGCTTTTGGGGTCGATGCTGGCGGCAGGATATGATGCCAACGCGCTCGTCTGGGCACCGAATATAGCGGCGGGAAGCCGCGCGTGGGGCGTGCTGGCAGTCGGTGCGCCGCGCGCGCTGAGCGGCATGAGCGCGGGCGCGGTCGAACGCTTTTCGGACGATGACGACAGCGCCGATTATCTGCGCTCGAAATTCCTGCTGGCGGGGCTTGCCGGCCTTGGGCGGCTCGACGCCGATGCGGCAGCGGCGGCGGCGCGCGACCTCGACGCCGATCTCGGCCGGCAAACGCGCTGGACGCGCGCGATCGAGGCGGCCGCCGAGCGCCGTGAACCCGGCATGGTCGCGCTGCTCGCGGCGGCGGGGATGCAGGGTGACTGGTCGAAAGTACCGCCCTACCATCTCTATCATATCGTCCGCGCGCTCACGCGGGTCGGCTTGTCGGCCGAAGCCCGGATGATCGCCGCCGAAGCCTTGGTGCGTGTCTGACGGCGCCCTGATCGACCGGTTTCTGGAGATGATGGCGGCCGAGCGCGGTGCCTCGCCGAACACGCTGACCGCCTATCGCCGCGACCTTGAACAGGCGGCGGAGGGGATCAAGGGATCGCTGGGCACGGCCGACGCGGCGGCGCTGCGCGAACTGATGGCCGATTATCGATCGCTGGCGGCGAGCAGCGCGGCGCGCAAGCTGTCGGCGCTTCGCCAGTTTTTCGCCTTTCTGCTCGACGAGGGCGAGCGCATCGACAATCCGGCCCTCGACATCGCGCGCCCGGCGACACGCCGCCCGCTGCCGCGCATATTGACGCACGACGACGTCGAACGCCTGTTCGAACAGGCCGGGCACGCCGCCGCGGGCGAGGCGCCGCCGGCGGCAGTCCGCATGCTGCTGCTGCTCGAGCTGCTTTACGGATCGGGCTTGCGCGCGAGCGAACTTGTATCGCTGCCGCGCCGGGCGGTTGCCGCCGAGCGCGAATATCTGATCGTTCGCGGCAAGGGCGGCAAGGAACGGCTGGTGCCGCTTTCGCAGCGCGCGCGCGCCGCATTGGCGCGGTGGCTGCCGCTGGTACCGGACGCCTCGCCATGGCTATTTCCGTCCGGAAAGGCCCATATCTCGCGCGTCCGGCTGTTCCAGATGCTCCGCGATCTCGCTGCCCGCGCCGGGATCGATCCCGCCGCGGTCAGCCCGCATGTCCTCCGCCACGCTTTTGCCACGCACCTGCTCGAAGGCGGGGCAGACCTGCGCGCGCTGCAATTGATGCTGGGTCATGCCGACATTGCGACGACCGAGATTTACACGCATGTCGATAGCCGTCGGCTCGTCGAGCTGGTCAATAAACGGCACCCGCTTGCCCGAATGGATGACGTTGACCTCAGCCCGTCATCGTCCTAGCGACGGCGCATGACAGCCTTTCTGGACTTCGAAAAACAGGTCGCGGCGCTCGATCGGCAGATCGCTGAACTGCGCGAAATGGGCGACGATCCGTCGCTCAACATCGATAACGACATTGCGCGGCTGGAGGATAAATCCTCGAAACTGCTCCGCGACATCTATGCCAAGCTGACGCCGTGGCAGAAAACGCAGGTCGCGCGTCATCCCGACCGGCCGCATTTCAAACATTATGTCGCGGGCCTGTTCGACGACTGGATGCCGCTCGCGGGCGATCGCAACTTTGCCGACGATCAGGCTATTCTCGGCGGCTTCGCGCGCTTTCGCGGCCGGCGCGTGATGGTGATCGGTCATGAAAAGGGCGACGATATTCCGTCGCGTATGAAGCATAATTTCGGCATGGCGAAGCCCGAAGGGTATCGCAAGGCGATCCGTCTGATGCAGCTCGCCGACCGTTTCGGCCTGCCGGTGGTCACGCTGGTCGATACGTCGGGCGCCTTCCCCGGTATCCAGGCAGAGGAACGCGGGCAGGCCGAAGCGATCGCGCGGTCGACCGAACAATGTCTTGCACTCGGCGTGCCGATGGTCGCGGCAGTCGTCGGCGAGGGCGGATCGGGCGGCGCCATTGCGCTCGCTGCGGCCAACCGCGTGCTCATGTTCGAGCATGCCGTCTATTCGGTGATTTCCCCCGAAGGTTGCGCCTCGATCCTGTGGCGCACGTCGGACAAGGCGGCCGATGCCGCTGCGGCGATGAAAATGTCGGCGCAGGATCTTCTGGCGCTCAAGGTCATCGACCGCATCGTACCCGAACCCGTGGGCGGCGCGCACCGCGCGCCCGAAGTGGCGATTGCCGCTCTCGGCGACGCCATCGAGCAGGAACTTGGCGCGCTTTCCGGCCTGCCGCGCGATACGCTGCTCGCGTCGCGTGAGGAGAAATTCCTCGCGATGGGCCGCGCCTGACGCCGTTCGGAACCCGATCCTTCCTGTCCGCGTTGCCTTCATGGGCGTTTGGTGAGCCGCACCGTCGGCGTCACCGCTTGCCCTTTGAAATGACAGGGATAGTCTGAACGATGACAGCAAAGGTGGGAGGCATGATCATGGGCCGGTTGACGACAGCAACGGCGATTGCCGCGATTCTGGCAGGCTGCGCGGCCGCGGGTGGCGGCGGGATGAACGGTACGGCCGATGCCCGGACAAAGCCGATCAAGACGGCGACCAGCATATCGCCTGCCGAACGCAAACAGGGGGACGAAGCCCACCCCCAGCTGGTGCAGGAATTTGGCGGCGCCTACAGCGGACCGCAGGCGGCCTATGTGAACCGGGTTGGACAGAATATCGCCGTCCAGTCCGGACTGTCGCGCTCGCCGAGCGATTTCACCGTTACCCTGCTCAACTCGCCGGTAAACAATGCGTTCGCGATTCCCGGCGGCTATGTCTATGTGACGCGGCAGTTGATGGCGCTGATGAATGACGAGGCCGAGCTGGCGGGCGTGCTGGGGCACGAAGTCGGTCACGTCGCCGCGCAGCACAGCAAAAAGCGCCAGTCGGCGGCGACGCGCAACACGATTCTCGGCGTGCTGGGCGCGGTGCTCGGCGGCGCGATCGGCGACAATGGCGGGCTGCTCGGCGGGCTCGGCGGTTTGCTTCAGGACAATTCGATGCGCGTTGCTCAGCTCGCGACCCTTGGCTTCTCGCGCGGCCAGGAATTGGAAGCCGACCAGCTTGGCGTCCAATATCTGCGCAGCGCGGGCTACGATCCGATGGCTTTGTCGACGATGCTTGCGAGCCTGGCCAACCAGACCAGCCTCGATGCGCGTCTTGCGGGCGGGAATGCGCGCTCGCTTCCCGAATGGGCGAGCACGCACCCCGATCCGGCCTCGCGCGTGCGCAACGCGCAATCGCTGGCGAGCCGCGCAGGCGGCGTCGGCGGTATGCGCAATGCCGACACGTTTCTGGCATCGGTCGATGGCGTGCTCTATGGCGACGATCCCGCACAAGGGGTGGTCGAGGGACGCAATTTCCTGCATCCCGATCTGCGCCTTCGTTTCACCGTGCCCAGCGGCTATGCGATGCAGAACGGCACCGCTGCCGTATCGATCAGTGGCAATGGCGGTCAGGGTCAGTTTTCCACGGGCCCCTATAGCGGCGACATGAACGCCTATATTTCGTCGGTGTTCCGCGCGATTGCCGGCAATGCGTCGATCAGCCCCGGTTCCATCCAGCGTACGACGGTGAACGGAATCCCGGCCTTTTATTCGACGGCCCGCGTCAACAGCCAGTCGGGGCAGGTCGACGTCACCGTCTTCGCCTATGAATTTTCCCGCAGCCAGGCTTTTCATTTCGTTACGCTGACGCAGGCAGGGCGCAGCAGCGTGTTCAACTCGATGTTCGGCAGCGTGCAAAGGTTGAGCGCGTCGGAAGCGGCGGCGATCCGGCCCCGGCGCGTCGATGTCGTGACGGTCGGCCGCGGCGACACGGTGGCGACGCTGGCACGCCGGATGGCGTATCGCGACTATCAGACCGAGCGTTTTCAGGTGCTCAATCGCCTCACTGCTTCGAGCCGGCTGACGCCGGGGCAGAAAGTGAAAATCGTCGTTTACGCACGATAGGGCGATTGAAGGAGACAAGAAAAGGGCGGCAGGATTGCCCTGCCGCCCTTCCCTGTTCGGTCAACGCGCCGCCGTGGCGGCGCGCATCGACGACTTAGCTCGGCCTTACTGGTCGAGTTCGTTCGACACAGTGTTGAAGGTGTTGCCGACGCTTTCGCCGACAGCCGACATCGCGGCGATGCCAGCGACGGCGATGAGAGCCGCGATCAGGCCATATTCGATGGCGGTGGCGGCTTTGGTGTCGCGAACGAATTTCTTGATGAACTTCATGACTGGTCTCCTGATTTCACTTACCCTGTTGACGGTCTGGTCTGGGTCAACATCGGCGGTTTATGTCGAATAGGTTTTGAAACTCTTAATGGGCTTCGCCCTTGTGCGCCCCGTCGCGCCCCGAAATGGGACGCCGGCCGATGGCGCTACATATTCGCCTCCGCGGCGTTGGAGACATTGCCCCACATGCTATTGGTGGAGTTGGCGACATTGCCGAAAGCCACGACGGCCGCCAGGAAGACCAGGGCCAGAATCAGCCCATATTCGACGGCTGTTGCGGCCCTGGTCGACCGCATCAGCCTGTAAAGATTGCGCATTGCTCCGCCCCTGACTGACATATAGTTCCCGAGGGTGCCGATGATTGCACAGGAAGGTTAACAATTTGCCCGCCCCCACCCCCGGAAATCCGCCAAAAACCTCGCTTTTCGTGGTCGCGGCGGCGCTCGTCGATCGCGATGGACGCTTGCTCGTCCAACAGCGTCCGGACGGGCTCGCGATGGCCGGTCTATGGGAATTCCCCGGCGGCAAGGTGGAATCGGGGGAAACGCCCGAAGCGGCGCTTATCCGCGAACTCAGGGAAGAATTGACGATCGACGTCGATCATGCCTGCCTTGCCCCCGCCTGTTTCGCGAGCGACCGGATCGGCGACCGGCACCTGTTGCTGCTACTCTATATCTGCCGAAAATGGCGCGGAACCCCGGTGGCGCACCACGCCAGCGCGCTGCGCTGGGTGCGTCCGGTCGAGCTTCACGCGCTGGCAATGCCGCCCGCCGACAAGCCCCTGATCGGACTCCTCGAAGCGCTGATCTAGCGCAGACGGGTTCGGGGCCCTATCCGCGCTTTCCAGTTGACGTAAACGTCAACGTATCGCGATACTCGCCCGAAAGGGAGAGATTCGCGATGACCGATACGGCCGACACCACCATCCTCACAACGCGACGCGGCCATGTGCTGATCGTGACGATCAACCGGCCCGAAGCGCGCAATGCGGTCAACGCCGCGGTCCACATCGGCGTCGGCACCGCGCTCGAAGAGGCAGAGAACGACCCCGACATCCGCGCGGTCGTCATCACCGGCGCGGGCGACAAAAGCTTTTGCGCGGGTGCCGACCTTGTCGCGCTGTCGCGCGGCGAAAGCCTCTATCCCGACGATCCGGCGCAGCAGGCGTGGGGTTTCGCGGGCATGGTGTCGCACCCCATCTCGAAACCGATCATCGCTGCGGTCAATGGTTTTGCTTTTGGCGGGGGCTGCGAGATTGCGCTGATGAGCGACATCATCGTCGCCGCAACCCATGCCCAATTCGGGCTGCCCGAGGTCAAGGTCGGGCTGTTCGCCGCGGCGGGCGGCGCCTTCCGCCTTGCGCAGCAGCTGCCGAAGAAACTTGCGATGGAATATATGCTGACCGGCGACCCGATCCCCGCCGCGCGCGCCGCCGCGTTCGGGCTGGTCAATCATGTCGTCCCGCTCGCCGAGCTGATGCCTACCGCGCTCGCGCTCGCCGAAAAGATCGCCGCCAACGCGCCGCTCTCGGTGCAGGCGTCAAAGCGCGTCGCGCTCGGCATCCAGGACGGGCGCATTGCCGCCGACGCCCCCTATTGGGAGCATAATGCGATCGAGCGAAGCGCGCTGATGCGCAGCGAAGATGCGCGCGAAGGCCCGCGCGCCTTCGCCGAAAAGCGTAAGCCTGAGTGGAAGGCGCGCTGATGATGACCGATCCCGAACGCATTCCCGTCATCATCGGCGTCGGACAGATTAACGACCGGCCCGAGGACCCCGACCAAGGGCTCGATTCGCTCGGGCTGATGGTTGCGGCGCTGGAACTGGCGGCCAAGGACGCGGGTATCCCGCTCCCCGAGATCGACAGCCTCGCGGTCGTCGACCAGATCAGCTTCCATCATCTCGGCAAGCTTTGCGAACCGCTCGCCGCCGCGATCGGCGCGAGCCCGGCGATCAATTACCAGTCGGCCGCGCCGCACGGCGACACGCCGGTGCGCCTGCTCAACGAGGCCGCCAACCGCATCGGCGCGGGCGAGGTCAAACTCGCCGCGATCGTCGGCGGCGAGGCGCTGCGCACCGCCGCGGGCCGCGCCGCCAAGGCAGCGACCGGCGAGGACAAGAGCTATAACGCCGTGCGCAAGGTCGCGACCCGCCGGGAGCCCAATTATGCGCAAAAGCACGGCCTTGCGGCGCCGGTCGACGTCTATCCGCTCTATGAAAATGCGACGCGCGCCGCGTGGGGCGAAAGTCTGGAGGATGCGCAGTTCGAGAGCGCCGAAATCTGGTCGCGCTTTTCTGAGGTCGCCGCCGCGAACGACGGCGCGTGGATCCGCAAACCCGTCTCGCCCGCCGACATTCTCCGCGTCGACGAGCGCAACCGCCCGATCGCCTTTCCCTATTCGAAGCTGATGGTCGCCAATTCGTCGGTCAATCAGGGCGCGGGGTTCCTCGTCGCGAGCCTCGCCGAAGCGCGCCGCCGCGGTATCGCCGAGGAACGGCTGATCCATGTCGGCATGGGCGCCGCGGCAAAGGAACCCGCGAGCATCCTGAACCGCGACCGCTACGACCATAGCGTCAGCATGGAGACGTCGATCACGCGGACGCTCGCACTCAACGGCATGACGGTAGACGATTTCGACTGGGTGGAGCTTTACAGCTGCTTCCCCTGCGTGCCCAAGATGGCGCGCCGCATCCTGGGCTGGCCGTGGGATCGGCCCGCGAGCGTGTTCGGCGGCCTGACCTTCGGCGGCGGCCCGATCGCCAATTATATGAGCCATGCGATCGTTTCGATGGTGCAGAAGCTGCGCGCCGAAGGGCGTTATGGCTTCCTTTTTGCCAATGGCGGTTTCGCGACCGACAATCATTGCATCGTGCTGGGCCGCGAACCGATTGCCGCCGCCAGCTTTCCGCAGGATTTCGACTATCAGGCCGAAGCCGAGGCGAAGCGCGGCCCGGTCCCCGAACTGGTCGAGGATTATGCCGGACCGGCCAGTATTGAAACCTACACGATTTTCTATGGCCGCGACGGGCAGCCGAAGGCGGGTGTGGTCGTGGCGCGGACACCCGAGGGCAAACGCACGCTCGCGCATGTCGATGTGCGCGATGCGGCGATGCTGGCATTTTTGACCGACGGGACGCACGAACCGGTGGGGACCGCGGGACAGGTCGTGCCGATCGAACAAGGCTTTGGCTGGCGGGTAGCCTGATCCTCCCCGGAACGGGGAGGATCGCTAAATCTCGAAACTCACGCCCTGCGCTAGCGGCAACGCGTCGGAGTAATTCACCGTGTTCGTCGCGCGGCGCATATATTGGCGCCACGAATCGGACCCGCTTTCGCGGCCACCGCCGCTCTCCTTTTCGCCCCCGAACGCCCCGCCGATCTCCGCCCCGCTCGTCCCCACATTGACGTTGGCGATGCCGCAGTCGCTCGCGGCGAGGAAGCGTTCGGCCTCGCGCATGTCGGTGGTGAAGATCGCGGAGGATAACCCAGCCGCGACCCCATTGTGCAGCGCCATCGCTTCGTCGAGGTCGTGGTAGCGCATGACGTACAGGATCGGCGCGAACGTCTCCTCCAGCATCGGGCCGGTCTGTGCCGGCATTTCGACCAGCGCGGGCCTTGCATAATAGCTGGCGCCATCCCCCACCCGCTCGCCGCCATGCACCACCCCGCCCACCGACCGGGCCGCGACGAGCGCCGCCTGCATCGCGTCATAGGCGGCGCGGTCGATCAGCGGCCCGACGAGCACCTCGTCGGCCAGCGGATTGCCGACACGAACGCTCGCATAAGCCGCCTTCAATTGCCCGACGAAGCCGTCATAGATGCTGTCGTGGACGAACAGGCGGCGCGTCGTCGTACAGCGCTGGCCCGCCGTCCCCATCGCACCGAACGCGACACCGCGCAGCGCCAGGTCGAGGTCGGCCGACGGCGCGACGATCGCGCCATTGTTGCCGCCCAGTTCAAGGATCGCGCGCGCGAAGCGCTGTGCAAGGCGCGGCGCCACCGCGCGGCCCATGGCCGTCGATCCGGTCGCCGAGACGAGCGCGACGCGCGGGTCGTCGACCAGCGCCCCGCCCACCTCGCGCCCGCCGATCAAGAGCTGCGCCAGACCCGGCGGAGAGTCGCCGAAGCGCGCCGCGGCGCGGTCAAAAATCGCCTGCACCGCCAGGGCGGTGAGCGGCGTCTTTTCGGACGCCCTCGACGGCCCGTCACCTTTTGTATGTGAATT
>JBGTUD010000038.1:0-15610 GCA_041939405.1 Sphingopyxis sp. | reverse complement strand
AAGGTCGATCCCGGCTGGCGCCGCGCCTGCGTCGCGCGGTTGAAGGGCGAAGCGGCATAATCGCGGCCGCCGATCATCGCGACAACCTCGCCATTCGGGCGCATAGCGACGAGCGCGACCTGCGCCTTGCCCAGCCCTGCGCGGCTGGTGACGCGCCGCGCGATCGCCTGAAGCCGCGCGTCGAGAGTCGTTGCGATCGTCTGGCGCGAATAGCCGACGTCGCTGAGCTTGCGCGCCTCGGGCAAGGCCCAGTCGGCGAAATAGGTGCCGGTGGGCAGCGTACCGCGCGTGCGCACGTCTATGCGCGGCGTGCGGATCGCGCGCGCCTCGCGCTCGGTCATCCGGCCCGTCGCAACCATCGCATTCAGCACCAGCCTCATGCGCTTTTCGGCAAGCTCGGGATTGCGCGTGGGAGCGAGACGCGAGGGCGCCTGCACCAGCCCCGCGAGCATCGCCGCCTGCGCCGGGGTCAGATTTTCGGGCTGGCGATAGAAATAATGGAGCGACGCCGCGCGCAGGCCATAAGTGTTGTCGCCGAAATAGGCGTTCGACAGATAGCGTTCGAGAATCTCGTCCTTCGTCAGCCACGCCTCCAGCCAGAAAGCGATGAGCGCCTCGCGCGCCTTGCGGCCGAGCGTGCGTTTCGGCGTCAGGAAGGTGAATTTCGCAAGCTGCTGCGTGATCGTGCTGCCGCCCTGCGTCGGCCCGCCGGTCACGTTGCTCCACACCGCGCGCGCGATGCTGCGCGGGTCGATGCCCCAGTGCGAATAGAAGCGCCGGTCCTCGATCGCGAGGAACGCGCCGGTGACATGGCCGGGCAGCTCGCGCGCCTTGACCGGTCGGTCGACGATCGCCCCGGACCGCGCGATCGGGGTGCCGTCGGACGCGAGCAAGGTGATTTGTGGCGGCGCGATCGGTTCGAGCGATTTCGAAAGCGGCGCGGTGAGCGCAAGCCAGCCGACAAGCAGGATGAAAATCACGCACAGAACCGCAAAGCCGCGCGCGATGCGCCGCAGCCATTTACGCCGCCGCGATTCGGGAAGCGGCGCGGTCGGCGGCGGCGATGACGGCGGAACGTCGGCGAACGGCCCCCCCGGCGTCATCGCAAGGGTGGGGTCGGCGCCTTCGGGTTTGCGGAACCAGGTCATGCGTGGGGCCGTATTACAGCCCCAACACAGCCTAGGCAAATGGCTTGTCGTGCCGCCTCACCTCCCCGCGCTGCGCAGCGTATCGCGGGGTAGGGTGAAGCGGCGCGGCCTGCGCACGGGAGGAGCGGCCATATCGCCGAAACGAGGGCGCCGGAACGACCGATCAGCGTCGTCATCCCGGCGAAGGCCGGGATCTCACCCTATCGGATTACGGCACCGGCGAGATCCCGGCCGTCGCCGGGATGACGAGCGATGAAGGTTGCACAGTCTAGCCGCCTTGCGCCGCGAGGATGCGCAGGACATTGCCGCTCCACATCTTTTCGATTTCGGCGTCCGAATAGCCCGCTTCCTTCAGCCGTGCCGTGACCTTGGGCAGTGCGGTGATGTCCTCGATACCGTTGAGGCCGCCCCCGCCGTCCCAGTCGGCGCCGAAGCAGATATGGTCGGGATCCGCGACCTCGATCGCGCGCAGCACCATCTTCATATAATCCTCGAAATCGGCGGCCCATAGGGACTCGCTCTTGTCGAGTTCGCGCCATTTCCGGTTGAGCTCGGCCTGCTCGGCCGCCGTCATTGTACCGATCCGTTCATATTGCCCGAACAATTCGGCGCGCGCCGGGGTCATGTTCATGTCGGACATGAAGATCGTCGAAATGCACATCGCCCCGCCCTTCGCCGCGAGCGCCTTCAGCCGCGCTTCATCGAGGTTGCGCGGATGATCGTGCGCCGAACGTAGGCTGGAATGCGAGAGGATGATCGGATATTTCGAAAGCGCGAGCATCTGGTCGAACGCCGCGTCGGACGAATGGCTCGCGTCGATGACGATGCCCAGCCGGTTCATCTCGGCCACCCATTGCTTGCCAAGCGGGCTCAGCCCCTTCCAGCGCGCCTCGCCCGTCGCGCTGTCGGCGAACTGGTTGGTCCGCGAATGCACCGGCCCCGCCATGCGCAGGCCCCTGCCGTAAAACTCCGCGAGCAGCGTCAGGTCTTCGCCGAGCGGATAGCTGTTCTCCATCGATTTGAAGGCGATCAGCTTGCCCTCCCGCGTCAGCCGCCCGGCATCCGCGGCGGTGCGCGCGGGGGCGATCGCGTCGGAATAGCGGGCGAGCGTGCGGTCGATCAGGTCCGACCGTCGCCGCGCAAAGGCAAGCGCGTCGGCATAACCCTTGGCCGTCAAGGGTCCCTGTTCGGTATAGATGACGAAGAAACCGCCATCGAGGTGGCCGTCCTTCATCCGCGGAATATCGAGCTGCACCATATCGTCGGCGAGGGTGTGGCGGTCGGCAAAGCTCCACCCCGCGCGCTCGAAATGGAGCGGGGTATCGAGGTGGGTGTCGAGCACGAGCATCCGGCTGTGCAGTGGAGGCTCCGGCGCCTTCGGCTCATCCCCGCCGGTCGAGCAGGCGGCAAGCGACGTCGCGGTCAAGAGGAGTGCCAGTTGTTTCACTTCTTGTCCTCCACGGGCTTCAGGTCGAGGTCGTGATAATCCCAGCTGAAATCGGCGATCTTGCTCACCGCTTTCATCGTCACCCCCGTCACCTTCCCGTCGGCGTCGAGGGCAAAGGTGACATAGGCGGGCTCGATCGCCGGATCGTCGAACCGGGTGACGAAGCTGTCATATTGCCAATGGTCGAGCCGCCCCGCCATCCGGGGCGTCGAGGTAAAGTCGATGGTCAACCCTTTCTTGTCCGACTCGACCACGACATCGCCATACCAGGGATCGCGGAAACGCCCGGCATAGCGCGCCAGCGAAAGCGAGGGACCGCTTTTCGCTGGCGACGCTTTCGCTTGCTCGAGAAAGGCTTTGCCCCCGGCGAGCCGCGACTGATACCAATTTTCCCATTTCTCGATCCACCCATGGTCGCCCTGATCCAGATAGTGATCGAGCAGCCGATAGGTCAGGCCGAGGAGCATTCCGCTGTCCTCGCTGTTCATCATGATCGCGAAACCGACTTTCCGATCTGGGATCAGCACGACGCGCGTGATCGAGCCGAACACGCCGCCGCCATGCTGGATGATGCGGTGGCCGCGATAATCCTGCACTTGCCAGCCGAGCGCATAGGCCTGTTGCGTCGGCTGCGCGGGCTTCAACGCATCGGGCAGCGGTGTGATCGGTATCGGCGTGACCGGCGCCCACATTTCCATCGCCTGCTTTTCGCTGAACAGCCGCTTGCCGTCGGGCAACGCGCCGCGCGCAAGCTGGATTCGAAGCCATGCCGCCATATCGTCGGCGCTGAGCGCGAGACCGCCCGCGGGTGCGCCGTTGCGGCCGAGTTCGTCGCGTTCGTCGAGCACCTGCTGCGGTCCCAGGCCGCGCAAGGGGCCGGATAGGCGGGCGTGCGGCCAGCTGCGGTTCGGCGTCGCAAAGCGCTCGGCGCTATCGCTCGTCGCATTTTTCATGCCGCCGGCGCGAAGGATGCGCGCGCGGATGAAATCCTCCCATGTCTGGCCCGTAACCTCCTCGATCAGCTGGCCGGCGACGGCGTAAAGGATGTTGTCATAGGCATAGGCCGAGCGGAAGCTCGTCTTCGGCTTCAAATAAGCGACGCGCTCGACCGTCTGTCTGCGCGTCAGATGGGTGCGCGGGACGAACATCAGGTCGCCCTGCCCCAGCCCCAACCCGCTTCGGTGGACGAGCAGGTCGCGGATCGTGATCTCGCGCGTGACCCACGGGTCGTACATGCGGAACCACGGCATATGCTGGATGACCGGATCGTCCCAACCGATCCTGCCTTCGTCGACCAGCACCGCGAGCGCCGCCGCCGTCATCGCCTTGCCCGTCGAGCCGGTCTGGAAAATCGTCTCGGCATCGACCGGCGCGCGTTCGCCGAGCTTGCGCACGCCCCAGCCGCGCGACAGCGTCGTCCGGCCATCCTCGACAATCGCGATCGAGACGCCTGCGGCGCCGACTTTCTGGCGGAGCGCCTCGACGCTTTCACCGATGTCGGCAGGCGGGTCGGCCCACGCAGGCATGGCGAGCGATACGAGGAGGCAGAGGGCGAGCAGGCGTTTCATGGCAAAGCCTCCATTGGGCGAGCGGGTTCGGGGCGCAGCAGGCGCCAGCTGCCGACGGTAAGGAGCGGCAACACGAAAACGGCGAGAAACAGCCACGCGAGGAAGCGGTATCCGCTGGCGATCAGGTCGACGAGGCCAACGCGCGAGGCGACGAACATGCAGCCGACGAGGACGAGCGAGCCGATCGCGGCGCGCGCGCGGGTGGCGAGCGGTGGTCGGCCGCGCGCCTCGACAACTCCCGACACGCGTTCGTTGATCGCGTGAACCGCGCCGACGCCGCTTTCGAGCAGCGCGGCAAAGATCATCAGCTGGAACAGGAGGTGAAAGCCCGGCACCGCCATCTGGCGGAGCAGGAAATCGGAGGGCAGCGTCGCGCCGCCGATCACGGGATAGAAGGCCGTCATGGCGACGAAGAAGAGGACCGCGGGCAGCATCGTCAGCGGCCCGGCAATCAGCCCCGCCGCCACCGCGTCGCGCTGGCTGGTCAGATGGCGCAGCACCGGCAGGATGATCACCGCGCCGACGATATTATAGCTGGCATAGGTGACGCCGCCCGCGACCCAATTCCCCGACGGCGGGGGAGCTTTCGCAAATCCGTCGGCGATCAAGTCACCGAAACTCGCGAGCGCAAAGATGATGAACAAGCCATAGACCGCATAGATCAGCAGCGAGGCATATTGGAACAATCGCTCGACGATTGCGGTGCCGAAGGCGGTAAAGGCGAGAATGCCGAGCGCCAGCAGCGCCGATCCCGCAAGGTCGGGCCAGCCGAAAGTCGCGGCGCCGATCGCCCCGGCGGCCGCGCCGAAGACCGCGAGAATCAGCACGACAAAGATCAGATAGGCCACTTCGAATACGATCCACGCCGGGCCGAGCAGCCCTTCGAAGAAGGCGCGGTAATCATAGGCGCCAAGCTTGCGCGCGAGCGCGAAGGTCAACGCCGCAACAATGCTCCAGATCGCCGTCGCGAGCAGCATCGCGGCCAGCCCGCCCCATGGCCCCGACGGCACGAAATATTCGGCAAGCTCGCGTCCGGTGGCATAGCCGCCGCCGATGATGACCGCCTTCAGCGCGAAACCGGGCAGCAGGAAGCGCTGGAACCAGGTGGAACCCCGCACCCTGCCGCCGGCCCCGCCCACGCTCATGCGAGGCAATGGTCCACAAGCGCGTCGAAAGCCGCGCCGCCGCGGATCGGGTCGGCGACGGGCAGGCCGAGGCGGCGGCTCTCTGCGCCCATCAACGCTTCGGCCTCGCCCGCCCCCATGCTCGACGTGTTGAAACTGACCCCGCCGCAGCGGATCGCGGGGTTGGTTCGGCTGCCGAGCCGGACGGTCAGGTCGATCACCTCCTCGATAGTGGGAAGCGCAAAGCGTTCCATGCCCAGGATGACCTTGCGCGAGGGATCATGGCAGACGACGAAGACATCGGGCTGGCTGCCATGCAGGAGGCCGAGCGACACTGCAGCATAGGCGGGGTTGAAGATCGACCCCTGCCCCTCGATCAGATCCCAATGGTCGTCGGGCGCATCGGGGCTGAGAATTTCGGCGGCACCCGCCTCGAAATCCGAAATGACTGCATCCATCGGAATGCCGCCCCCCGCGATCATGATCCCCGTCTGTCCCGTCGCCCGAAAATCGGCGTCGATCCCACGCAGCACAAAGGCGCGGTGCAGCGCGAGCGCGGTATATTTTTTGCCGAGCGCGCAATCGGTGCCCACCGTCAGCAATCTTTTGCCGCTGCGCTTGCGCCCATTGCCGATCGGGATCGACGGCGGCGGGGTGCGGACGTCGATTAGCCGCTGGCCGGTGCGCCGCGATGCCTCGACCAGCGCCGACACGCTCGTCAGGCGCGTGTGCAGCCCGCTGATGATGTCGAGCCCGGCCTCCATCGCCTCGACGAGCGCGGCCACCCAGCTGTCGCTGATCACCCCGCCCTGGTTCGCGACGCCGATCACCAGCGAACGCGCACCCGCCGCGCGCGCCTCGGCAGCGGTCAGGCGCGGCAACCCCGCACTCACCGTGCAGCCGGCGACGCCGAGTTCGCCAACGCAGCGGTCGGCCGCCCAGTGAGCGAGGCCCAAGGCGGTCTTGGCATAGCCCACCTCGGTCGTGTCGCCGAGGAAGAGCAGATAGGGCTGCGGCAGGGTCAGGCTTTCGGCGATCCGGCCGATCGGGGCGTTCATGCTGTCCAACTCCCGTCCGCTCAAAAAGCCATGTCGAGTGCGACGCCGATCGTCCGCGGCTGAAGCGGCGAAATCGCGAGGAAGCTTGGCCGGTTGAGCCCGTCGGCCAGCGTCGAACGTGCCATCTCGCCCTTGTTGTCGAGCAGGTTACGCGCATAGGCGCGAAGCGTCCAATGGTCGCTGAACGTCACCGACGCGTTGAGATCGACCGAGGTATAAGCCTTGGCGCGCGCGACCAGGGGGTCGCTCTCGACCAGCGACAGCCGATTGCTGGCGTGACGGATACCCGCACCGACGCTGCCCTCCGTACCGCCGCCGAGTTCGAACGCATAATCCGCCCTGAGCGCGCCGGCGAATTTCGGAACGGCAGGCAGGCGGTCGCCCTTCACGCCGCCGATTTCAGGCACATCCTCGCTGAGCCCGGCATCGGTATAGCTGCCCGTGGCGCTGATCGTCAGACCGGGCGCGGGGCGCAGCGCCAGACTGCCTTCGAAACCCTTGCTCGTCGCCTTGCCCCCGTTCGCACCGCCCGACACGCCGCCGAAGGCGCGCGTGACCTGGATGTCGGTCCAGTCCATCCAGAAGAAGGCGGCGTCGATCGAGACCATGCGATCGGCAAAATCCGCCTTCAGCCCGACTTCGTAATTGGTCATGCGGTCGGCATCGACGCTGGGCGGGACATTGGGAACGATGACATTCGGGCCGCCGGGGCGATAGCCGGTCGCGACGCGCGCATAAAGCATCGCATCTTCGTTGATATGAAACTGCGGGCTGACCGAAAAGGTCCAGACGCTTTCGGCCGACTCGCCGGGATCGTCGGCCTGCGGCACGATCGCGCCCGAGCTGATCTGACGGAACGTCTGTTCGTTGCGCGCCCAGCGAAGGCCGCCCGTGATCTCGAACTGTTCGCTCAGCTTGACGGTCGCGTTGCCGAAAACCGCATATTCCTTGTAGGTCGCGGGCAGGCCGACGATCGCCAGCGGGTCGAGCGGCGCAATCGGATTGCCTGCCATATCGAACGAGCGGACGAGCTGCGAATTGCTCGTCTTCTCGTCGGTGAAGAAGCCGCCGATCATCCATTCGAGCCGCTCGCCGCTCGGCGAGGCCAATCGCAATTCCTGCGTCCATTTCTTGAGCCCGAGATCGAGCGCGAACGGCGTGATGCCGGGAGGGATCGCCCCGCCGGTCAGCAGCGGGAATAATACGCCGAACGCATAGCTCGCATCCTGGACCTGGCGGCTCTGCGTCTCGCTGAATGTCGTCGCCGAGGTCAGCACGGCCGCACCGAAATCATAATCGATCGTCGCCGAATAATAATCGAGATCGACGTCGAAGGATTCCGGAACGAAGTTGTTGAACGAGCGTCCGTCGCCCAGCCGGTTGCCCGCAAGATCGGCGGCATAGGTTCCGTTGCCGTCCGAATCGAGCGACTGCCAGATGCCCGCCAGCTTGATGCTGAGTTCGGGGATCGGTTGCCACAGCAGCGCGGCGCGGCCGCCACGCTGTTCATAATCATTCTGATCGGTCAGCGCCGCGTTGTTGACGCTGTCGACCCAGCCGGGCGTCCTGCGCCACGCAAAGCTGCCCGAAATCGCGAGCGTGTCGGTCGCGAT
This sequence comes from Sphingopyxis sp., assembly GCA_041939405.1. GTDB lineage: Bacteria > Pseudomonadota > Alphaproteobacteria > Sphingomonadales > Sphingomonadaceae > Sphingopyxis. The sequence continues at coordinate 7,652 of JBGTUD010000038.1, read as the reverse complement.
GGGCGCGTTGACGAACACCTGCCCGCCCCACCCCAGTCCGTCGCCGCCCTTGATCGCGAAACCCTCCACGCCTGCGCGCACCTTGAATTCGCGGGTGTCGGGCTGGACGGTCACATATTTGAGCAGGCCGCCGATCGAGCTCGCGCCATAGAGCGTGCCCTGCGGCCCCTTGAGCACTTCGATGCGTTCGAGGTCATAGGGCAGAAGGTCGATCGTGAACGACCCGGCGCGGTTATAGATCGCGCTCGACCCGACGGGCGCATCGTCGAGATAGATGCCGACCGTCTGACTGCCGTTCAAAGGCGCAACGCCGCGCAGCGTGATCGTCGTCTGCCCCGGCGTGCCGCCGTTGCTGACGTTCATGCCGGGCACATAGCCCGCATAATCGACGAGCGACGCCGAACCCTGCTCCTGCAATTCCTCGCCGTTCACGACCGCGATAGAGATTGGCACGTCCTGGACGTTCTGCACGCGCTTTTGCGCGGTGACAACGATTTCGCCTCCCGTCTCGACGGCGGCGGCGTTTTGCGCCTGCGCGGGACAGGCCGCCGCCAGCGCAATCAGGCTTCCGGTAATAAAAAATCCCCTGTTCATTGTCTTACCCCCAGACTTGGGCGAGCAGGCGGCGAAAATTGCCACCGAGCACGGCCCGGATATTGTCGTTCGAATAGCCCCGGCGAATGAGTTCCTCGACGAGGTCGAAGGTCTTCAAAGGATGGTCGAAACCGTCGATGTCGATCTTGTCGCGAAAGGCGTAACTGTCCTTGTACGCGCCCTTCAGCACGGCATATTCGTCGGGCTTCATGTCGTCATAGCCGTGCAGGTCGGCGTCGGAGCCAATGCCGACATGATCGATCCCAACGAGCTTTGCGACATGGTCGATATGATCGGCCATATGCCCGACGTTCGTGGGATCGCTGGCGCGCACGAACATGCGCACGCCCGTGATTCCCATCACCCCGCCCTTTGCCGCGAGTGCCTTGATCGCTTCGTCGGTTTTGACGCGAGGATGATCGACGAGCGCGCGCGCATTACTGTGGGTGATCGCGATCGGCCCCCTGGCGATCGCGATTGCATCCAGTGTCGTCCTGTCGCCGCAATGCGAAACATCGACCAGCATCTTCTGCATTTCCATCTCGGCGATGATCGCGGCGCCATAATCGCTGACGCCGCCGTCAACGCGATCGGTGCTGCCCGAACCGATGCGGTTCTGGCTGTTGTAGGTAAGCTGCGCGCAGCGCAGGCCGAGGCGACGGAACCGCGCGACATCCCCGACCTTTTCGAAATGCTCGGCGTTCTGGATGCCCATGATGACCGCGCATTTGCCGTCGGCTTTTGCCCGGTCGAGGTCGGCGGCGGCGTCGACGAGCGTGAAGACGTGGCTGTTGCGCCCCGCGAAACCCTGCCAAGCCGCCAGATATTCGAGCGCCTGAGCCTTCGCATCGGGACCGCCGAGGCCATAGGCATTGTGAAAGCCAGTGATGCCCGATGCGCGGAACTCGGCCGCTTCGGCCGCGGTCAGCCGGTGCGCGACATAATTTTCGTCGAGCGTGATTTTCAGCGGCGCCAGCATGTCGATGACCAGCGAGGAGGCGACCAGGTCGACCGCGCGGCGCGAATAGGTCTTCGCCGGCGCCGCGGCAAAGGCATAGGTGCCGCGGTTCAGCATCGGCGCGGACAAAGCGACCCCGGCCGCGCCCGCGATCACCGCGCGGCGCGTCACCGGGAATGACGACGTCATTCCAGCCTCCCTCTCATGAAATCTTTATCCGGCTATTATTGTCCTGATTGGAAAATTGTCAATCCATTTAGGACATCAAATTGTCACGAACCCCAAATTTCTGCCGGGCAATGGATCATCCCGTCGCGATATTCGACGCCGGGAACGCGATCGCGGGCGAGAAAGGTCGGCCCGTCGAGATCGACGATGTCGCAAAGCTGCCCGACCAGATAGGATGGCGCCATCGACAGGCTGCTGCCCATCATATTGCCCACCATGACGTCGAGGCCGAGCGCCTTTGCCTGGCGCGCGATCGCAAGCCCTTCGGTCAGCCCGCCGCATTTATCGAGCTTGATGTTCACCACATCGAAACGCCCGACCAGCGAAGCGGTATCGGCGAGCGAAAGCGCGCTTTCGTCGGCGACGAACGGCAAGGGGCGCTTCAGCCCGTCGAGATCGGCCTCGCGCCCGCGTTTCAGCGGCTGTTCGAGTTGCGCAACGCGCGCCGAAACAAGGACGGGGAGCAGGTCGGCGAGCGTGCCCGCGTCATAGCCCTGATTGGCGTCGACCCCGATCCATGCTTCGGCCCGCGCGGTGCGGATCGCAACGACACGCGCAACGTCATCGGCCAAGTCGCCGGTCAATTTGACTTTGACCGGGGCTTGAGGGTCGATCGCCAGTGCCGCCTTCGCCATATTTTCGGCGCTGTCGGCGCCAAGCGTCAGCGTCGAGCGAAGCGCTCTCGGCGGCTCCAGTCCGGCAAGCTTCCACACCGGCTGCCCCGCCTGCTTGGCCTCAAGTTCCCAGAAGGCGCAGTCGAGCGCGTTGCGCGCGCCGCCGGGGGGTAGCAGATGCTGCAATTCCTCGCGCGTCGCGCCCCGCTCGATCGCACCCCGCACGCTGGTTGCCTGGGCCAGCATATGGTCGATGTCGTCGCCGAGGTAATAGACCCCCGCCCCCTCGCCGCGCCCGACATGCTCACCGTCGGACAGTTCGGCGACGAGCAGCGCGGTTTCGGTAAAGACATGGCCCGATATGCGGAACGGCCGATGATAGGGAAAGCGCTCGACCCGAAGGTCGAGCGACAATCGCCGCGTCTTTTGCGTCGCCATCAATAGACCATCCCGAAGCCATAGAGATGAAAGGCAAGCGTGACCCACACGAGCACCGCGGCGGCGAGGATCAGCAGCACCGCGCCAAGCTTCATCGACCAGCGCCGCTTGTCCTTGATCGAAAGCCAGAGGTGCCACGCCGCACTTGCCAGCAGGCCAAAGGCGGCGAGCGGCGTCAGGATACGCAGCAGGTGAATGAGCCAATCGAGCGGGCCGCCGATGCTGCCGATGTCGGCCGAGAAGGCGGCAATCAGCCCGATCCACCCCGCCAGGGCGCCGAGCGCGAGCCACGCAAAGACACGCGACAGGCGATAGGCGCGGCGCGACCTGCCCGTCAGCGCGAACTCCGCCTTGAAGCTGCGCCGTACCAGCGCGCGCACCGGCCAGGCGAGCGCCGCAAGCAGGATGATGCCGAAAGCGAAGATCAAGGCCGGGTTGAGCCACGCGGCGTTGACCCCGGCGGGTGCGGGTTCGAACACCATGAAGGGCGATCCGGCATCGACGCTCATGCGTACGACGCGGCCGTCCTTGACCTCTGCGGCGAGGCGCTCGCCGGTGCCGGTATCGCGCCACACAAAGGGTTCGACCTCGACCCAGTCGCGCGCACCCGCGCCAAGCCCGTCGAGCGCGGGAAAGTTGATCTTGCCATCTTCGCCGAGCGTAATCGTTGCCTGTCCCAGCAGACCGAACAGGCTCATGAAATTGGTGAAGGAACCGCGGCTGCTGACATAATTACCGGCCAGCATCTGCGCATGTTCGCGCGCCGTCGCGGCATCGACCTGCGACGGTTTTTCGGGCGGTCCGGGCAGGTAGCGGTCGGCGAATTTATGAAAGAGCGCGCTTCGCACCGCGCCCGTCGCGCCATCCTTGCCCTGCGCATTCATCGACAGGAAAATGCCGATGCCGGATTCGGGAAACAGCCAGAGGTAGGAATGGAACCACACGGTGTCGCCGCCGTGCGCGATCGCGCGGCGGCCATTGACCTGTTGTTCGTAAAAGCCGAGCGCCATGCTGTTGAGCGGACCGACGCCGGGCGCCTTGAAATTGTGCATCTGTGCCACGGTCTCGGGCTTCAATATCCCGCCGCCGCCATTCAGGTGCGCGATCATGAACTTGGCCATGTCGGCACCGCTCGCTGACATGCTGCCCGCCGGGGCGGGAATGACGATCTCGAAGGGCTGCGGCTTGCCGGTGATGTCCGCATAGCCCTTTGCCATATGCGGCGCGAGGCGCGCGGGCAGCGGCTGGCGAAACGTCGAATAGGTCATGCCGAGCGGAGCGAAAATGCGGCTGTCGACATAATCGTCGAAACTTTGTCCGCTGACGCGCTCGACGATGTACGCCGCAAGTGCGGTCGCATAATTGGAATAGGCGGGCGTCGTACCCGGCGCGAAAACGCGTTCGGGCAGCGCGAGCGGCATCAGCTTCTTGAGCGTCATTACCGCCTTGGGGTCGCTGCTGATCAGGTGGCGTATCGATTCTTCGAAGCCCGCGGTGTGCGTCATGATATGGCGCATCGTGATCGGCTTGCCCCCGAAAGCGGGAATCTTGAAGTCGAGATAGGCGTTGACGTCCTTGTCGAGATCGATCTTTCCGGCCTCGACCTGCTGCATAACCGCGGTCCATGTCACCAGCTTCGACACCGAACCCGGCCGGAAAAGCGTGGTTTCGGGCAGAACGGGCGCGCGCTTTGCAACGTCGGCAAAGCCATAACCCTTTTGCAGCAGCACCTCGTCGCCGCGCACGACGGTCACGACCGCGCCGGGAATGCGTCCGCGTTCGAGCGCATAGGGCAAATAGCCGTCCATCCATGCTTCCAGATCCTTTGGATCCAGCGCGACGGGCGCCGACGCCGAAGCCTTGGGCACCACGGCTTCGGCCTTCTTCGCGGCGGGTGCGGGCACCGGCCCCTGCGCCGCCAGGGGCAGCGCGGCCAATGCCGCGAGCCCGATCATCGCCTTGCGAATGAAACGCATCGCTTTCCCCTTTTGTCCGGCGCGCCCTGTCACACCTTGCGGCAAGCCGCGCGACCCCTTACCAAGGAACCAACATGAGTTAGCCCAATAGGGACATAATGATCCTGATTGGAAAATTGTCAAACGGGGAATGGAAAAACTGATGGCCGACCGTGCAACACCGCCGACGCTCGGCGCGGTGATGAAGGGCATAAGGGCGCGAAACGGCTGGACGCTCAAAGAGATGAGCGCGAAGTCGGGCATTCCCGTCTCGACATTGTCGAAGGTCGAACATGACCGGCTGACGCTGAGCTACGACAAGCTCCAGCAGCTGAGCCAGCGGCTCAAGATTCGCATGTCGGACCTGTTTGCCGAAGAGGAAGAGGATGCCGCCCCGCGCGTCACCGGGCGCCGCAGCATCGCCGCGATCGAACGCGCCGCGCGCGTCACCACCGACAATTATGATTATCACTACCTCTGCACCGACCTTCGCCAGAAACGAATGATCCCGATCCTGACGCGCATCCGCGCGCACAGCGCGCGCGAGTTCGGCGAACTCGTCCGCCACCAGGGCGAGGAGTTCATCTATGTGCTCGAAGGCCGGATCGAGGTGCACAGCGAGTTTTACGATCCGGTCACGCTCGATGCCGGCCAGGGCATCTATATCGATTCGTCGATGGGCCACGCCTATGTCGTCGCCGACGGGTTCGATGAAGCACTCGTCCTTGGCGTCTGTTCGAGCGCCGACGACGGGCTGATGGACAGCTTGATGAGCCTTCACGGATAACTGCTCAAAAATGGAGAGATACATGGCATCGCCCCGGCGCTTCGCATCATCGCTTTTGCTGCTGTGCAGTTCGATGCTGGTTTCGGCGCCGCTCGCGGCGGAAACGCCCGTCTATGACCTGATCATTCGCGGCGGCACGCTCTATGACGGATCGGGTCAGCTGCCGGTCGTCGGCGACGTCGCGATCAAGGACGACCGGATCGTCGCGGTCGGCAAGCTTGACGGAACGGCGACGAAGGAGATCGCGGCGAAGGGCATGGCGGTCGCGCCCGGCTTCATCAACATGCTGAGCTGGGCGACCGAGTCGCTGATCGCCGACCCCAAGAGCCAGAGCGACATCAGGCAGGGCGTGACACTGGAGGTGATGGGCGAAGGCTGGTCGATGGGACCGATGAACCCCACGATGAAAGCGCAGGAAGCCAAGCGACAGGGCGACATCAAATATCCGATCGAGTGGACCACGCTCGGCGATTATTTCGACTGGCTCGAAAAGCGCGGCATTTCGACCAATATCGCGAGCTTCGTCGGCGCGACGACGGTGCGCGTTCACGAGCTGGGCGAAGGCGACGTCGACCCGACCCCCGAACAGCTCGGCCGGATGCGCGCGCTGGTGCGCCAGGCGATGAACGAAGGCGCGATGGGGGTTGGCAGCTCGATCATCTATGCGCCCGGCTCCTACGCCGAAACCGACGAACTCGTCGCGCTGACGAGCGAAGCGGCAAAGTGCGGCGGCATGTACATCAGCCACATGCGGTCCGAAGGCGACCGGATCGAAGAAGCGGTCGATGAACTGATCGAGATTTCGCGCCGATCGGGCGCGCCGGCCGAAATCTATCACCTCAAGATGGCGGGGCGCAGCAATTGGGGCAAACTCGATACGATCGTGAGGAAGATCGAGGATGCGCGCGCGTCGGGGCTGCGGATTACCACCGACATGTACACCTATACCGCGGGTGCGACGGGGCTCGACGCGGCGATGCCGACCTGGGTGCAGGCGGGCGGGCTCGAACAATGGATCGAGCGGCTGAAAGACCCCGCGATCCGTGCGCGGGTAGCCGAGGAGATGAAGAAGCCCGGCAGCGACTGGGAAAATCTCTATTTCGGCGCAGGCGCCGACAAGATGATCCTGTCGGGTTTCAAGAATGACGCGCTCAAACCGCTGACCGGCAAGACGCTGGCCGAGGTCGCCCAGATGCGCGGCAAGTCGCCCGAAGAGACGGCGATGGACCTTGTCGTCGAGGATGGCTCGCGCGTCGGCACCGTCTATTTCCTGATGTCCGAGGAAAATGTGCGCAGGCAGATCCAGCTGCCGTGGATGAGCTTCGGGTCCGATGCGGCGTCGCAGGCGGCTGAGGGTGTTTTCCTGAAATCGGGGGCACATCCGCGCACCTATGGCAATTTTTCCCGCCTGCTCGGCCGCTATGTCCGTGACGAAAAACTGATCCCATTGGAACAGGCGGTGTACCGGCTCACCACCCTGCCCGCGACCAATTTGGGCATCAAGGATCGCGGCGCGCTGAAACCCGGCTATTACGCCGATGTCGTCGTCTTCGATCCCGCGACGATCGGCGACCGCTCGACCTTCGAGGAACCGCATCAATATTCGGTCGGAGTGCGCGACGTGTTCGTCAATGGCGTCGCGGTGCTGCAAAATGGCGAGCATAGCGGCGCGACGCCCGGACGCGCGGTGCGCGGCGCGGGCTTCAACCGCTGCCCTTAGCGCGTCGTTATCCCACTTGAAGCGTCATCCCGGCACACGCCGGGATCCCGCCGGCGCGTCAGATTGCAAGGTCGGGATCCCGGCCTTCGCCGGGATGACGAGGAAGGGAGAGGTGCATTTCGTTCGGCTTCGAAATCTAGGGTCAGGACGCATTAATTCCGCGATCGAGGTTTGAAGCGATTTTGCTCAGGGCGAGGAGGAAAGGCGAAGGAATATGTCAATATTTCAAGGCTTTTCGACGCTGCCATGGGCAAAATCGATCAAATCCCCCCTCTCGCTTACTGGGGGGACGCCGAAATGGCTTCGATCTCGAACCTTCGCGGCCTTGCGGGTAGCGATGCTACCCGCTGCACCCGCA
>JBGTUD010000037.1:0-16374 GCA_041939405.1 Sphingopyxis sp. | reverse complement strand
AGGGCACGCTGTTCGGCCGCAACACCCCCGCGGGCATCGTCAAGTTCGACACCGTCAAGCCCGGCAAGACCGGCGGCTATGCGCGCGCCAGCTATGGCCGCTATGGCACCAGCCAGGTCGAAGTCGCGGCGGGCGCCGCCGACGACAGCGGCTTTTCCGTGCGCCTGTCGGGCCTGTATCAGCATCGCGACAATTGGGTCGACAATATCGCGACGACCAAGTCCAAGGATCTTGGCGGCTATGACGACATCGCCGCGCGGCTCCAGCTTCAGTATGAAAGCGGCCCTTTCACCGGCCGCGTGACCGGGCAGGTCCGTGTCTATGACGGCTCGGCGATCATCTTCCGCGCCAACACGCAGGTGCCCGGCAGCAACAGCCTCGTCGGTCTTGGCGGCGCGGGCACCGAGTTCGAGCGCGACAAGGTGTGGCAGGACGGAATCAATTTCCAGAAGCTCAACACCTATAATGCCGCGCTGAACCTCGAATATGATTTCGGCGCGGTGACCGCTTATTCGATCACTTCTTACTGGAACGGCAATTTCAAGAGCCGCGGCGACATCGACGGTGGTTTCGGCGCAGTGTTCCTGCCCGAATCGGGGCCGGGGCTGATCCCCTTCCAGGCGCAGAGCCAGGATAATGTGCCCAGCCTCGACCAGTTCACGCAGGAGATCCGCATCGCGTCGAACAACAGCGGCGGGCTCGGTTACCAGTTCGGCGCCTTCTATTTCGACGAAGGGCTCGACATCAGCAGTTTCGAATTCGGCAGTCCGACCGCCGCGACCCCCTCGGCAATCGCGGTGCAGCGGCAGGACAGCGAAGCTTACGGCATCTTCGGCTCGATCAACTATGCGTTCGAGGGCGGGCTGACCTTGCAGGCCGGCGCGCGCTACAACCACGACACGCGCGACTTTGTCGCCGCGCGCCCGGTCGAAACGCGCCCCGATTTCGTCGTCAACCCGAACACGCCGGTCCCGCCGCAGGCGGCGCGCGTCAAGGGCAAGCTGCTGACGTGGGATGCCAGCGCGACCTATGAAGCGTCGGACGCCGTCACGCTCTATGCCCGCGTCGCGCGCGGCTATCGCGCGCCGTCGGTGCAGGGCCGCCTGACCTTTTCGCGCGTGATTTCGACCGCCGACCAGGAAGAGACGATGTCATATGAGGCAGGGATCAAGACCGCCTTCCTGAACGACCGCGTGCGCTTTAACCTTACGGGCTATTATTTCGATACCAAGGATCTTCAACTGACCGCGGTGGGCGGTACGGCGAATGTCGCCAGCCTGCTCAACGTCGATGCCAAGGGCCATGGGATCGAGGCCGAGTTGCAGGCTGCGCCCGCGCGCGGGCTGACCTTCAGCGTCGGCGGGGCGTGGAACGTCGCCGAAATCGACGACGCCAACGCCTTTGTCGCCGGCTGCGGCTCGGCGACGCCGTGCACCGTGCTCGATCCGCAGCGTCCGGGCAGCCCCGGCATCTTCTCGATCGACGGCAACCAGTTGCCGCAATCGCCGAAGTGGACGCTCAACGCGACCGCGGGATATGAAATTCCCGTCGGCGACGGCGCCATCTACGCCTTTACCGACTGGTATTACCGGTCGAAGGTACAGTTCTTCCTCTATCGCTCGGTCGAGTTTTCGGACGACAAGCTGGTCGAGGGCGGGCTGCGCGTCGGCTATCGCACCGACCGGTTCGACATCGCCGCCTTCGTGCGCAACATCACCAATGATGAATCGCCGACCGGCGGCATCGATTTCAACAATCTGACGAGCTACGTCAACGAACCCCGCATCTGGGGCGTCGAAGCGGGCGTGAAGTTCTGACAGGGACGTCGGCCCGCGCGGTTCCAACGCCGCGCGGGCCGCAATTTGCATCGCGATCTTTCCATGTTATCATGGGCTTGTAATCCAGCCAATTTGGGGAGTCGATGATGATCCGTTTGACCGCCAGCCTGATCGCGCTCAGCTTGTTTTCGACGGCAGCCGCCGCACAGGGCATCAGCGTCAATTCGGCCGCCAGCATCGGCTCGGGTGCGTTGAAAGAACATCTGGGGGCGTTCCCCGGCGTGCCCGACAACAGCCCCAAGGCCGTCCTCGACCGGCTCAACCGGCTTTGCGCCAGCGATCGGCCTTCCGACCAGAAGCGCTGCGAAAAGGCGTGGCGCATGATCAATCAGGCGCATGCCGAACTGCAAGCGCGCCGCGCGGCCGAAGCTGCCGCAGGCGACGGTATCACCAACTAGCGCGAACGAACGCTAGGCGACCGGGCCGACCGCCGGATCGGGTTCGAGGCGGACGAGCGGGGCTTCCCGCCTGGTCAGCCTCGCCAGCAGGCGCGGCAGCGGCGCGTGCGCCTGGGCCCAGTTCCAATAGGCGACATAGGCGGGATCGCCGAGCAGGTGCTTTTCCTCGGTCTTGGCGCGCCAGTAATAGATGCCGCTGACAAGGCCGAGCAGAACGACGTTGCGCGCGCCTTCGACCCAGCCCCCCGCGGTGACGAGGAAAGGCAGCGAACCGATCCACCACGTCAGATTCTTGGCGACATAGGCGGGGTGCCGGGTCAGCGCATAGGGGCCGTGGGTGATGATGCCGCGATGCGTCAGATTGGAAAAGCGAATGCCGAACGCCATCGTCGCCCAGCTGTAGACCCCGGTGAGCAGCACCAGCGCGCTGCCCCAGACGATCAGCAAGGCGTCGTGTCCCGCAAGCCAATGGCCCCAGTCGGCGCCGTATAATTGATAATCGAGCGGCCCGCCGCTCATCAGAATGAAGGGCGGATAGCAGACGAGTGCCGCGACCCACGCCATGCCATAGGGATTGGCGGTGCGAATATGCGCGTCGAGTGGCTTTAGGGTCAGGATATAGCCGACCGTCGCGATATGGACATCGACCAGATAGAGAAGATTGATCGTCCAGATGGCCGTCGCATAAGGATTGGCGAACAGCTCGTGCATCGGCACGGAAACGAGCGCCGAAAAATTGCCCGGCACGATCGACAGCATGAAGGCCGTGAAAAACCCTTTCACCGCCCAAGCGCGCAGATGATGTCTGATCGCCTTACCGTCGACGGGTTGACCGGGCGCAATCAGCCAGCGGCCGAAATGCCAGCAACCGTCGCGCGGCTCGACCATCCGGCGGTCGAGCCACAGCATATAGGGCGCCGATACGAGCAGCAGCCACGGCGCCACGCGCTCGAGCAGGTTCATCGAAAAGGCATAATTGCCCTGCCAGTAATAGCGCATCGTCGCATAGATCAGCGCGATCAGCGCCCAGGTCGCCCATAGCCCGGCGAGCTTGGTCAGACTGATGTCGAGCGTCTCGCGCCACGGACGCCGCATCGACCAGTCGATCCCGGTCGACGGATTGCGGTGCACCTTGTCGACGAAAACCGACCACAGCACCATCGGAACGCCGCACGCGAGGACGCTCGCGATCGCCGAATTGGGGCCGCTCAGCGGTCCGCGGTCGCCCCAGTCGATCCCGGCCCAGGCCGCGAGGTCGGGGGCGAAGCGCGCCAGCAGCAGATAGGAGAAGAGGCCGGCCAGCCCGACCAGCCCGACCCCCGCGCTGACCGCCGAGCCCGGCCGCGCGGACGCCGCAGCGGCGGGTGCGCCCACCGATTCGGCGGCACTGGATCGGGCGGATTCGGCCATGATGTTCACGGGCTTATCCCTAGCCAAAATTGGTAAGCAAGCCGTCAATATATTTTGCCGATTCGCGCGCGATTTCCGGCCATATTGGCAGCGTTCCCGTGTGTTGACACCGTTCACCGCGCATTGATTTCGATTCAACCCGACTCGGCGCGCAAAGATTCGCCTGCTCGGCCCCTCCCTGTTAAAGCGCGCTCCCAACGGGGCGGAGGGCTCCAAAAACAACAAGATGGGGTCGCCACTTGTCATCGAAAGCTACGGGCCTGCGCAATTTGCGCCAGCGTATTTCTGCGCTGTTTCAGGACCATGAAATCTTCGTTCGCACGCACGGCCATGTCCGGTTCCTGCGTGTCAGCGCCCTCTGGCAAAAACGTGTCGCGCTGATCGCCTCGCTGGTCCTGCTGGCATGGGCCGGCGCGACGCTTGCCGTGCTTGTCAATCAGCTGCTCACCGCCGACGAGCGCGCGGCGGTTGCGCAGCAGAAGGCGGCGGCGGCGGCATCGGAGGCGCGCATCGCCAAATATCGGGACCGGGTCGCCGAGACGACCGCCGATCTTGAGGAACGCCAGGCGTTGCTCGAAAGCGTCGCCGAAACCCATTTCGGAATCGACCCGGCGGACATGCCGGCCGCCGCTGCGACCCCGAACGCGCCCGCCGTCGTTCCTGCCGAACCCGTCAAAACCAGCGCGATCGATCCCGACCTGCCGCCCGAAGCGCAGATCCTGGCGCAACTCGCAGCCCGGCAGGAGGCTTTTGCGGCGCGCCTGCTGGGGGCCGTGAGGGGCCGGGTGGCCAAGGCCGAAACCGCGGTTGCGGCGCTTGGTCTCAACCCCGACGCGCTTGTCCGCAATGCCGCGGCCGGACGCGGTGGTCCCTTCATTCCCTATCGCGGCCGCGCGGGTCAGGCCAAGGCGCTGGGCGCCAGCTTCGCGGCGCTCGACGGCGCGCTGTTCCGCATGGAGGTGCTCGAACGCACGCTCGTTGCGGTCCCGTCGGGCAACCCTGCCGATGTGCTGATGATGTCGTCGGGCTTCGGCTATCGCCGCGACCCCTTCACGGGTGCGGGCGCGATGCACGCCGGCGTCGATTTTCGCGGCCCCGTTGGCACGCCCATCCTCGCTGCCGCACCGGGGCGCGTCAGCTTTGTCGGCGTCAAATCGGGCTATGGCAAAGTCGTCGAGATCGACCATGGCCAAGGCATTATGACCCGCTATGCGCACTTGTCGGGCTTCACGTCCAAAGTCGGTACGCAGGTCACCGCCGGGCAGCAGATCGCCAAAATGGGCTCAACCGGCCGTTCGACCGGCAGCCACCTGCATTTCGAAGTCCGTTTAAACGGCGTCGCAGTCAATCCGCGCCGCTTCCTGGAGGCCAAAGCCGATGTTCTCGAAGTCAAAAACGACGCCCGACAGCGAGTCGGCTCCGTCGCTGCCGCCCGCGGTACCCGCTAAGATGGCGACGGGCGCGCGCCATACGACCTTTTCGATCCTGGGATCGGACGTCGTCGTCACCGGCAATGTTTCGGCGAGCGTCGATCTGCACGTCGACGGCAAGATCGAAGGCGACCTCAAATGCGCCAACCTCGTTCAAGGCGAGGCGAGCGAGATCAAGGGCGCGGTGATCGCCGAGACGGCGAAGATCGCCGGTCTGCTCGACGGATCAATCGAGGCGAAGACGCTGATCGTCCACGCGACCGCGCGGATCACCGGCGACGTGACCTATGAAACGATCACGATCGAAAATGGCGGCAAGGTCGACGGCAAGCTGTCGCATCGCCGTCATGGGGCGATGGCGGCCAAGGCCCCTCCGCCGCTAGAGGTGGTCGAGAACAAGAGCGCCACGCTCTGACCCGCCCCGCCGGGTCGGCGCGCCGGCGCTATTTCAACAGGGCGATCTCGCGATCGGGGGCGTTGGACGGCCCGTCGCGATGCCGCTGGATCGCAACCCGGTTCCGGCCGCCGCGCTTTGCGTCGTAAAGCGCTTCGTCGGCGATGCGATAGAGCTGTTTGAAATCGCACGCCGGATGCACCTCGGCGACGCCGACACTCGCCGTGATCACGCGGTCGCCGACAATCGCGCTCTGGTCGCAGGCAGCGATACCGCGCCGGACGCTCTCGGCAAAGCGGCTGAGGATGATGCCGTCCATCCCGATCGTCAGCAGCCCGAACTCTTCGCCGCCCAGCCGCGCGACGGTGCACATCGGCCCTTCCCAGCGCTCGATCCGCTGCCCGATCGTACACAGAACCGCGTCGCCCGCCTCGTGCCCATAGATGTCATTGACCGACTTGAACCGGTCGATGTCGACCAGCAGCAGCGCGGCCGGCAGATTGTCGGCGCGGGCGCGGTCGAGCAGCGGCGTTATGCTGTCGATGAAGCCGCGGCGATTGGGCAGGCCGGTTAGCGGATCGCGCCGCGCGAGCGCCTGCGCGCGCGCCTCGCCATCGCGGGCATGGTCGCGCTCGACCCGCAGCTGCGCCAGTCGGCGGGTCGCCGCCGCCGCGAGCCAGAGCGCCTGCCAGGTGGCGGCGACCAGCATCAGAAGCTGCGATCCGCCGCCCCACAGCCCGGCATCGACATCGATGACCTGGACAAGTGCCAGCACCGCCATCGGCATGCCCCATGCGCCCAGAAAATCGCGTGCCTCGACCGATCCGCGACGCCAGGCGAGTCCGAGATAGAGGGCAACAACAAGCAGGTCGGCCAGAATCGCCACGCCCAGCAGGTCGGCAAAGAGGCCCAGATCGCCGCTGCGCATCAGCGCCAGCGGAATGCCCGCGACCCCAATGCCTGAACCGAGCAGCAGCGCGGCCACCCTCAGCCCGCGGGCGCCCCGTGCGCGATCGACCGCCGTTACCGCGCTCGCGGTCGCGGCGGCAACGGCAAGACAGGCAAGAAATGTGCATATCTGCGCCGTCACGACGCCGGCCATCCCCGGCACGAACAGCAGATGCGCCTGCGACCAGAGCGCACCCCACAGCAGCATGGTCCCGGACCATGCCGCCTGCCAGGCGAGATATTGGCGGCGCACCGCGATCGCGAGCGACAGGCTGTAAATTCCGCTCACCAGCAGCAGCATCAGCGCCGCGCCGGTCGCCGCCGCCATCCCGGCAGCCTGCTTTCCCGCCTCCTCGACGGAGAGGAGGCGCGCGCGGAGGAAACGGTGCCCGGCAAGACCGTCCAAGCGCAGCGTGACAGCCTCCACCGGACTGTGGTGATCAGAGGCCTCGAACACTATCTGCCCCCCGGCGCGCCAGTGCGAGCCGAAATCGCCGGCATGCACGCGTTGCCAATGCGTCGTTCCATCGGGGTGGGAAAAGCCGACGGCAAGGCGGTCGAAACGCGAATTGTGAAGCATCAGTGCCAATCGGCCTTGTGGGGTTTTGGGATCGAGCGTCGTGCGCAGCCACAGGCTTTGCCGCTGATAATCGTGCGGCGGTCCGGCGCAGGAAAAGGGCAGGCGGGGCAGCGCGGCATCGCTCAGCGACGTGGCGCTGACCGCGTGGCAGAAGTCGCGGTCGACGTCGAGCGCGCGCGCCGTTGCCGGTGCCGGCAGCGCCGCCGCGAGCAGGAACAGCAGCGCAAGCCAGAGCCGACCGCCCGGCGTCACCAGAAGAGAGCCTCCCGCAGTCATCGCTGCGCTATCCCATCAAATCGTTGGGAAATCTTTACCATGCGGCATGGCCCACCCCGCCGACATGCTCGTCGGGAACGGCGGCGAAGAGGAAGGGCCGGGCCGCGCCATTCGATGATCGTCGCGTCGAAGTCGATTGCGTCCATCGGCGCGCCCTCAATTCCGGGGCGGCGGGCGGCGATAGCTCAGCGCCTCGGCGATATGGATGCGCCCAATCGTCTCGGCGCCGGCAAGGTCGGCGATCGTCCGCGCCACGCGCAAGATTCGCGTATAGCCGCGCGCCGACAGCCGCATCGCTTCGGCCGCTTGCGCCAACAGCCTCCGCCCCGCTTCGTCGGGGGTCGCAACGCTTTCGAGCAGGTCGCCGTCCATTTCGGCATTGGTGCGGGCCTTGTGTTCCGCATAACGGGCCGTCTGCACATCGCGCGCCGCGGCGACGCGCGCCGCGACCTCCGCGCTGCCTTCGGCGGGCGGCGGCAGGACCAGATCGGCGGCGCTCACCGCCTGCACCTCGACGTGCAGATCGATGCGGTCGAGCAAAGGCCCCGACAGCTTCGCCTGATAATCGGCGGCGCAGCGCGGCGCGCGGCTGCATGCAAGCGCCGGATCTCCAAGGTGGCCGCAGCGACACGGGTTCATCGCGGCGACCAGCTGAACGCGCGCGGGGAAGGTGACATGGGCGTTGGCGCGCGCGACGCTGACTTCGCCCGTTTCGAGCGGCTGGCGGAGCGAATCGAGTACGCCGCGTTGAAACTCGGGAAGTTCGTCGAGAAACAGTACGCCCAGATGCGCCAGGCTGACCTCGCCCGGCCGCACGCGCAGCCCGCCGCCGACAAGCGCGGGCATCGACGCCGAATGGTGGGGGCTGCGAAACGGGCGGGCGCGGACGAGCCGTCCGCCTTCAAGCTGCCCCGCGACCGACGCGATCATCGACACCTCCAGCGCTTCGGCAGGCGTCAGTTCGGGCAATATGCCTGGCAAGCAGGCCGCCATCAGCGATTTGCCTGCCCCCGGCGGTCCCGACATGAGCAAATTGTGCCCGCCCGCCGCGGCGATTTCCAGCGCGCGCTTGGCCGTTTCCTGCCCCTTGACCTGCGACAGATCGGCGGCGCGCACCGGGGTTGCGATCTCGCCCGGCTCCGGCGGCGGCAGCAGCGCGTGGCGCTTGAAATGGTTGAGCAGCGACAACAGGTCGGGCGCGCCGATCACTTCGACATTGCCCGCCCACGCGGCCTCGGGCCCCTGCGCGGCGGGGCAGATGAGGCCCCGTTCGATGCTGCCCGCATGGATCGCGGCGAGCAGCACGCCCGGCGACGCGGCGACGCGCCCGTCGAGCCCGAGCTCGCCGACGACCACGTAGGAGGCGAGCGTCTCGGCATCGATCACCCCCATCGCGCCGAGCAGCGCGAGCGCGATCGGCAGGTCGTAGTGCGACCCTTCCTTGGGCAGATCGGCGGGCGACAGGTTGACCGTGATAACCTTGGGCGGAAGCGACAGGCCGATCGCTGCGATCGCGGCGCGGACGCGCTCGCGGCTTTCGCCGACCGCCTTGTCGGGCAGGCCGACGACGACGAAGCGCGGGACGCCCGGCGTGATCTGACACTGCACCTCGACCCCGCGGGCCTCGATGCCGAGATAGGCGGCAGTTGAGACGATTGCGACCATGGCTCCCCCGGAACAGCACGATGTGCCCCCTTTGTTCCGACGCCCTCTTTAAGGGAAGTGGTGGGAAGGTCGAGTCTTTTTCGGATGTTGGCGAAGGTGCCGCGCATTGTTTGTTTGACAACATACCAACCAGTCGGTATGTCGAGTCGCATGACGACGAATCAGCCGCCCCCGACTTCTTCTGCGCTCCCCGACGCCGCCGCCCGCACCGTCCCCCAGGCGGGCGGCGGCACTCCCGGCGGGCGGGCGCCGCGGGGTGCTGCGCGCGGCGCGCTGATCGCCGCGGCGCATCAGCTGGTGCGCAAGCAGGGCTATGCGGCCACGACGGTCGACCAGATCTGCGCCGCCGCGGGCGTCACAAAGGGCGCCTTTTTCCACCATTTCACGTCGAAGGAGGCGCTGGCGGTCGCCGCCGCCGAGGGCTGGACCGACCGCGCGCGGCCGCTGTTCGAACTGCCGCCCTATACGCGGCTCGACGATCCGCTCGACCGCCTGCTCGGCCATATCGATTTCCGCCTGTCGATGCTCGACGGCCCGACCGAGGACTATACCTGCTTCGTCGGCACGATGGTGCAGGAGGCCTATGCGACGAGCGACGCGATCCGCGAAGCGTGCGCGGCGAGCCTCAACGCCTATTGCGAAGCGCTCGTCCCCGACATCGAGGCGGCGTTCGCGCGCCACGGCGCGCCCGAAGGGGTCAGCGCCATCGGCCTCGCGCGTCACGTCCAAGCGGTGCTGCAAGGATCGTTCATCCTCGCCAAATCGACGAACGACCCCGCGATCGCGCGCGAAAGCGTCACGCATCTGAAGCGCTATGTCGCCATGCTTTTTGCGACCGGCGGCGCGCCATGACCCGACAGGTAATTGCGCCCGCGCGCGGCGCGCGCTGACTGACACCCCCGAAGGAGAAAGACGATGCCCCAGATGATTTTCGTGAACCTGCCCGTCACCGACCTCGACCGCTCGAAGGCCTTTTACGAAGCGGTCGGCGCGGTGAACAACCCGGCCTTCACCGACGACACCGCCGCGTGCATGGTCGTCGAGGAAGGATCGATCCACGTCATGCTGCTCAGCCATGAGAAATGGGCGACCTTCACCTCGAAGGCGATCCCCGACGCACACACCCACGCGCAGGTCCTGCTCTGCGTGTCGGCGGACAGCCGCGACGATGTCGATGGGCAGGTCGCGAAGGCGGTCAAGGCGGGCGGCACGGCCGACCCGACGCCGACGCAGGATTTCGGCTTCATGTACGGCCGCAGCTTCGAAGATCCCGACGGCCATATCTGGGAAGTGATGTGGATGGACCCCGCCGCGATTCCCGCGGGCGAACCCGCCGAGGCCGCCGCCTGACCCCGGCGGGCGATGGCGTCCTCCCTCTCTCGCCATCGTCCGCCCCTCCCCAAGACCGAAGGCCGTTCGCATGAGCTTCCAAGCCTATCTCGACAATATCCAGACCAAAACGGGTCAATCGCCCGATGCGCTGGCCGCGCAGGCGGTCCAGAAAGGCCTTGCCGACGACCAGGGGCTCGCACCCGGCGTCAAGGCGGGCGCAGTGATCGATTGGCTGAAGGCCGATTATGGCCTGGGGCATGGCCACGCCATGTCGATCGTCGCCTGGATCAAAGGCAAACGCAGTTAACCTCCGTCTTTAGAACAAGAGGATCGTTCGATGATGACCCATTCCCCCCTCCCTGCATTGGCGGTGGGCGTCGCCCTCGCCAAAATCGTCGCGGCGCTGGCTTTCGTCGCGGTACCGCAAGTGGCGGCCGCCGAAACCCCCGCCGCAGCCGCAGCGTCTGTCAACGCGTCCGCGCATGGCCATGTGGAGGTTGCCGGTGCGGCCATCCATTACCAGCTTTATGGCGACCCCAAGGCCGGCGGCACCCCGCTGCTCGTCCTCCACGGCGCCTTTATGAATGCCGATGCGATGAAGCCGCTGATCACGCCGTTCGCCGGGTCGCGCCCGGTGATCGCGATCGACGCGCGCGGCCATGGCCGATCGGGCGGGGTCGACGGCCCGCTGAGCTATGACCGCATGGCCGACGATGCCGCCGCGGTGCTCGATAAGCTGGGCGTCGAAAAGGCCGATGTGCTCGGTTATTCGATGGGTGGTTCGACCGCGGTGGCGCTCGCGATCAAGCATCCGGGCAGGGTGGGCAAGCAGGTGATCCTGTCGGCGACCTCGCGGCTCGACGGCTGGTATCCCGAAGTGCTCGCCGGTATCGCCCATCTGACCCCTGAAATCTTTGCCGGCAGCCCGATCGACAGCGAATATAAACGCCTGTCGCCAGCGCCCGAAAAATTCCCGGTGCTGGTCGAGAATATCAAGGCGCTCGACGCCACGCCCTTCGGCTGGTCCGACGCCGCCGTCCGGGCGATTCCGGGCAAGACGATGGTGATCATCGGCGACGCCGACGGGGTGACGCTCGACCATGCAATCGCGCTCTTCAAACTGCGTGGCGGCGGCGACGTCGCCGCGGCGACGCAAGGCTTTCTGACCGAATCGCCGCGGGCGCGCCTCGCGATCCTGCCCGCGACCTCGCACATCGGGATCATGGCCGAAACGCCCGCGATCGCCGCGATGGTCGTCCCTTTCCTCGACGACAAGGCGCCGCCGCCGCCGTCCTTTTGATCCCCCCCCAGAGCAAAGCGAGAGGAGTCCCCCCATGCCGATCAATCCCGACAGCCGCCTCGAACTGACCGCGTTCGACTGGGTGCCCGATTTCGCGCGCGGCTTTGTCCGCGACCTGCGCCCGCGCTGGGCATGCGAGGAAATCGGGCTCGACTATGCCGAACATCTGATCAGCGCGGTCAATCGCCCCGCCGATCATTTCCTGTTCCAGCCGTGGGGGCAGGTGCCCGTGCTCAACGATGGCGGCATCCGCCTGTTCGAGAGCGGCGCGATCCTGCTCCACCTTGCCGAAAAGGACGAACGGCTGATGCCGTGCGATGCGCAAGGCCGCGCCGACACGCTCGCCTGGCTGTTCGCCGCGTATAACAGCGTCGAACCGATGCTGTTCGAACTTGGCAATGTCGATATTTTCGCCAAGGACGAGGAGTGGGCGAAGCTCCGCCGACCCGGCCTGATCGACTTCATCCGCGGCCGCCTCGGCCGCCTCGACGACGCGATGGGCGACAAGGATTATCTGACCGGCGCATTCAGCGTCGCCGACATCGCGATGGCGACGGTGCTGCGCGAAGCCGTCGAGGCGGGGCTGGTGGCCGAACAGCCGCGGCTCGCCGCCTATCTCGACCGATGCCTTGCACGGCCCGCCTTTCAGCGGGCGCTCGATGCGCAGCTTGCCGCGTTCAGCGAGGAGGCGGGACCGCCCGCTGCGTAGGAAACAGCCCCCCCCTTGCGGGGAGGGGCTTGGGGTGGCGCGCGCGGCCTTGCACACGGCCGACGGTCCCACCCCGCTGCGACTAGGGCGCAAGCGCCCAAGTCTCGCTGCCCCTCCCCTGAAGGGGGAGGGGTTCAAAGGGACGAAATGAAGGAGAGAGACGATGACTTATGTGGAAGGATTTGTGGTCGCGGTGCCGACCGCCAACAAGGACGCCTATCGCCGGCATGCCGCCGAAGCGGCGCCGCTGTTCAAGGAATTCGGGGCAACGCGCATGGTCGAGGCGTGGGGCGACGACGTGCCCGACGGCAAGGTCAATGATTTCAAGGGCGCGGTGCAGGCGAAGCCCGACGAAACCGTGGTGTTCAGCTGGTTCGAATATCCCGACCGCGCGACGCGCGACGCGGCGAACGAAAAGATCATGTCCGATCCAAGGATGAAGGAAATGGGCGCCACCATGCCGTTCGACGGCAAGCGGATGCTGGTCGGCGGTTTCGCGTCGATCCTCGACGATCGCGGCACCGGTGCGATGGGATATGTCGATGGCTTTGTTGCCCCCGTGCCCGATGCCAACAAGGAACGCTATTGCGCGTTGGCGAAAATGGCGTCGGATGTTTTCATCGAGCATGGCGCCACGCGTGTCGTCGAAAATTGGGGCGACGATGTGCCCGACGGCGAGGTCACGGACTATGCCCGCGCGGCGCATAAAAAGGATGGCGAGACGGTCGTGTTCAGCTGGGTCGAATGGCCGAGCAAGGACGCGCGTGACCGCGGTTGGGAAAAAGTGATGGCCGACGAACGGATGAACCCCGGCCCCGAAGAGGAGCGCCCTTTCGACGCCAAGCGCATGATTTACGGCGGCTTCGCTCCCATCGTCGAGGCGTAACATTCGGCTCCTCCCTGTCGCGCAGCGATGGGGAGGGGGCAGCGCGAAGCGCTGACGGAGGGGCAAGGACGCCACGTCGCGGCCCCTCCACCATTCGCTTTGCGAACGGTCCCCCTCCCCATGGCTTCGCCACAGGGAGGATTGGAAAGGAAGGCCCGGAAAATGATGAGACTTTATGGCGCTCCCCCCACCCGCGCGCTGCGCGCCATATGGCTGCTCAATGAACTGGACTTGCCGCACGAGATCGTCCCGGTAGACCTTGGCGCGGGCGAGCAGTTGACGCCCGCATTTCTCGCCCTCAACCCCGCGGCAAAATTGCCGGTGCTGGTCGACGGCGACACGGTGATCAGCGAATCGGCGGCCATCCAGCTTTATCTGGCCGACAAATATGGCGATCGCTTCGCGGGCGGCGGCCTGATCCCCGGCACGCCCGAGGATCGCGGCCGGATGTATCACTGGCTGTTCTTCCTGATGACCGAAATCGAAGCGCCGCTGTGGCGCATCGCGCTGCACAATTTCATCTATGCCCCCGAAGAGCAGTCGCCTGCCGAGGTGGTGCTGGCAAGGCGCGACGCCGCGCGCATGATTGCGGTGCTCGAACAGCATATGCAGGGCCGTGATTATCTGGTCGGTGCGGGGCTGACGGTGGCCGATTTCAACGCCGCCTTCACGCTCGACTGGGCGCGCGAGGAAGCCTTGCTGGACGATGCGCCCGCGCTTCGCGCCTGGCTCGACGCGATGTACGCGCGCCCGAAAGCTCCGGTGACGATCGCGGAGGGTTTCGCGGCGCTCCAAGCCTCCGCCACGCCCCCTGAACCTGCTTAACCCGCTGAAGCAAGGAACTGACGATGACCAATCCCCACGGCAGCTTTATCTGGTACGAACTGATGACGAGCGATCCCGACGGCGCGGCGCGGTTTTACGGCGCCGTCGTCGGCTGGACAGTGGCGGCGCATAGCGACGCGGGCGCCCCCGGCGGGGTCGATTATCGGCTGATCGGCCGCTCGGACGGCGGCCATGCGGGCGGCGTGCTGGCGCTTAGCGCCGACATGATCGCGGGGGGAGCGCGGCCGGGCTGGCTCGGCTATCTCTATACCCCCGACGTCGATGCCGCGATCGCGGCGATCACCGCCGACGGCGGAACGGTGCATATGCCGGCAAGTGACCTGCCCGTCGGGCGCATCGCGATGCTCGCCGATCCGCAGGGCGCGCCCTTTTACGTGATGAA
Source organism: Sphingopyxis sp. (assembly GCA_041939405.1). GTDB lineage: Bacteria > Pseudomonadota > Alphaproteobacteria > Sphingomonadales > Sphingomonadaceae > Sphingopyxis. The sequence continues at coordinate 1,980 of JBGTUD010000037.1, read as the reverse complement.
CCCGATCCCGCCCGAAGGCGCGGGAGACGCGCCTGCCGATGTTTTTTCGGCCACCGAGGCGCAGCATGTCCGCTGGAACGAGCTTGCGACAAGCGACCCTGACGCCGCGATCGGCTTTTACCAGAAGCATTTCGGCTGGGGACAGGAGGGCGCGATGGATATGGGCGCGCTTGGCCAATATCGCTTCCTGCAGCACGGCGGCGCGATGATCGGTGCGGTGATGCCGCTGATGGAAGGCTACCCGGTTCCGGCGTGGACTTTCTATATCGGGGTCGACGATATCGACCGCGCGGTCGCCGCGGTGACCGCAAACGGCGGGCGGTTGGTGAACGGTCCCCACGAAATTCCCGGCGGCGAATTTTCGGCGAACGGCATCGACCCGCAGGGCGCAGCCTTCGGCCTCGTCGGCCCGCGCAAATCCTGATCCCCAATCCCCCCCCCGGAAAGACGAAGGAGAGACACGATGACGAAGACCCCCCTGACGATGTGCCTCTGGTACGAAGGCGACGCCGAGGAAGCGGCGAATTTTTACGCGAAAACCTTTGCCGACAGCCGCGTCGACGCGGTTCACCTGGCGCCCGGCGATTCACCCGGCGGCAAGGAAGGCGATGTGCTGACGGTCGAGTTCACGCTGCTCGGTACCCCGTGCCTCGGTCTCAACGGCCCGCCGGTCTTCAAGCATAGCGAGGCTTTCTCCTTCATCGTCCACACCGACACGCAGGACGAAACCGACCGGCTGTGGAATGCCATCGTGGACAATGGCGGCCAGGAAAGCGTGTGCGGATGGTGCAAGGACAAATGGGGCGTGAGCTGGCAGATCACCCCGCGCGTCCTGCTCGACGCGACGACGGGCAGCGACAAGGCGGCGGCGAAGCGCGCGTTCGATGCGATGATGACGATGAAAAAGATCGACATTGCGGCGATCGAGGCGGCAGTTCGTGGCGATACGGTCGACGCCGCATAAGGCCGCGTTTGCCCTCTGACTGCTCTGCGGGCGCCCCCGACCGCGACTGACGGCGGCGTGTCCCGAAACGGGGTTAATCGTGCGCTGACAATGCCTGTTTGCCGGTTGATCATCGCGCCCGCGCGAAGGCGGCGGCATGGGTTTGCCGATCGCCTTCCTTCGTACGCTGATCGTCGCCGCGCTGGCGGCGGTGCTGGCATTCGCGCCGGCGCATGCGCAGCAGCTGGTGACGATCACGACCACGGTGAGCTGGACCTATGACGACGCGGGCGGCGACGATGTCCGATATATCGACGAGGACACCGCGCTGCTGGATGACGAGACGCTCGCCGAGGATGCCGAATTCGCGGCCTCGCGGCGTTATGCGCCCGCGCCGACGCTCGCCGCGCGCGGCCATGTCCGGGCGACATATGGTCCCTTTTCGGTGGTCGATGGCGCGACGGTGCGCATGGCGGGCGACGTCACCTCGGCGACGCCGCGCCAGTTCGCGGCGATGCTTGCGGCGCATCCGGGGCTGAAGCGGATCGAGATGATCGATTGTCCCGGTAGCCTCGATGAAGAGGCCAATCTGATCCTCGCGCGCGCGATCCGCCGCGCCGGCCTGGAAACGGTGGTCCCCGCGGGCGGGTCGATCCGGTCGGGCGCGGTCGAGCTGTGGCTCGCGGGCGCCACCCGCCGCGCGGCGCCCGACGCCGAATTCGGCGTGCACAGCTGGGCCGACGAATATGGCCGCGAGGCGAACGACTATCCCGCGAACGATCCGGTCCACGCCGAATATCTTGGGCTTTACCGCGAAATGGGGATGGACGCGGCCAAGGCGCAGGCCTTTTACGCGCTGACCAACGCGACGCCGTTCGACGATGTGCGTTACCTGACGCGCGACGATATGGCGCGGTTCGTGACGATCCACTGACGGTCTTCGCGCCAACGCGCGAGACCGGGGGTGGTCGATAGCGGTCATCGGGAGCCTTGAAATCCGTTCGTGTCGAGCGAAGTCGAGACACCACAACGGCACG
>JBGTUD010000036.1:0-16409 GCA_041939405.1 Sphingopyxis sp. | reverse complement strand
GGAAGTTCGAGTCTTCTCGACCGCACCATCATCGCCCATTCGGGCCGCAATCCACTGTTTCGATGCCATGACGAATGCGATCGCGCCGCGCCGCGCGCGATCGGACGGCGCGCTTATCGGCCCGCGTCGATCGGCCCGGCGGAGGGTCCGGCATCGTCGCCCGCAAGCCGTTTCATCGCGGCGCGCGTCGGCTCGTCGGCCGGGAACCACAATTCCATGCGCAGCGAGGCCAGCGTCACGTCCTGCGGCAGCGCAAAGACGCTCTGGATCGTGAAAAAGCGCATCACCCCTCGCGGCGTGTCGAAGACGAGGTTGAGATATGGGTCGGCCGATGGTCCCGCGGACTGCGCGGGGCGCGGACCGAAACGCTCGATCATCGACGCTTCGACCCGATCGGCGCGCGGTTCGAGCGCGGAACGCACCCATTGTTCGCGGCGCAGCTGGTCCAGAAGCGCGCCCCCGCCGATCCAGGGATCGCGCATGTAGCAGAACAAGCCGCCGGGGTGGATCAGCGCGTCGATCATGCTGAACCCCAACGCCAGATCGTCGATGTCCGCGACGAAATCGGGCAGGTTCAGCCGCATCAGCCGGCGCGCGCTCTGGTTCGTCAGATGCGCCTGCCAGTCGGCATCGAAAACCAGGCCCGGAAAGGGCTCGTGCAGGTCGAGCGTGCGATCGAGCGCCGCGATCGCATCGCCAAGCCGCGGATCGCGCGGCGACACGTCGGGCGACGCCGGCGCAAAACCCGCGGCCAACAGAACCGCGTTGCGCAGCGAAGGCGGCGCTTCCGTTTCGCACAGCCACGCCTCGATCAGATCGCGGCTGGGCCGCGAGCGGCCGCTTTCGACAAAGCTGACGTGCCGCTGCGACACGTTCATGCGCAGCGACAATTCGAGCTGCGCAATGCCCGATCGTTCGCGAAGAGCCTTTAGCATGGGTCCGAGGCGGCTGGTCATGGTGCCCGCCTATGTCGTGCAACGGACGCGTCGGTCGACTACCTCTCAGGTAGGCGTAATAATGTTTCGCTCAAGGCTGGCAAAATTGCCGCTTCCGAACTAGGCTCCACGGCCCCGTCCCGACCGACGATGAAGTGCAGCGCCATGGCAACCTCGCTTTCCCCCGCCGCCGACCGTCCTTGTTCGACCGGCTTTCCTGCCCTGTTGCGGCAGCACCGCAAACGCGACGGGCGTTCGCAAATGAACCTCGCGCTCGACATGGGCATTTCGCCGCGCCATCTCGGCTTTCTCGAAAAAGGGCGCGCCCGGCCCAGCGCGGCGATGGTTGCGCGCCTGTCGAATGCGCTTGCGCTTGCGCCGACCGATCGGAACGCGATGCTGCTTGCGGCAGGTTTCGCTCCCGAAATCGCCCCCGCGACGGCGGCCGGGACAGCGTCGCTGGCGCTCAGCGCATTCGAAACGGCGGTGGCAATCGCCAGCGCCAGCGGAGCCGCGGCGGCGGTCGACATCGCCGCCCGCTTTCTCGAAGGGCTGGGCATCGCCCATTTCATGACCGGCACGCTGCGGCGCGGCGTAAATGGATGGGAAGTGACCCGCGACGCCGACGGCCGACCCGCGATCGGCTGGCTGCGCCACAATGAAGTGAACGGGTATCGCAACCATGACTATCTGGTTCGCGCAACAGCCGCGGCGTCGACCGGCTTTTTCTGGAGCGATATTCCGCGCGCCATCCTGTCGCCGCTTCAGCGCCGCATTCTCGACGAGGCGGGTGATTTCCAGATCGCCGACGGCTTCGTCATGCCGATTCAGCTGAGCGACGGGTCGGTGCGCGCGCTGACCTCCTGGGCCGGGCCGGTCGACACCGACCTGGCGACGCGCACCGCCGTCGGCCTCGTGTCCTCCGCGCTGCTCGATCATCTGGCCCGGCTGGGCACCCTGATGCTGCCGGTTAACGAACCGGTGTGCCTCGATCCCGCCGACCGCGACATATTGGCTTTTCTTGCGGCAGGCTGTTCGCTCGCGGGTATCGCTAAAAAAATCTCGCTTGCCGAGAAGGATGTCGATCGGCGGCTCCGCCGCGCGACCGTCGCAATGGGTTGTTCCAGCCCGGCGATGGCGGCGTGCCGCGCCACCGCGCTCGACCTCATTTGATCACACGGGACCTGGCGGGAAGCCACAATAGGCTTTTCTGCCCCGCGCCGCTCGTCCTAGGGTGCAAGGGCCTTCACGCCATTCAGGAGATCCGCCGTTGAGCGTCGCCAGCATTGCCCTTCCCCGCATCCTGCGCATCGGCGCCGGGGCGTCGAACCAGCTGGCCGAGGTGCTGACCGCGCTTGGCCTGTCGCGCCCGCTGATCGTCACCGACGGCTGGCTCTTGAATAGCGGCCGCGTCGAAGAACTGAGCGGCGGACTGGCACGCGAAGGGATCGCCGCTCGCGTCTTTGCGGAAACCGTCCCCGATCCCACCATCGCCTCGATCGACGCTGGGGTCACGTTTCTGAAGGCGGGCGCGCATGATTGCGTCGTCGGTTTCGGCGGCGGCAGCCCGATCGACAGCGCCAAGGCAATCGCGCTCCTTGCTCTCCACGGCGGCGCGATGGCCGATTACAAGGCGCCGCACGTCCAGGACGCCCCCGGCCTGCCGGTGATTGCGATTCCGACCACCGCGGGCACCGGATCGGAAGCGACGCGCTTCACGATCATCACCGACGAGGCGACCGACGAAAAAATGCTTTGCCCTGGCCTTGCCTATCTGCCGGTCGCCGCGCTGGTCGACTATGAGCTGACCTTTACCAAGCCCAGGCGGCTTACCGCCGATACGGGCATCGATTCGCTTACCCATGCGATCGAGGCCTATGTCTCGCGCCGCGCCAATCCGTTCAGCGACGGCATGGCTTTGCTCGCGATGCGCGCGATCGCCCCCAATCTGCGCCGCGTATGTGCCGACCCGATGGACGCCGCGGCGCGCGAGGCGATGATGCTGGGCGCGACGCAGGCGGGGATCGCCTTTTCGAACAGCTCGGTCGCGCTCGTCCACGGAATGAGCCGCCCGATCGGTGCGCATTTTCATGTGCCGCACGGGCTGTCGAACGCGATGCTGCTGCCCGCGGTCACGTCTTGGTCGGCGCCCGCCGCGCTTCCCCGCTATGCCGACTGCGCACGCGCCATGGGCGTCGCCGACGAAGCCGAGGGCGATCAGGCGGCGGTGGCGCGGCTGGTCGACGAGCTGGCGGCACTCAACCGCGAACTCGACGTGCCGGGGCCCGCGGCATGGGGCATCGACGCCGCACGTTGGGAGGCGCTTGTGCCGACGATGTGCGCGCAGGCGGCGGCATCGGGGTCGCCCGCGAACAATCCGCGCATTCCCGACACCGACGAAATGGCGATGCTCTATGCAAAGATCTGGGCGAGTTAAGCGCGGCCGTTCATCGCCGGGTAAGCCTCGCCCTGCTTAAGCGCCCGCGCCCCGTCGCCCGCTCTCCCACGTCTCGATGTCGGGGGCGGGGTATATTCCCCTAAAGTCCCAGCAGCCGCTTGGCGTTGCCCGAGAGGATTTTCGCGCGCTCGGCTTCGGTGAGGTCCAGCTTGTCGAAAGCCTCGAGCGTCTTTGCCAGCGAAATCTGCGGGTGGTCCGACGCGATCAGCACCTGGTCGATGCCGACGTTGCGGATCGTCCAGACATATTCGGCCTCGATCGGCGAATCGGCGGCCAGGATAACGCTTGCCGAAATGTCGAAATAGATATTGTCGGCGAACAGCCCGTCGGCCGTGCGCGCGAGCGCCAATATGTTCCAGAAGCGGAAACCGAGCCCGCCCATATGCGCAAAGATGAACCTGGTCTTCGGCGCCGCGAGCGCCAGGTTGAACAGCTTTTCATTGTCGGCGGGCACGATGCTGGCGTTGTCCAGCAGCACGGTCATGCCCGCCACGCCGGCATGTTTGACGAGCGCCAGCACGCGCGGATCGGCAGCGTCGAAGCCCTGCGTATGCGGATGGATCTTGAGCAGCCGGACCCCGCGCGCTGCAACGCGCGTTACCTCGGCGAGCGCGGCGTCGCCGTCATAGGGGTGGACGGTCGCGATCGGGACCATGTCCGGATTTTTTTCAGCCAGCGCGATCAGCGCGTCGTTGCGCCTGACGATGTCGGCGGGGTTGCCCGCGCGGGCCTGATTGGGGCCGCCGAACCACATGGCGCCGAAGCGCTCGACCGACAGCCCTGCGGCCTTCAACCCGGCGCGATATTCGGACAGCGACGCCTCGCCGTTCCACAGATGGACATGCGTGTCGACGACACGCTCCTTCGCCGCGGCGGAAGCAGGCGACATCAACAGGGCGAGCGAGAATAGCAGGGCGCGCATTATTCCCCCAAAAGGATCGAATGAAGCGTCCGCTTGCCACAAGGATGCGGCGGCGCCAATTACCTCGTGACCGCGTGTGCGCGTTCGCGGTTCAATTCGTCCAATAGATATAGTCCTGGCCGTCCTGCCAGGGCGCATCAAGCGGGACATCGATACGCACCGGCCCCTCGACCAGCCCCGGCCAGATCGGCGCCGCCATGTCCTTGTTCTGCGCGTCGATCATCGCGCGCAGCGCGGCAACACGCTCCGGCTCGCGCGCGGCCAGATCGCTGCGCTCGGTCGGATCGACGGCCAGATTATAGAGCCGCGCCTTGGCGGGCCGTTTCGTCACCTGCAATTTCCAGTCGCCCGCGCGCACCGCGCGATAGTCGCCCGATCGCCAGAACATCGCCGGACGTTTGGCGGGGCCGGCCAATATATCCTCGCTGTCGATCGTCCGGTCGGCGGGCAGTGCCGCCCCCGCTGCCGCCGCGATCGTCGCGAAAATATCCAGATGGCCGGTCACATCGGCGCGCCGGGTGCCGGGCGCGATGCGCGCCGGCCAGCGCATGAACAGCGGCGCGCGGATGCCGCCTTCGAAAAAGGTCGCTTTCCAACCGCGGAAGGGCGCATTGATCTGTGGCATACCATTGTACCACGCGCCGCCATTGTCGCTGGTGAAGATGACGAGCGTATTGTCGTCGATTCCCGCCGCTTTCAGCTTGGCCATCACGTCGCCGATCCGCCGGTCCATCTGCGCGATCATCGCGCCGTAAACGCGGGTCTTATGATCCTTGATGGCGACCAGCCGGTCATAATCGGCGCGCGTCGCCTGCAGCGGCGTGTGCGGCGCGTTGAAGGCGAGGTACATGAAAAAGGGACGGTTGCGGTTCGCCTCGATCGCCTTGATCGCCTCGTCGGCGAAATAGTCGGTCATATGTCCCTTGGGCGCGAACCGCCGACTGCCGTTGAAGGTGACGGCGTGGCGGAGGTTCGCCCAAATGAAGCGGTCGATCGGATCCCACGGCAGCTTGGCGTTGACGCTTTCGGGATCATCTTCGGGCAGAAACATCGCCGCGCCGGCCAGCAGCGCCAAACTTTCGTCGAAACCCTGCGCCTGGGGCTGCAACTCGGGGGCCTCGCCCAGATGCCATTTGCCGATGTGGATCGTGTGATAGCCCGCCGCCTTCACCGCCTCGGCAATCGTCACTTCGCCCGCAGGCACGCCCATTTCGGGATAGGGCGGAATGTCCGGCGTCACCAGTTCGTCGTGAAAGATCGCGCGGTGCGGCCCGACCCCTTCGCCATGGGCCATATTTTCGGCAAACTCGATCGGCACCGCGGTAAATTCGAAACCGAAACGCGTCGGATAGCGCCCCGTCATCATCGCCGCGCGCGAGGGCGAACAGGTCGCATTGGCCGCATAGGCCGTGGTGAAATTCACCCCCTCGCGCGCCAGCGTGTCGATGTTCGGCGTCTTGACGATCCCGCCCGCGACGCCGCCGCCGTTCAGGCTGATGTCATTATACCCCAGATCGTCGGCGACGATCAGGATGACGTTCGGCGGACGCTGACCCGCCGGTGCCTCCGCCGGTCCCGGTTGCCATGCAATTTCACGGTTCGGTTGCACAGGGTCCTGCCAGTCCTGCACGATCCCGGGGATCCGGTATTTATTTTCGTCATAGGCCCAATAGCCGCCGACCGCGACGAGCGCCGCGATGCCCAATATCGCCCAGCGCTTTGCCATATCCGTCCCTCTCCCGCGCCGCTTCGGCTTGCCCGAAAACTATTGGCATTATATGTGTCATTATATCGGCCGCAATGCAAGATTGTTTGACCGCGGCGCCAAGCTGGGCCAGCGAGGATGCGATGACGACAGGGGTGAGGAAATCGGACGCGCAGCAAGCCGGCGCCAAGGCTATCGACGGCCGCCGCGCGCGCAGCCGGACGAGCCACAAGCGCATCGTCGAGGCGATGATGGAACTGATCGTGGCAGGCGACCTGGCGCCGAGCGCCGCGCGCGTCGCCGAAGAAGCGGGTATCGGCCTGCGTACGGTGTTTCGCCATTTCGACGATATGGACGCGCTCTATTCGGAGATCACCGCGACGGTGACCGAGCGCGTGATGCCGATCGTCATGGCCCCCTATCCCGACCAGCCGTGGCGTGCCAATGTCCGCGAGCTTGTTCGCCGCCGCATCCGCGTCTTTGAAACGACGCTGCCCTTTCGCCTTGCGGCGAATATCAAACGCTATCAGTCGCCCTTTCTGATGGGGCAATATAGCCGCGTCGTGATGCTCGAGCGCGAGCTCATCCTGCGGCTGCTTCCCGGCCATGTGCTCGCCGACCGCATTGCGGTCGAAGCGCTGTGCGTCGCGCTGTCCTTCCACAGCTGGCGCACATTGCGCCACGACCAGAGCCTGTCGGCCGAGGAAGCAGGCGAGGTTCTGGCGCAGATAGTCGAGGCGCTTCTCGCGACGATCCCCGACGCGGGCTGACGCTATCGCGCCGCGGCGTTGCGGCGGCGACGGCGCAGACCCCACACCAGCGCCGCCAGCGCCAGAAAAATACCGCCGGTCCACAGGCCAAGGCGAAGGAGCCGTTCGCGACCCTGCTGTTCAAAGGCATAGCGGTTGATCTGCTCGTCGGCGTTATAGCCCGCGGGCATGTCGAGCACGCCATTCGCCTTCGCATAGGCGCGATAGTCCGCAAGCATCGCGGCAAAGCGATCGGGCATCGCCGCCGCGAGGTCGCGCGTTTCGCCGGGATCGGTCTTAAGGTCGTAGAGCCGCCAGCGCCCGTCGCCCGTCGGCGGCAGGTTGCGCACCAGCTTGTAATCGCCGCGGAACAGCGCGGCATTGCCCGACAACTCGTAACCCAGCGGCGCATCGCCATGGACGCTGCCCTGCGCGCCCTTCAGCATCGCGACCAGGCTGCGCCCCGTTACGGGCTCGACCGCCCGGCCTTGCCACTCGCCCCGATGCAGCGGCACCCCCGCCAGCTCGGCGAGCGTCGGGAACAGGTCGGTGACATGCGCCAGCCCGTCGTGGATACCGCCCGCGCGAATCGCGCCGCGCCCCGGCCAGGCAATGATCAGCGGAACGCGCAGTCCCCCTTCGGCCGCGCTGAACTTGTAGCCGGCGAGCGGCGATGCCGCCGCACTCGCCCAGCCCGGCCCGATGGCGGAAAAGCTTCCCCGGCGGCCGATGTTCGCGGTTTCAAGGTCATATTGCATCGCCAGAAACAGCCGATTGCGCAGGCTGGCAAAGGGATTGGTCGGCTCGGCGCCATTGTCCGACAGGAAGACGAAGATCGTGTTGTCATAATCGCCTGCGGCCTTCAAATGCGCAACGAGCCGCCCGATTTCGCGATCCATCGCGGTCGCCATCGCGGCATAGGCCTGCATCACGCGCACCGCCGCCGCGCGTTCGTCAGCGTCCAGCTTTTGCCAGTCGCGCGTCGTCGGCATCGTCACTATTGGTACGCCTGCGGGCACGATACCGAGCGCCGCCGCGCGCCGCGCCCGCGCCTGCCGTAGCGCGGTCCATCCATCCTCGTACATCGCCGCATAGCGCGCAATGTCGCTGTCGGGCGCCTGTATCGGGATATGGTTGGCCAGGAAGTTGATCGAGGCGAGGAAGGGTTTGCCGCTCGCCCGGCCGTCCTCGATATAGTCGATCATGCGTTCGACGACGAAGCGTGACGAATAATAATCCTTGGGCAGGATCGCGGGTTTGCCGTTCTCGGTCCAGTTCGCCTTGTCGTACAGGCCCTCGATCGGGCGCTGATCGAAATTGTCGGCGCCCGCGTCGGCGAGGCTGAACGCCCGGTCGAAACCACGCACATGGGGAAGGCGCGTGGCGTCGCTGCCCAGATGCCATTTGCCGGTCAGATAGGTGCGGTATCCCGCCGCCTTCAAAAGCTCCGCGATCGTCACGACGCGGTGGTTCATCACCGTGTCATATCCGGGCTTGCCGCGATGTTCGTCGGGAATCGTCTCGGGCATATTGCCGAGTCCCGCGCGATGGTTCGTCACCCCCGTCATCAGCATCGCGCGCGTCGGCGAACAGGAACCCGCGACGTGAAAGTTCGAAAAGCGCATCCCGGCTTTGGCCAGCGCGTCGATATGCGGGGTCGCGATTTCGGAACCAAAGGCGCCGACGTCCGAAAAACCCCAGTCGTCGGCAAGCAGGATCACGATATTGGGTTGGCCGGCCGGCGGTTTCGCGCCCTGCGCCTCAGCGGGCATGATCGCCGCGAAGCAGATAGCAAAAGCCATGCCGGCTGCGATGATGGCAGCACGCCGGGACTCGCTCATGCGACCCGGCCTAGTGGTCCTCCAGCGCACTGCCATCACTCCCACCCCCACGGGATATGGCACTTACTATGCCAATATCTCGGCGAGTCAATGCGGAGCGACGTACCGGCCCGATCCTTTATCGCTCGCGATAATCGGGCGTACGCTTTTCGAGGAAGGCGGCCAGCGCCTCCTTATGATCTTCGGTCGCCGACAGGATCACCTGCTGCCGATCCTCGATCGCCATCGCGGCATCGAGGCTCTGCGCGTCGATGTTCAGGTTCAGCGCCTGTTTCGAGAGGCGGAGGCCGTGGGGGCTCGTCGCGAGCATCTCGTCGGCGAGCGCAAGGCCGCGGTCGAGCAGCACCTCTTCGGCAACGATCTCGCTGATCAGCCCCGCCGACAACGCACGCTCTGCGTCGATGAAGCGGCCGGTCAGGATCATTTCGGACGCAAGGCTGGCGCCCACCAGCCGCGGCAGAAAATAGCTCGACGCCATGTCGCAGCCGCCAAGGCCGATGCGGATATAGGCCGCATTGCAGCGAAAGGAGGGCGAAGCATAACGCACATCCGACGCGAGCAGGAGCGACAGCCCACCGCCCGCCGCCGCGCCATGGGCGAGCGCGACGATCGGCTGCGGACAGGCGCGCATCTTGCGATAGATATTGCCGATACGGGTCTGCGTGCGCAGCGTGCTGAGAACGGGCGTTTCGTCGCTCGTGCGATCCTCCTGAATGTCGAGCCCCGCGCAAAAGCCGCGCCCCGCCCCGCGCAGGATCACGACGCGGACGTCGGGCCGCTCCGCAAGCCCGCCGAAATAATCGTTGAGCGCGTCGACCAGTTCCTCGTTCAGCGCGTTCAGCCGCTCCGGCCGGTCGAGCGTCGCGATCTCGACCGCGCCGCGCGCTTCGACCCGCAGCACGCTCACAGCGTCTGGCCGTCGTCGACGGTGATCACGCTGCCCGTGATACCGAGCGCAGCATCCGAACACAGCATCAGCAAGGGCGCGTGAAGATCGCTCGGCGGGCGCATCCGCTGGCGCGGAAACGCCTTGATCATCGCGGCGCCGACCTCGCCATCAAAGAGTTCGGCGGTCATTTCGGATTCGAAATAGCCCGGCTGGATCACGTTGACGCTGATCCCGCGCCGCGCCCACTCGCGCGCCAGCGCTTTGCCGAGGTGGCGAACTGCCGCCTTGGTCGCGCCATAAACCGAGGTTGCGGGAAAGACCTTCTCGGCGGTGATCGATCCGATGAGGACGATACGGCCGTGCTGCTTTTCGCGGCTGCCCGCCTTGTCGAGCCGCTTCGCGCCCTCGGTCGCGGTCAAAAAGACGCCGCGGACATTGGCGGCTAGCAGGAAATCGACCTCGTCGACCGACAGCCCCATCGCCATCTTTTCGGTTGCGACTCCGGCATTGGCAACAATGGTATCGACAGTGCCGAAGGCGGCCTCGGCCGCGTCATAGGCCGCCTTGGTCGACACTTCGTCGGTGACGTCCATGCTGACCGCGATCGCCTGCCCGCCCGCGGCCTCGATCGCGGCGACCTGTTCGGCGAGCTTGTCGGCGCGGCGCGCGGCGAGCACGACCTTGGCCCCCGCGGCGGCAAGCGCCTTGGCAAACCCTGCACCCAGCCCCGACGAGGCCCCCGTCACCAGCGCGACGCGCCCCGTCAGATCAAATTTCGGTTGCTCGGCCATGCACCCCCCTTTCCTTAGCATTCTCAGCCTTGGCGCCGATTGACGTTTACGTCAACTGCTGGTCCATCACTCGGAAAGCCGCCGTGAGGGGTTGACGAACATCATTTGTTCCCTTAATGTTCCCTTCGTGCACAACCAACCTCATCCCCCGCCGCAGTCGCCAAGTGCGGCGGGCGGGGGATAAAGGGGTCGTCCTGTCTTCGGATCATTTCGGATCGGGCCGGACGACGAAGCGGTCGCGCTCTTCGACCGGGACATGGCCCTGGATAAGGTGTCGGCTCGCATAGACGTCCTCGACCAGTTCGATTGCAAATCTTTCGTCGTCGCGGCGGCGGGCTTCGGCCATGATGTCGGCGATTGCCGTGGCATCGACCTCCAGCATGCGCAGTGCCTCTTCGGCCATGGTCAGCGCCGATTCGAAGGTTTCGCGAATCTGGAAATCGGCGCCCGCGCGGATCAACTCGGCGGCATGTTCGCGGTCGAAGGCGCGCGCCAGCACCGGCGTATGCGCAAATTCGCCCTTCAGCAGTTCGACGATCTTCAGTGTCGTTTCGCGGTCGTCGGTGGCGACGATGACCAGCCGCGCCTTGTGCGCGCCCGCGGCGTGCAGAATGTCGAGCCGCGTTCCGTCGCCATAATAGACTTTGAACCCGAATCCCTTGGATTCGCGGATCGCGACCGTATCGGTATCGATCAGCGAGATCGAACAGCCATTGGCGAACAGCGGCTGGCTGACGATCTGGCCGAAGCGGCCAAAGCCGATCATCAGGACATGCGCGCTCAGATTGTCGGCGACATCGAGGTCGTCGGTCGAATCGCTTTCGCGCGGCATCAGGCGGTCGCGCAGGATGATCATCACGGGCGTCAGCACCATCGACACGATGATGATCGCTGTCAGGATCGCATTGCTTGTCGCGTCGATGATCCCGACGCCTGCCGCCGCGGCATAGAGCACAAAGGCGAATTCGCCGCCCTGCGCCATCAGCACCGCGCGCTCGACCCCTTCGGCATGGCTGCTTTTGAACAGGCGCGCGGCGCCGTAGATGACCGCCATTTTGAGAAGCATATAGGCGGCGACCGAAACCGCGATCAGTCCGGCATTCGCCGCGACAATATCAAGGTCGAGCGCCATTCCCACGCCCAGAAAAAAGAGACCGAGCAGGATACCGCGAAACGGCTCGACATCGGCTTCGAGCTGGTGACGGAACGAGGATTCGGAGAGGAGAACGCCCGCCAGGAACGCGCCCATCGCCATCGACAGCCCTGCCAGTTGCATCGCAAGCGCGGCACCGAGCACGACGAGCAGCGCCGCCGCAGTCATCACTTCGCGCGCCTTGGCGCGGCCAAGCAGGCGGAACATCGGATCGAGCAGATAGCGGCCGGCCAGGATCAACCCGGCAATCGCCGCAAGCCCGATCGCAACCGCAACCAGCCGGTCGGTCGTCGACACGGCTTCGCCCCCCGGCGCGAGAAAGGCGGTGAGCGCGAGCAGCGGCACGATCGCCAGATCCTCGAGCAGCAGGACCGCGATGATCCGCCGCCCTTTGGGCATCCCCAATGCGCGCCGTTCCTCCAGCATCTGCATCACGATCGCGGTTGAGGTGAGGACGAAGCCCGTCCCCGCGACAAAGCTCGCCGCGGCCGGATAACCAAGCGCGATCCCGACCCACACGAGCAGCGCGATCGCGAGCCCGACCTGCACCAGCCCGAGCCCGAAAATTTCGCCGCGCATCGCCCATAACCGCGATGGCTGCATCTCCAGCCCGATCACGAACAGGAACATGACGACGCCCAGTTCGGCGACGTGGAGGATCGTCTGCGCGTCGGAAAAGAGCCCAGCGCCGAACGGTCCGATTGCCAGCCCCGCAGCCAGATAACCGAGCACCGACCCCAGCCCCAGCCGCTTGAACAGCGGAACCGAAATCACCGCAGCGCCAAGCAGGATGACGATCGGGACCAGGTCGAACCCATGCGCCGCCGCCTCGGCGGCCTGATGTGCTGTTTCCGCGGCCATTGCCTATCCTCATTGCTGCTCGCGGCAACCAGCCCGCAAGTCGGCGCGGAGTCAAGGGCCGCGCCGGCAATGCCAAGGTGACTTGCCCGCCCTATCCATATAGAATAGGGGGGTATATTATGTCGCACCTTGCCGCCCGCTCTGATCTCGTCGCACGCGTTCGCCGCATCGCAGGTCAGGTGGCCGCGGTCGAAAAGGCGCTCGTCGCCGATGCCCCCTGCGCGACGGTATTGCACCGCGTCGCCGCGGTGCGCGGCGCGATGAACGGGCTGCTCGCGGAGGTGATCGCCGAACATCTGAAAGATCATGTCGCGCTGCCGGGGCTCAACGACGACGCGCGCGCCAAGGGTGCCGAGGATTTGCTCGCGGTGATCCGCAGTTACGCGAAATAGGTCGTCCGATGTCCGACTCCGCCTCCACCCGGCATCTCCACGATTTCCTGGGTTCGGCGCACGACGAGAATGCACAGCGCACCCTGTGGGTGGTCGCGCTCACAGCGGTGATGATGGTCGGCGAGATCGCTGCCGGCTATTGGACGGGATCGATGGCGCTGCTGGCCGACGGCTTTCACATGGCGACCCACGCCGGCGCGCTCGGGCTCGCGGCGATCGCCTATCGCTATGCCAAAAAGCATCGGCACGACCCGCGCTTCAGCTTCGGCACCGGCAAGGTCGGCGACCTTGCCGGATTCGCCTCGGCGCTGATCCTCGGTGTCTTTGCAATCGGCATCGCGGTCGAATCGACGTCGCGGCTGATCGCCCCGGTGCGCGTCGATTTTGCGAGCGCCACGCTCGTCGCGATAATCGGGCTCGCGGTGAATATCGTGAGCGCGCTGCTCCTGATGGGTGGACATCACCACCATCATCATGGCCATGGGTACGACCACGGCCATGATCACGATCATCACGGCCACGATAACAATCTTCGCTCGGCCTATTTTCACGTCCTCGCCGATGCGCTGACTTCCTTGTTCGCGATCGCGGCGCTGCTCGGGGGACGCTATCTCGGGCTTCACTGGATGGACCCCGCGATGGGCATCGTCGGCGCGATCGTGATCGCGCGCTGGTCGTGGAGCCTGATGCACGACACCGCTGCGATTCTGCTCGACACACACGACGCGAGCGTCGCCGCGGCGATCCGCGCACGGGTCGAGGCGGCGGGCGCCGAAGTGACGGACCTTCACGTCTGGCGCGTCGGCCCCGAAGCGCGCGCGGCAATCGTCGAGGTGACGGGCGGAACATCGGTCGCCAAGCTCCGCGAGCAGCTCAGCGGCGCGCCCTCCATCGCGCATCTGACGATCGCAGTCCGCTGACCCCTCGCCTTATTGGCGATCCGATACAATCGGATTACGCTGAACCGCGATAAGGGCAGCGGCAAAGGGGGGGCAATGGCGATGACGGCACCGTTCGGTTTCGGGCAGCTCAAATTTCTGAAGGCCTTGACCGAGGCCCTTTTCGATGGCGCTCCAATGGCGATCACACCCGATCAGGTCGTCGCGAATATCGCCGAGCTGTTCGGCAAGGTTGGCGGTACCAAGTTGGAGGAGATGCGCACCTCGCTGATCGCGACCGAAATCGCGCTCGGCCCGCTGTTCGCCGAGGCGGATGTCGCCACGCGTGTCGACCGGATCGCCGACCGGCTGCGCGACAGTCGCATCGACCTGTTTCAGGATATGGGGCGGCTGCGCGGGATCGTTTACGCCTGCTATTACGGCCACTGGCTGCCCGGAGATCAGGATGCCAATGTCGCGAACCCGGTTCACCGCCAGATCGGCTTTGCCCTCCCCAAATTCCGCACGCGCGGGCCGGGCGACGTCCCGATCGCGCCCGTTACGGGCCGCGAGATCGACCCCGCGCATATCCTGAACGCCGACAGCGTCGCGGACGAATATGACGTGATCGTCGTCGGATCGGGTGCCGGGGGCGCAGTCGCGGCCTATAATATCGCCGCGCAGGGTTATAAGGTCTTGATCGTGGAGGCGGGACCTTTCTACCCCAGCCATGCGATCACCCATCACGAACTCGACATGATCGCCAATCTTTACAAGCATGGCGCGGTCCAGACGACGACCAACCGCGATTTCGTGGTGTTTCAGGGCCGCTGCGTCGGCGGGTCGTCGACGATCAACAACGGCATCTGCCTGCGCGTCAACGAACCGGGCCGCACGCATCCCGACGCGCAAGACGTGCTCGCCAAATGGGCGAGCATCGGCGCGCCCATCGACCGCGCGGCCTTTCATGCAAGCTATGACGCGGTGCAGGCGATGCTGGGCATCGCCCGTATCGAACCGCGCAGCGGCCGCCACAACGGCCCGCATCTGATGAACGGCTGGCACGCCTATGCCGCCGCCTCGGCCGACCCCAGGGACGCGCGCGCGGTCGCCGACTGGTTCGACAAGAATTTCGGCCCGCCGAACACGCCCAACGCCTGCGCCTATTGCGGCTATTGCAATTCGGGCTGCGCCTATGGCCGCCGCATGGGCGTTGCGCAGGCCTATTTGCCCCGCGCATGCCGCGACCATGGCGCGCGCATCCTGCCGGACACCAAGGTCAAGGAAATCCTGTGGCAGACCGCGATCGACGGACGGCGCGAGGCCGAAGCTGTGAAACTGGTCCTCCCCGACGGATCGAACCGCCTTGTCCGCGCGCGCGTCGGCGTCGTCGTCGCGGCGGGCACGATAGCCTCGTCGAAACTGCTGGGCCGCAGCGACATCGACGGCACTGGCTATCAGGTGTCGCTGAACGTCGCCTCTCCCGTCGTCGCGCTGATGCCCGAGGATATGGGCGGCGACGCGTGGGACGAGGACCAGATGTCGAGCTATGTCGATTGCGGCGACTTCCTGCTCGAAAGCCATTTCCAACCGCCGATGTCGATGGCGTCGCTGATGCCCGGCTGGTTTGCGGAGCACGCCGCGCGCATGAAAAATTATGGCCGCGTCCATTCGGCGGGCATCCTCTTCCCCGCCGACCGGCGCGGACAGATCAAGGACGGCAAGCTCAAGTTCCGCCTCGATACGACCGACGACCTGCCGCTGCTCCGCCGCGCGATGGCGACGCTGACCAAGGTGCATTTCGCCGCGGGGGCGATCGAATGCTATCCCGCGCTCGCCAAGGGGCAGACGGTGACGCCCGATATGGACATCGACGATTTTTTCAGGCGCGCGATCCGCGAACAGGACGATGTCACCCTGTCGAGCAGCCACCCGCACGGCGGCAATGCGATGAACGAAGACCCGCAGCACGGCATCGTCGATTTGGACTGCCGCGTCCACGGCACCACCAATGTGCTCGTCACCGACGCCAGCGTCTTTCCCAGTTGCATCCGCGTCAACGCGCAATGGACGACGATGGCGATGGCGCATTATGCGACCGCGCGCGGCGACCCCTTTCGCTAGGGTCCTGACCCTAGGCCAAACTTAAACCCACACCGTCATCCCGGCGAAGGCCGGGATCTCATCGGGTCGTTAAAACGCGACGTCGACATCCCGGCCTTCGCCGGGATGTCGAGTTGAAAGTTTCGCCGGCCTTCGACAATCTCTGAGCGACCGGCTATGGGGCCGCCCGATGACCGTCACCGTCGCCGCCCTTTATCGCTTTGCCGCCTTCGACAACCCCGCCGCGCTGCGCCAGCCGCTGCTCGACCGCTGCACGGCGGAGGGTATCAAGGGCACGTTGCTGCTCGCGCGCGAAGGGATCAACGGCACGATCGCGGGAACCGAAGCGGGCATTTCCGCCGTTCTTGATCATATTCGCGCGCTACCCGATTGCGCCGCGCTCGACGTCAAATTTTCGACCGCTGCCGTCATGCCGTTCCAGCGGCTGAAAGTGCGGATCAAGAAGGAAATCGTGACGATGAAGGTGCCGGGGCTCGATCCGGCGCGCGACGCCGCCCCCTATGTCGACCCTGCCGAATGGAACGCGCTCGTCGACGATCCGGACACGGTGCTCATCGACACGCGCAACAGCTTCGAGGTCGGCTATGGCAGCTTTGCCGGCGCGGTCGACCCCGAAACCAAAAGCTTTGGCGACTTTCCGGACTGGTGGCGCGCGAATGCGGAACGGTTCGCGGGCAAGCGCATCGCGATGTTCTGCACCGGCGGCATCCG
>JBGTUD010000035.1:0-16726 GCA_041939405.1 Sphingopyxis sp. | reverse complement strand
GCTTCGGCGTTGCGCTCGGCTTCGTGGAGGCGGAAGCGGCTCTCGCTCGCGCGGCGGACCATCTCCTGATATTTCGCGCGGTTGATTCCGCCGTCGAAAATGTCCCAGCGCATCACGACGCGGCCAAGCAGGTCGTTCGTTTCGCCGCGGAAGGCATCGATGTCGTCGCCGATGCGCCCCGACAGTTCGAGGTCGATCGTCGGGAAGAAATCGCCCTTCGCCTTCTTGGCCTCGGCATTGGCGGCATCGACGTCGGCCTGCGCTTCCAGCACCTTGGGGTGCCGCGCACGGGTCATGCCGACCGCTTCGCTGAGGCTGACGGGCAGCTTTTCGACCATCGCCGGGGGCATCTGAACTTCGTCGACCTGCAGCCCGCTCAGCGCGAGCAGTTCGATCTTGGCATTCTGCAAGGCTTCCTTTGCCTCGCTGACGCGGACGCTCGCTGCCTTGGCGCGCTCCTGGGCCTGTTGCAGATCGGCGACGCTGATCGAACCCGCCGTCACCCCGCTCGACAGGTCGGAAACCAGGCTGTTGTGAAAGCTCATATTGTCCTCGGCCGCCGCCACGACGCGCTGCTGCAACAGCACGTCGAGATATTGGCGCGCGGTCTGGAGCGCGATGAACTCCGATCGTTCGAGCACGCGCAGCGCAGCGCCATCGACACGCGCCGCCTGGCGAAGCTTCTCGCCCCGGCGGCGGCCGAAGTCGATCAGCGTCTGCTCGGCGCGGATGCCCGCCTCGAGCGGATACAGCTCGTCATTGGCGATGCCGAGCGCGCGGCGCGTCGAATTTTCGAGGCGGCGAACCCCCGCCGACAATTCGAGCGTCACGCGCGGCAGGTAAAGCCCCTTCGCCTGCTCGAGCTCGAACTCGATCGCCTGCTTGTTCATTTCCGCCTGATGGATCTGCGGATTTGAATCGATCGCGACCGCCATGACATTCTGCATCGTCGTCGGCTCCGCGAGGGCGGGCAGCGCGAACAGCGAAAGGGCGAAGGCCGACGCAAAGCCGGCGAGCTTATGTTGCGGTTTCATCACTGTCCCCCCATCCCGTTCACTTCGACTTCGACACGGCGATTCTCCGGCGTCCGTTCGCCATCGAGCGTCTGGACGCGCGGCTGGCGTTCGCCCATGCCCGATACGGCGATCGCGCCCGCAGGGATGCCCGCGCCGCTCATCATGTCGGCGATCACCTGCGCGCGGCGCAGCGCCAGCCCTTCGTTATAGCTGTCGGGGCCCGACCGGTCGGTGTGCCCGACGACGGTGAAGCTGCGCCAGCCGCAGCGTTCGCGATTTTCGGCCATGAAAGCGACCGACTGCCCCGCATCGGCGGGGGCAAGGGTCGAATCCCAGTCGAAATAGAAAGTCGACGCGACGTCCGGCGGGCAGTTTTCGGTGCTCGGCGGCGGCGGCGGAACCAGCGGCATTTCGGCCGGCGGCGCGGGCTGGCGCGTCATCATGCCATAGGCAAAGTCGCAGCGGCGCAGGCTTTCGGCGTCGCGCGTGTTCGATTTCAGAAAACCCATCGCGATGCCGCACTGAACCTTGGCCTCCGACGCCCAGGCATAGGCATTGCTGTCCGCGGCAACCACCGCGCGATCGGCCGTCATCGCAAGCGCCGCATCGTAGCGGCGCTGGACCTCGCCCCGAAGTTCGCCGGTCGGAAGGTCCGCCAAGGCCTGCGCCAGCGCGCTGCCAGGCTGGGCAAGCGCCAGCGCGGCAACCGCGCCCGCCACCCATTTTCCTCTATGATGTGCCATGTTGCTATTGCCCTCCACTTTTATCGTTGTTCCAGAAACAGGCGGGTCACGCCGTTGCCATCTGATGCAGGTCGAGCTCGACCGAAGGCGGCATGACCGCCGCCGCTTCGGGCGTCACATTCTGATCGAGCAAGGCCGCCAGATCGAATGCGGGGTTTTCGGCGTGGGCCATTTCGACCGGAGCCGGACCCGCAACGGCGTCGATCAGCCGGTCGATCGCATTGCCCGCGTCCAGCACCTCGGCAAGAACCGCCGTGGCGGCGGGGTCGCCCGCTGCCGCCGCGGGCGCCGGAACGGGCACCGCAGCGAGCGCCAGCAGGCCGTCCATCGTGCCGACGCCGGGCCCGTGACCGTCCGCAACGTCGAACAGCGCATCGCTATCCCCTGCATCGCCATCGCTCGGCGAATCGCTGCCCTCCTCGATTTCCGTCGGCGCAGCGAGCGAGGCGGACGCCGCCTCGTCATACGAAGCGCTCGGGCTTTCGCTTGCCGACCCTGCCTCCGTTGCGGTGTCTGCATCAGGCGCAAAGCCAGCCGCGACGATTTCCATCGTTTCGGCGCTTGCTGCGGCGATTTCGGCGGCAAGGGTCTGGTTGCTTACCAGATCGTCCACCGATAGGTGCGAATGATCCGAAACCACGGGCTGTTGCACATCGCTCGCTGCGACCAGCGATGCGGCGACGAGCGTGCTCGTCAGCGCCTGATTTCCCTGCGCGCGCTGCGCATCCTCTGCTTCGCGCGCCGCCGCACGCGTTCCGAAGCGCGTGTCGAGATTGACTTCGACATAGCCGCCCGTCGTCCCATCGGCGCGGATGAAGCCCCCGCGCGCCGTGACCGTCTGGCCGTCGATTGCCTCGTCGACGGCAACTGCGGTTGCCGCGACCGAAGTAATTCCGAGATCGGCAAGCCGGGCCAGTTCGCCGGCATCGCTCACCCCGTCGGCGTTGGCGTCGCGCCAGATCAGCAGATCCGCATAGGCGGGATCGCTGGCGTCGATCACGCCGTCGCCATTGCTGTCGAGCGAGGCGAGCGCATCGACTCCGCTCGCAAAACCGCCGCCGGCAAAGTCCGGTGTGAACAGTTCGGAGCCGTCGTCGATCCGGCCATTGCCGTTAAGATCGATCGCCAGCATGCCATCGGCCGAGGAATTCCATGTCACGCGGTCGGCGGCGCCGTCGGCATCGATATCAAAGGTCGCGGTCGAACCGAAACGATAGCCGTCGCCGTCGAGATCGAGGATGATCGGGTCCGCGCCATTATTATAGGCGATGATGTCGGTGTTGGTGATCTGGTCGAGCTGCGCAAGCGACGTGATATTATCGAGCGTCGCGATCTTCACGCGGTTCGCCGCATTATCCCAATCGGTATCGAACCAGATTTCGCCCTTGCCGCTCGTCGAGTTGAACACGAGCACATAGATGTTCTGTGAGTTGTTCGCCCCCGTGCCGGTCGCGATCTGGCTTTCGGTCTGCGCGCTCGTGATCCGGACGACATGATTGTCGTCCGAGCCGCTGATTGCCCCGATGCTTCCGCGCAACTGGAAATCGGCAGCATTGAGCGTCGTTCCCGCCGCATTGCCGACGGTCGAAGCAAAGTTTACGGCGCCCGTCCCGCTGTTCGCGTCAAAGAAACCGATCTTGTCGATATTGTCGGTATAGTCGGTGACGACGTCGGTACCGCTGTCGCTTGCAAAGCGGAACTGGTCGTCGCCTGCCCCGCCGGTCAGCCGGTCGTTTCCGGTACCGCCCTTCAGTATATCGTTTCCGGCCCCGCCATCGAGCACATCGTCGCCGGCGCCGCCGCTCAGAATGTCCGCACCGCCGAGCCCGTAAAGATGGTCGTTACCGTCGCGGCCGTTGATCGTGTCGGCGGCGGCATCGCGGCCGATCAAAATCTCGCGGGCGCTCGTGCCGTTCAGCGTGCTGTTGCCCGCCTGCGCGCGGTTGACCGTCACCTTGGCCGTGTCGGCGGGCGAGGTCGAGTAGAAGAAGCTGCCGCCGTCGATGTCATTGTCGGTGAATGTAAAATTGCCGCCGCCGCGGGTCACGCCCGACGCATCGTTGACATTGGTAGCCACCCCGGTGACCGTCGCGAGCGGCTGGTCATTGGCAAGCAGCGCCGCTTCTGCAATTTGGATCGTCGCGCCCGCGCCACTGGCGTTGGTGATGACGATGTCGGCGTTGGCGATGTTGCCTCCGCCTGGACCACCGCCTTCGACAACGGTGACGGTCAGCGTCGATGCCGCGGTATCGCCGTCCCCATCGACAACGCTATAGTTGAACACCTCCGACCCGACGGTCGGATTTTCGGGCGGCGCATAGGACCAGATGCCCGTCGCGAAGTTGAGCGTCAGCGCCGCGCCTTGGGGCGTCGTCGCCGCGATGCTGTTGCCCGCGACATTGCCCGTCAATGTTCCGGTACGTGTGATCGTATTGTTGCCATCCCAGGTGTAGGTCGTGCCGCTGACGGTGATCGACAGGATGCGGCCGCCGTCGGCGCCGAAATTGTCGTTGGCATCGAGATCGCCGCTGACGGGCAGCGCCACCACCGCATCGAGCAGCGTCTGCACCAGATCGTCAAAGTCGTCGGCGCGCAGCACTTCGCCCTCGCCGTCGACGTCGACGTCCTCCAGCGGACCGTCGCTGATGCCGTTGCCGACACCGATCGCCGTGACATTGACGTCATTGTCGTTGACAAAGCTGTTCCACGCGGCCGCCGTCGTCGAATTGAGCGCGTTGCCCGAGCCCGTACCTTCGTTTGGGTTGCCGTCGCTCAGGAAGAACACCTGATTGTTCGCCGTCGGATCGGGCGTATAGACGCTCATCAACTCGTTGATACCAGCAGAAAAATTGGTGTTCGAGTTGAAGGGGCGGGTGCCGCCCTGCGACGGATTGAGCGCGTCGAGCTGCTGAACGAAGCTGACTGGGTCAGTGAATGGCCCCCAGCTATCGGCGCCCGATGCAAAGCCGACGAGCCGCACAGAGACGTCCCCGCTCGAGCTGCCGAACAGCGCCAGCCCGGCGTCGCGGACCGCGTTCAGCATCGTGTTCAGCTCCGACGTGCTGATGCTGCCCGAAAAGTCGAGGACAAAGGCGATGTTGAAGTCGAGCGTCGCTTCGGTCGTCGTTCCCGAATCGGCGGTCACTGTCGGGCCGTCATCCTTGAAGGTCAGCCGCTGGCCAAGGTTGATCGTCGCCTGCGCGCTGTCGCCGTCGCCATCGGTAATCGTGCCGGTGAGCGTGATCAGATTCGCCGCGGCAAGCGTCTTGCCATCGTCGTGCGCCGCGCCCGGCCCGCCGTCGGTGTCGTGCGCGATCGCACGGATCTGGTCGAGCGTGATGTTGCCGTTGGTATCCACCGCGACGGTAAAAACCGTAGCGCCGCCGACCCCCGCCGTCGCGACAACCTGCCCCCCCGAAAGCGTCAGCACGACGGGTTGACCGGTCGCAGTATCGACGAGCCCCGTCGAACCCGCATTGATGCCAAGCGCATAGGTGACCGTTCCGGGGCCGTCGGCGCCGAAGTTGGTCGTGAAGACCGCGGCCCCGACCGCATTGACGCCCAGATTCGATTCGTCGACCGCCAGGGTCGGCAGCGGCGCGCCCGCGGCGATCGACGGGCCGTCATCGGCGAAGCGGATATTGCCGCCCAGGTCGATGAACGCCGTGCTCGTGCGCGTGTCGTTATCGGCATCCGTGATAGTCGCGGTGCCGGTCAGGCGAACCAGACCGTTCGCCAGCGTCGCGAACTGATCGTCGTAGGGCGCCGCTGTGTCGCCGTTCGGCGCATGGTCGATTTCGGCGAACTGGGTCAACGTGACCACGCCTGCCGGGCTGACGCCGAGCGTGAAGATCGTGTTGCCCGCGTTCACGCCCCCCGGCGTCGCAGAGGTCGAACCGACGATCGTGCCGCCGGCCCCCGTGTAGAGGAAGATCGAGGCACCATTGCTGTCGAGCATCGAATCGGTGCCGTTCGCGACCACCAGGCTCAAGGCATAGCTGAGCCCGGTCGTCCCCGCGCCGTCGGCGCCATAGCCCGAGGTCAGCGAAAAGACGCCGCCGAAGTTCGCGGTCGACACCGCGGTGTCGGTCGCCCCGCCGATCGTCTCGGCATCCTGGGTCGTCAGGACGGTGCTGTTTTCGTTCGTCGCGACAAGGCTGACCATCGGCGTATCATCGTCGACGTCGATGCCGAGCGTTCCCGACACAGTATCGCCGTCCACGTCCGTAACCCTGTAGGTCAGCGTGAAGGCCTGATTATTCTCGTCCAGCCCCGCCTGATGGATGATCGGCGCGTTCTGCGTGACGCTATAGGCGCCGTTCGCAGGGTTGAGCGTGACGGTCAGCACCGTCGTCGCGCCCTGTTTTACGAGCAGGTTGCTGCCCGACAGTTCATAGGCGAAACCCGCCGGTGCGCCCGTCGTCTGGAACGCAAAGGTCAGCGCGCCGTCGCCCCCCGAACCCGCGAGCGTTCCGCTCGTGTTCTGGCTGTCGATATCGTCGCCCGTTCCGCCCGCGATCCCGCCGGGAAGCGCGTCGTCGTCGAGCAGCGCCGTCAGATTGGCGCCGGTAACCGGCATCGCGTCGGCGATGCTGATCGTGAGCGTCGCGGTCGCCGGGTCGCCGTCGCCGTCGGTGAGTGTGTAGGTAAAGGCGTCGCTGACGCCGCCCGCCGTACCCGCGTTACGCGTATAGCTGTAACTACCGTCGGCGTTGATCGTCAGCACGCCATATTGGCCGCTGACCTGAAAATTGCCCGAACCGTCGGGCGTCGTGTCGCCGTTCGCCGGCACGTTGACGCTGGCGATCGCCGAAACCGCCGCGCCGTCGGCGCCGCGCGTATCGGCGCCGGTGTCGCCATCCCCCGCGTCGCCCGGCGCCGCATCGGTGATAACATTCCCCGTCGCGGGACCGAATTGGCCGGCGGCAATGCTGTCGCTGTCGTTCACGGCCGCCGGGACATCGTCGACGATATTGACCGAGAGCGTGCCCGTCGTGTTGTCGCCATCGGTGTCGGTGAGCGAAACAATGAAATTCTCGAACAGGCTGTTCTGCGCCATCGCCGTCGCATGGTCTTCGGCGCCGGTCAGCGTGTAGCTGTAGGTGACGAGCCCCGTGACCGGATCATAGGCCGTGATCGCCAGCGTATGACCGAAGGGCGTCGTGAAGGTCGCGGGGGTGAAGACACCCGCGTTGACGACCTGCACACCCCCGATCGACAGGTTCGCGACGCCGTCGGGCGCCGATATGTTGAAGGTGCCGGTCGCGGTCAGCGCCGCGGCATCGGGCGACGATCCGTTCGGCAGGTCGTCTTCATCCACCGTGACGTCGCCCCCCTGCGCCGCGGGCGTCAGATTGGTGATCGTCACGCCATCGTCGGTGCCGGTGAGCGTGATGGTCAAAGTCGCAGGATCGCTGTCGCCGTCCTTGTCGGTCAGCGTATAGGTGAACACATCGGTCAGCGTCGCCCCCGGCGCCAGCGCGTCGATCGCCGCCTGACCGGCCGGGGTCAGCGTATAGGTCTGCGTCCCGTCGCCATTGAGCGTGATCGTGCCATAGCTTCCCGTCAGGCTAGTGAAGATGCGGCTGCCGACGCCGTCCGCACCCGCATTGTCATTGGTATCGACGTTGAAGGTAACAGAGCTTGGCCCGCCCTCGGTCAGCCCCGCGGCATCGTCGTTCGCGACCGGCGCATCGTCGCGGAAAACCAGATTCTGGCCGATGTTCGCGGTCGCGGTCGCGCTGTCACCGTCGCCGTCGGTAACGGTGGCGGTCAGCGTGATCAGATTGTCAGCGACGAGGCCGGTCGGCTGATCGACGCCGCTGTCGGGCGTGTGAAGGACGGCGCGGAGCTGGTCAAGCGTCACCGTTCCGTTCGCCGCGACGCTCACGGTAAAGACCAGTTCATCGGACGTCGCTGTGCGGCCTTCGACAATGTTGCCATTGAGTTGAAGCACGACCGCCTCGTTGGTCGCGCTGTCGATGAGGCCGGTAGCGCCGGCGCCAATGCCGAGCGTATAGGTCGTATCGTTGGCGAGCGCCGCGCCGTCGGCACCGAATACCGGCGTAAAGACCGACGCAAAACTGGCCTGCGCATCGACGCCCAGCGCCGATTCATCGACCGTCAGCACCGGCTGCGTACCGCTCGCAGTCACCGTCGGCGCGTCGTCGTCAAAGGTAATGCGGAGCGTGCCGGACGCGGTCGACCCGTCGTTGTCGATCACGGTGAAACCCAGCACGGCGGTCGCGTCATTCTCGTCACCGCCCGGCGTGTGCAGAACATTGTCGAGCAGCGTCACCTTATAGGCCCCGGTCGCGGGATTAGTCAGCTCGAGCGTGAAGAGCGCGCCGCGCGGGCCGGTGCCGGTGAGCGTGTCGGTGACCCCATCCCACGTCAGCTGGACCGATTCCTGGCCGATAGTGACGAACATGCCGTGCATCGCGGCAAAATTGACCGACCCCGCACCGTCGCCACCGAAATCGAGGTTGAGCAGGCCGCTGAACGTCGCCTGATTGTTGTCGCCGTCGCTGTTTGCATCGGGCAGGTCGCCCGTCATGCTGGCAGGATTGCCGCCGGACAGCGCATCATCGTCGACCGACGCCTCGGTCTGGCCCGCCGTGGGCGCATTGGCGTCGACGATCGTGAAGCTGATCGGCGCGGTCGATATGTCGCCATCGCCATCGGTCACGGTATAGGTCGCCGACGCGCTGCCCGTGCCCGCGACCGAGGCATCGGCGGTAAAGCTGTAACTGCCGTCGGCCTTGACCTTGATCGTGCCGTCGCCGATGTCGATCGCCTGCGAAAAGCCGTCCACGCCAAAGACCAGCGCGGTGCCGTTGATCGCGGTAACGCTTGCCTCGTCGGCGCCCTGGACGAAATCGAGCGTGCCGGTGACGGTCGCGCCCTCGGCGACATTCTGGTTCGCCTCGGCCGCGGCGGTCGGGACATCGTCGATGACCGTGATGTCGAGGCTGGCGTTGGCGCTCGACCCGTCGCTGTCGGTGACGGTGACGGCGAAGCTGTCGGTGACATTATCCTCGCCGGGGCTGGCGTGGGTCAGCGTATTGTCGTCGAGCACATATTCATAGGTGAAGGTGCCGCCGATCACCGAACCATCGCTGGCCAAGACCGGCGTGAAGCCGGTGATCGTCACCGTGCCGAGCGCGCTGCTCGTCGTGAGGCCCGGCGTGAAGACGCCGTTCGTCACGACCTGCGCGGAGCCGATCGTCACATTGCCAAGCCCGTCGGGGGTCGAAATCGAAAAGCTGCCCGGCTGGGTCAGCGCCGCGGCGTCGGGCGACGATCCATCGGCCAGGTCATCCTCGTTGAGCGTCAGCTCGCCGCCTGCGACGTCGAGGCCGGTGATCGTCACGCCATCGTCGGCGCCGTTGATCGTGATCGTCAGCGTCGCGCTCGATGTGTCGCCGTCGCCATCGGCGATCGTATAGGTGAAGGTTTCGGTCAGCGTCTGCCCGGCCGACAGGCCTTGCACCGCCGTGTTGCTGTTATCGAGAATATAGGAATAGCTGCCGTCGGCGTTCAGCGTCAGCGTGCCATAAGTGCTGACGAGCGGCGCACCCACGGTGCCGCCGGCCAGCGCCGTCACGCTCGCGCCGTCGGCGCCCTGCGTATCGGCCACGCCGTCGGTGCCGTTCGTGTCGCTACCCCCGCTGCCCGTCAGCACATTGCCATCGGCCACAAGCGGCCCGTCCTCGGTCACGCTGTCGGCATCGTCGCGCGCCGTCGGCACATCGTCGACGATGTCGATGACCAGCGTGTCGGTGGCGGTATCGCCGTCGCTGTCGGTGACGACCGCGGTAAAGCTGTCGAATGTGTTGTCGCCCGAGGTGTTGGTGGTCAGCGTATAGCTGTAGCTGTAGACGCCGCCGCTGACCGTCACTGTCAGCTCGCCGATGGGCGTCGTCACCGTGCCGCCGGCGGTCACATCGACGCCGTTGATCACCAGCGACGCGACGCTGTCGTTGCCCGTGGTCAGCGTGAAGCTGCCCGTCGCGGTCTCGCTGTTCGACGCGGCATTCGACCCGTTCGGCAGCCCCGCTTCATCGACGCTGTTATCGGCGCCAAGGTCGATCGTCGGTACCGAATCCTTTGCCAGCGTCACCGTCACCGTCGCAGTCGATGTGTCGCCGTCGCCATCGGTGATCGTGTAGGTGAAGCTGTCTTCGCCTTCCTCCCCGGCGGTCGGCGTATAGGTGAAGGTGCCGTCGCCATTATAGACGACCACGCCCTTCGTCGGCGCGGTGGCGAGCGCAACACCGGTCGCCGCGTCGACGCCATCGGCGCCGCGGACATCGTTGGCAAGGACGTCGATGACGACCGGCGTATCCTCCGCCGCGCTCGCACTGTCGTCCGCCGCCGTCGGGACGTCGTCGACGATGCGGACATCAAGGCTGGCATTGGCGATCGACCCGTCGGCGTCGGTAACAACGACCGCAAAGCTGTCGGTGACATTATCCTCGCCCGCCGCCGGGTGCGTCAACGTATTGTCGTCGAGCACATATTCATAGGTGAAGGTGCCGCCGATCACCGATCCGTCGGTTCCGATAACCGGCGTGAAGCCGGTGATGTTGACGGTGCCGAGCGGACTCGTGGCGGTGCCCGCGGCAAACACCCCGTTCGTCACGAACTGCGTGCCGCCGATCGTCACATTGCCAAGCCCATCGGGAGTCGAAATCGAAAAGCTGCCCGGCTGGGTCAGCGCCGCGGCGTCGGGCGACGATCCATCGGCCAGGTCATCCTCGTTGAGCGTCAGCTCGCCGCCTTCGGCATCGAGGCCGGTGATCGTCACGCCGTCGTCGGCGCCGTTGATCGTGATCGTCAGCGTCGCGCTCGATGTGTCGCCATCGCCATCGGTGATCGTATAGGTAAAGATCTCGGTCAGCGTTTCGCCCGCCGAAAGCCCCTGCACCGGCTGCGCCGCATTGTTGAGGACATAGGTGTAGCTGCCGTCGGCGTTCAGCGTCAGCGTGCCATAGGCGGTAGCAAAGGGCGTCCCCACCGTGCCGCCCGCGATCGCCGTAACCGTCGCGCCATCGGCGCCTTGAGTGTCGGCGACGCCGTCGGTCGCATTGGCGTCGCCGCCACCCAAGCCCGTCAAGACATTCCCATCCGCCGTCAGCGGCCCGTCCTCGGTCACGCTGTCGACATCAGGACGCGCCGTCGGCACATCGTCGACGATCCGCACATCCAGGCTGGCGCTGGCGCTGGACCCGTCGCTGTCGGTCACGACGACCGCAAAGCTGTCGGTGACATTATCCTCGCCGGGGCTGGCGTGGGTCAGCGTATTGTCGTCGAGCACATATTCATAAGTGAAGGTGCCGCCGATCACCGAACCATCGCTGGCGAGGACGGGGGTGAAGCCGGTGATGTTGATGGTGCCGAGCGGGCTAGTCGCGGTGCCCGCGGTAAACACCCCGTTCGTCACGACCTGCGCGGAGCCGATCGTCACATTGCCAAGCCCGTCGGGGGTGGAAACGGCAAAGCTTCCTGTTTGCGTGAGCGCCGCCGCATCGGGCGACGA
This sequence comes from Sphingopyxis sp., assembly GCA_041939405.1. Taxonomy (GTDB): domain Bacteria; phylum Pseudomonadota; class Alphaproteobacteria; order Sphingomonadales; family Sphingomonadaceae; genus Sphingopyxis. The sequence continues at coordinate 5,426 of JBGTUD010000035.1, read as the reverse complement.
TCCGTCGGCCAGGTCGTCCTCATCGACCGTAACTTCGGCCCCCTCGGCATCGAGGCCGGAGATCGTCACGCCGTCGTCGGCGCCGTTGATCGTGATCGTCAGCGTCGCGCTCGATGTGTCGCCGTCGCCGTCGGTAATCGTGTAGGTAAAGGTTTCGGTCAGCGTTTCGCCCGCCGAAAGCCCCTGCACCGGCTGCGCCGCATTGTTGAGGACATAGGTGTAGCTGCCGTCGGCGTTCAGCGTCAGCGTGCCATAGGCGGTAGCAAAGGGCGTACCGACACTGCCACCCGCGATCGCCGTAACCGTCGCGCCATCGGCGCCTTGAGTGTCGGCGACGCCGTCGGTCGCATTGGCGTCGCCGCCACCCAAGCCCGTCAAGACATTCCCATCCGCCGTCAGCGGCCCGTCCTCGGTCACGCTGTCGACATCAGGACGCGCCGTCGGCACATCGTCGACAATCAGAATGTCGAGCGTATCGGACGCCGGATCGCCATCGGCATCGGTGACGGTGAGGTCAAAACTGACCGTCGTGCCGTCGCTGTCCAGCGTGTTGTCGATCAGCGTATAGACATAGGTAATCGACCCCGCACCGGTCGCGGGGTCATAGCTGTAGCCGGTGACGACGAGCGTACCCGTGGCATCGCTCGACACCGTCTGCGGCAGCGATCCGGGCGTCAGCACCGTCCCGCCGAGCGAAACGCTGCCGACGCCGTCGATTGCGGTAAAGGTGATGGTGCCGCTGGTCGACGCACCACCACCTCCGCCCCCGAAGGCCGAACCCGGGGTCTCGCCATTGCGGCCCGGCAGGTCGGCTTCGTATACGATGGTCCCCCCATCACCCTCCCCGTCGCCGGGGACAAAGGTGATGACGGTCGGCGAATCGGCGATACGGATGGTCAAGGTCGCGGTCGACGTATCGCCGTCGCCGTCGGTAATCTGATAGGCGAAGACATCGTCGACGCCGCCCGGCGTGCCGGGATTGCGAACATAGGAATAGCTGCCGTCGGCGTTCAGCGTCAGCGTGCCATATTGCCCCGCCACCGTACCCGGCGCCGAAAAACCGCCCTCCCCGCCCGCGGGGCGAACGCCCGTCAGCGTCGCGCCGTCGGCGCCGGGCGTGTCGGCTCCCGCCGCACCGCTCGTCGTCCCCGCGCCGGTCAGCACATTGCCCGTTTCGGGCGCAAAGCTGCCCGCCGCGACCGCATCGGTGTCGGCGCGCGCGGTCGGCACATCGTCGATGACATCGATCGTCAGGGTGGCGGTCGCGCTATCGCCATCGCGATCGGTGATCACGACCGTGAAAATGTCGGTCAGATTGGAATTCGCGTTGGTGTTGTCGGCAAGCGTATAGCTGTACCCGACACTACCCGGCGTCAGGCTAGTGATCGTGAGCTGGCCGAGCGGCGTCGTGACGACCTGTCCGACCGCGGTGATGACAGTCCCGTTGATCGTGATCGCACCGAGCCCGTCGGCGACGTCGTAAAGGATCGTGCCGCTCGTGCTTTCGCTGTTCGCGGCGCTGTCGCTGCCCGCGGGTTCGCCTCCACGCGCCGGCAGACCCGCCTCGTCGACGCTCGCCGTAGCGGACGTCGCCCCGGCGGGCTGATTGGGCGTGACGATGACGACTTCGGGTTCTTCGTCGGGCACGTCGGGCAGCAGCTCGCGGTCTTCGGGCTGCGGAAACGCGAGTTCGGTATAGGGCAGCAGGTCGCCGAGCGCGTAGGCGTCCTGAATCGGCCCTTCGGGATCGGCGAAATTGCCGCCTGAGCTGCGGACGCCCGCTTCGGGATTGAAGTCGGCAAGGCCTTCAAGCAGCTGCGCGACCGTGCTCGCCGGGACCGTATCGCCGTCGACGACGATCGCGGGCACGTCGATCGCGCCGTTCGGGATGATAAGCACCTGCCCGTTCGGCAGCGTGACAATGAGGTCGGTGCCCGAAACGCTGATGTCGTCGATCGAGGCGCCCGCTGGCAGCACGATCCGCCCGCTGGCATCGGGGACGAGGATCGCCTGGATCGCCAGCGGCATCGCCGAAGCGGTCGCGGTGGCCCTCGCGGTGGCAGAAAGAAGGTCGCTGCCCGCGACGGCTCCGTTCGACTGGTCGGTCGGCAGGCCGTCGCGCTGGGGTCCAGCCATTCCGTTCCGGGCCGGATTGTCAAAAGCGTCCATGTCGATTTCCCTCGCGCGCACTTCGCCCTGCCACGAAAGCGGCACAGCAGATTCTTCCAAATGTCAGTGCGACCCACTGTCCGAGCGACTCGGACCATCCCCACGAGCGAGGAGAGCATGGAATGTTGCGAGTCCGCAAGCTTGTTAACAATTTTTTAGGAGATTGGCCGCGCAACCCGGCTATTGATTTCGCCGTCTGGGCGACTGGCAAAAAATGCCATTTTTACAACAATATAATGGATATTGTGGTTCGGCGCCGGCTGAAATCCTGCTCGAAATCGTCCCGATCAGGGGCATTATCGCAAGCGCAATTCGAGCGCAAACCGCGCCGGACAGGCCGAACAAAGCTAATTATTTACAACATGAACCGGCCGTTCGGCGCGGCGCCCGACGGCCGATCACCACGGCGCTCCGGCCAAATCGCCGCGCACGAAAATACAATGTTAAGCTTGGCTTGCCATGGTTCGTCCCCAAGGGAGACGAGCGTGCCGCAACTGCTGGCGCATATCATCGAGCCGACCGAGCGCCGACGGATGCACCGCCGCACGCTGCGGCTCGATGTCGCAGCGCGGACGGCAGCCGCCGAGGCGCTGGTGGTCATCCGCAACCTGTCGCGAACCGGGCTGTTGATCGAGACCGACGCGGGGTTCGAAGTCGGCGAAACCTTCATCCTGGTGCTGCCCGAAGCCGGTGCCACGCCGGCCCGCGTCGTGCGCGGCGACGACCGGATATTCGGGTGCGAATTTCTGTCGCCGATCCCCGCGAGCGCGATCAGCGCGGCACTGCTCAAAACCGCTCCCGAAGGGGGAACGGACGCAGCCCTGGTCGGCGCCGAGGCACGTAGCGACGAACCGCCCGGCGCCCGCGGTGCCTTTCGCCCCTTTTTGTTCGCGGCGTTGACCGCGGCGTTCACCGCGGCCGTGCTGCTCTTTGTCATCGCGCTCGCCTCGCTCACCTTCTCCTGACGCGGCCGGGCGACGATCGGCACCGCCATGCTCCGCTGCTCCCGCCTGCGGCTGGGCCGCGGCGCATCAAGGTTGGCGGCCTACCGCCCGACAGGCCCGGCCAGCCAATGAACGCTCGGCGCCGTATCGGCGAGGCGCGCTTTTCCCAACCGCTCGTCCCAATAGCTTTCCGAACCCTCTGAACCACGCCAGTAATGCAGGCGCCGCGTCAGAAGCTGGATGTCGCATTCCTCGCTGATCCCGATCGCGCCATGCACCGCATGGGCCGTAGCGGCGATCAGCGGCGCCGCCGCCGACGTCATGGATTTCGCAGTCGCCACCGCCTCGATGGTCGGCGGCAGCGGCGATGCAAAGCCGATCTCGGCCGCGACGCGCGCCGCCACGCAATGCTCGGCCATGAGGGCGAGTTGCTGCTGGATCGCCTGCTGCTTGCCAATCGGCCGGCCGAACTGAACGCGCTCATTGGCATAGCGAACCGTCGCTTCCAGAAGCGCGCCCGCGGCGCCCGCGATCGCGGCGGCGCGCATGAGCGCGACAAGCGGGCGAAGGCCGCCCGCAGGTGCCGGACCGACGAGTGAGGACGCAGCGGGATCGGTCTGGTCGTCAAGGGGCGTCAGAAAGAGCGCGCCTTCGCATTCAAAAAGCCCGAAATCGGCCACCTCGATCGCCGTTCCGGCGCCAAGCGCCGCGCGCGACGATGCGGCCCTGATCGGCGCACGCGGCGCGGTCTTGCCGCATGTCGCGAAAAGCCAGCGCGCGACGATCGTGTCGCCGACCGGCAGCGGAAACGCTTGACGCGCGGCCACCTGCACGAGCGGTGCCACCTGGGAAAGCGAGAGCCCCGCCCCACCGGCGCTCTCGGGGACGAGGGCATCGAGAAACCCCGATGCGTCGATTTCGGCCCACACACCGCTGTAATCGGCGCCGCGTTCGATCGCCCGTACCGTCGCGGGGGGGCAGCTCGCCGCGAGCATCCGCGCGAAGGGTGCCGCCAGATCCATCTCGTCCATCACCGTAGCCCCATTCCGCGCGCGATGATCCCGCGCAGGATTTCCCGCGTCCCCCCGCGCAGCGAAAAACTGGGCGCCACCTGCGCGATATAGGTCAGCGTCCGCACGAGTTCGGGATCGACGGGTTCGTCGGGGCGCGACGCCAAGTCGTCGGCGATCGCAACGGGCATGTCCTGTTCGAGCGCGGTGCCCAGATCCTTGACCAGCGAGGCTTCGACCACAGGGCTTTCACCCTTGGCGAGCAGAGCGGTGCAGGCGATCGACATCGCGCGCAGCGTCGCGAGCCGCGCGGTAAAACGGCCGACCAGGCGCGCCGCGGGCCCCTCCAGCACCCCCGCGCGCTGCAGATGGCCCACCCAGGCGTCGAACAGCACGATGCTCGAATAGATGCGCTCGGGGCCGCTGCGCTCGAACGCCAGTTCGGCGTTGACCTGTTTCCAGCCTTCGCCCTCGGTCCCGATCAGCACGTCGGCGGGCAGGTCGACATTGTCGAAAAAAACCTCGGCGAAATGCGCGTCGCCGGCAAGGTCGGCGATCGGGCGCACGGTGACACCCGGCGCGTGCAGATCGACGATAAGCTGCGAAAGGCCGCTGTGCCGGTCCTCGGCCGTTCCCGATGTCCGCACCAGAGCGATCATATAATCGGAGTGCGGCGCGTTGGTGGTCCATATTTTCTGGCCGTTCAGCCGCCACCCCGATGCGGTCCGCTCTGCTTTGGTCCGCACGCTTGCAAGGTCCGACCCCGATCCCGGCTCGCTCATCCCGATGCAGAAAAACAGATCGCCGCGGCAGATGGCCGGCAGGAAACGCTCGCTCTGCGCCTCGGTCCCGAAATTGAGGATCAAGGGCGCACTTTGCCGGTCGGCGATCCAGTGCGCCGCGACGGGCGCGCCCACCGCAAGCAGTTCCTCGACGACGACGAAACGCGCAAACGGCCCCCGCTCGCCGCCGCCATAGCGTTTCGGCAGCGTCAGGCCGAGAAAGCCCGCTTTTCCGAGTTCGCGGCTGAATGCGGCATCGAACCCCTGCCACGACCGCGCCCGGACATCCGCGGGCACGCCTTCGGTCGACCGCGCGGCGAGCGCGCGGATGGCGGGCCGCAGCGCCTCGTCCTCGGGCGGGATCGCTTGGAGGGACAAGCTATCGAACATGTCGCGGCATCCTCGCTCGGGCATTTCGAAAGGAAAGTGATAGGGGCGATGGCGATCGCGGCGCAATAGTTCCAATAGTATTCGGCCCGTCCACGATAGCTATTGACTATCGACGTCCGCCATCGCGACCG
>JBGTUD010000034.1:0-17240 GCA_041939405.1 Sphingopyxis sp. | reverse complement strand
CATTGTCACGCTCGATCTCGATCATCCGGCTTTTGCCGGGGCCGACGATGCGACCCTGCTCGACCGCTGGATCTTCGCCGCGCGGAGCGGGGCGATCGACTCGGTCTGGCGCGCGGGCGTGAAACGCATCGAAAAGGGACGGCATGTGGCCGCCGACGCCATCGCCGCCGCCTATCGCGCGTGCCTCGACCGGCTGCTCGCATGAACCCCGCGCGGCGCATCCGCGAGGAGATCGCGGCGGCGATCCGTTCGGGCGAATGGCGACCCGGCGACCGGGTGCCGACCGAGCAGGAATTGGCGCACCGCTACGGCTGTGCCCGCGCGACGGTCAGCAAGGCGCTCGGCGAACTCACTGCCGCCGGGTTGGTCGAGCGTCGCCGCAAGGCGGGCACCTTTGTCGCGCATCCGCCGGTCCATTCGGCGGTGATGGCAGTTCCCGACCTCGCCGAGCTGATCGCCGCGCGGGGCGAGACCTATGACTGGGTATTGAACTCCACCAAGGTCGAACGAACGGGGGAAGCACCGTGCCCCCTGCCTGCCTTGCGGATCGAGGGGGTTCATTTTGCTGCCGGGGAGCCCTTTGCGCTGGAAACGCGCTTCATCGCGCTTGGCGAAGTGCCGGGGGCCGCGGCCGCCGACTTTGCGGTAGAGGCGCCAGGGACCTGGCTGCTGGGTCATATCCTGTGGACCGAGGCGCGGCATGTCATTCGCGCGGTAAATCCGGCGCGCGGCGAAGCGGCGCAACTGAAGGTGGCCCCGCGCGCGGCTTGCCTGGAGCTCGATCGTACGACCTGGCGCGCGGGACGGGTTGTGACGCATGTGCGGCAATTGTTCCGCGGCGATCGTTTCGACCTGATCGCGGAGTTTCGCGCTGGCGCCTGATCCATGCGTTATGGCTATGGACAGGACAACAAATTTCTCTTGTGCCGATCACCATTTCCGACTGTTGATACCGGGCGTTTCCGCGACAGCCGGATCGCGCCGATCCGGGCGAGCATCCGTTCAAGGAACCCGTTCACATGGCTTGGGCGTGGCCCCCTTCGGGGGTGACGGCGGGGACTTTTGAGCTGGTTTCGGGTCAGCTCGATCGAACGGCCGGGGGGCGCGATGGGGCCAATAATTTTTGGGGAGTTTACACATTGTTCAGATCGTCCACTTCGCCCGTCCCGCTAAGGCTAGCATTGCTCGCCGGGGTGAATCTGGCGGCCTTCGTCGCCGCGCCTGCTTTTGCCCAGACGGCTGAGCCGGTTCCGGCCCCGGCCGAAGCGGCGTTTGCCGGGGGGCAGGACGATCTTGCGGACATCGTCGTCACGGGGTCGCGCGTCGCGCGTGGCGGGTTCGAGGCGCCGACGCCGACGACGGTGTTGGGCCTTGCCGAAATCGAGCGCGTCGCCGCGCCGAATATCGCCGATCTGGTCAACCAGATGCCGTCGGTGCGTCCGTCGCTGACGCCGTCGAGTTCGACGAACAATTCGCAGTTTGCGGGCGGCAATTATCTCGACCTGCGCGGGTTCGGCTATAACCGTACGCTGGTGCTGGTGGACGGTAAGCGTTTCGTCTCGTCGCAGATTCAGGGCCCCGTTGACGTCAACGTCATCCCGCAGGCGCTGATCGGCAGCGTCGATATCGTCACCGGCGGCGCGTCGGTGGCATGGGGGTCCGACGCCGTGGCCGGCGTCGTGAACTTCAAATTCGATCACAAGCTGGAAGGGTTCAAGGGCAGCGCGCAGGCCGGAATCAGCGACCACAACGACAACCGCAATTTCCAGGCCTCGCTCGCATTCGGCAAAAGTTTCGCCGATGGGCGCGGCAAATTGCTGGTCGCCGGCGAAATTGCCGAAACGGACGGGATCGAGCGGCTCGCCGATCGCGACTGGGGCGCGAAGGGGTGGGGCATCATCGCCAACCCCGCCTATACGGCAACCAATGACGAGCCGCGCCGCCTGCTCGTCGCCAACGCGACGTCGTCGAACATGACCTTTGGCGGATTGATCAATTCGGGGCCGCTGAAGGGCATCCAGTTCGGTCCCGGCGGCCAGCCGCTGCCGTTCAACTATGGCACTTTGGTCAGCGCGTCGAACATGGTCGGCGGCGACGGCGCCGACGGTTCGGACGAACTGATGCTGTCGGTTCCGCTCGAACGCTACAGCGGCTATGGGCGGCTGTCCTATGATCTCAGCGATACGATCACCGCCTATGTCGAAGGGTCGTGGGCGAAGACGAGCACCGACAATCCGGGGCTGACGCGCACCGACACCGCCATTCGTATCCGCCGGGACAATGCGTTTCTGCCGGAATCGATCGGCGCGGCGATGGACGCCAACAATATCACCAGCTTTACCATGGGGCGTTACAGCCGCGATTATGCACGCGGGTTCAACGAGATCCGGGCCGAAACGATGCGCGGTGTCATCGGCCTGCAGGGCGAACTGGGCGGCGGATGGACGTGGGATGCCTATTACACCCACGGCGAAACCAGGAACAAGCACCGCAATACCAATTCCCGCATCACGTCGAATTACAATTACGCCATCGACGCGGTGATCGATCCGGCAACGGGGGCCGCAGTCTGCCGTGATGCTGCGGCACGCGCCGCGGGTTGCGTTCCGCTCAACCTGTTCGGTGTCGGGTCGCCTTCGCCGCAATCGCTCGCCTATGTGATGGGTCAATCGTGGCGTAAATGGGACATCCGCCAGGATGCCGCCGCGGCGACGCTGCGCGGCGAACCCTTCGCCACCTGGGCTGGCCCGGTGTCGTTGGCCACGGGGGTCGAGTGGCGCAAGGAATCGGCCGTGGTGACGGCCGACGCATTGTCGGCCGCGGGTTCGTTCGCGACGGGCAACACCGTGCCGTGGGATGGCGAGGTGACGGTCAAGGAAGCGTTCGGCGAACTCGTCGTGCCGTTGGCGCGCGATCAGAGCTGGGCGGACTCGCTGGAACTGAACATCGCCGCCCGCCTCACCGATTACAGCACATCGGGAACGGTCACGACGTGGAAAGTCGGCGGTACCTGGGACGTCACCCCCGACATCCGGTTCCGCGCCACGCGGTCGCGCGACATTCGTGCGCCTGCACTCGCTGAACTGTTCGGCGGATCGACCACCGCGCAGTTCACCGTGCTCGATCCCGAGTTCGGCCGCAGCTATAGCGTCCAGTCGCTGACCAGCGGGAACATCAATCTGAAGCCGGAGAAGGCCGATACCTTCACCGCCGGCGTCGTGCTCAGCCCGTCGTTCGTGACGAACCTTCGCCTGTCGGTCGATTATTACGACATCAAGCTGAAGGGCGCGATCCTGACGATCTCGGCGGCATCGACGGTCGAGCGCTGTTACCTGAACCAGCCGCAGCTTTGCGATTCCATCACGCGCGGCGCCAATGGCGAAATCACCCAGGTCGCGGCGACCCCGCAAAATCTGCAGGAAGTGCAGACGCGCGGCGTCGATATGGAACTGGCCTATCGCATCGACATCGGCGCCGACCGCCTGTCGCTGCGCGGCCTTGTCACCTATGTCGACCGCATCCGGCTCGACGATGGCATCACCGTCGTCGATCTGGCGGGCAGCACCGAACAGCCGACGATCGCGAGCATCGGCGGCCAGCCGCACTGGCGCGCCAATGTCAGCACCACCTATGAAAGTGGCCCGGCGCGGATCAGCCTGACCGGCCGGTATATTGGCGGCGGCAACATCAACAACGAATATACGTTCAAGGATTTGAACAAGCTGACCCACAAGGGGCGGCTCTATCTCGATCTGTCGGCGGCCTATGACCTGATCGACAATGGCGACCGTAAGGTTTCGCTGTTCGCGACGGTCAACAATCTGCTCGACAAGGATCCGCCGATCACCGGAACGGGCGGATTCGTAACCGTGCGTTCGCTCTATGACGTGGTCGGCCGGACCTATACTGCGGGTGTGCGCTTCCGTTTCTGACGCGGAATCGCCGGTGCTGGCGGCGGCAACGCCGCCAGCACCGATCCGGCACGCTGCCAAATCCGGCGGCCGGGCCGAAATGGGGATGCTGATATGAAGAAACCGCTTCGTCTTTGCTTGCTGGCCGCGATCGCCGCGATGCCCCATCCGGCATCCGCGAAACAGGATGCGGCGGTGCGGGGCATTGTTTCGGACCCCCGTGGATTGGCCGCACCCGGTTGCGCCGTAGGCGTGTTTCGCGCGGGCAAGCCCGTGCTGATAACGGCGGCGGGCGCAGCGGATATTGCTGGCGGACGCGCGATCGACGCCGATACGCTCTTTTATGCCGCGTCCGTCTCGAAACAGTTCACCGCGCTGGCGGTGGCCCAGCTGGTCGAGGCCGGAAAGATCGGGCTGGATGACGACATCCGGATCTATTTCCCCGAAATGCCGCCAGCGAAAGCGCCGGTGACGGTGGCGATGCTGATGCACCACAGCGCGGGCATTCGCGATTCGCTGGAACTGCTGCGGCTCGCCGGTTTCCCGCGCGCGAGTGCGACCGACAAGGATAGCGCGCTGCGGCTGTTGCTGGCGCAGCGCGACACGAATTTCACGCCGGGGACGCAATATAGCTATTCGAACGGCGGCTATTTGCTGCTCGCCGAAATCGTTGAGCGCGTGTCGGGCATGGCCTTTGCCGATTACGCCGAGCGCCACATTTTGAAGCCGCTGGGGATGAAGCGCAGCTTTTTCATGAACGACGCGCCGCCGACCGCGGCGAATGTCGCGCATGGCTATGTTCCCGAAAAGGACGGTTTTGCGATCCGCGATACCTATCCGACGTTCAGCGGATCGGGCGGGTTGATGACGTCGATCAACGATCTGGCGCGTTATGACCGCGATATTGAGGTGGGGCACAAAATCTGGACTCCCGCGGTTGCCAAGATGTTGCTGACCCCCGCCAGCTTTACCAATGGCGACCCGGTGGTCGATGTTCGCACCGGCATGACCTATGCCGGCGGGCTGCATGTCGGGCAGCGCAAGGGGCAATATTTCGTCCAGCATGGCGGATCGGCCGAAGCGTTCAAAAATATGTATGCGCGCCTTCCCGAGCGGCGGCTGGGTGTCGCCGTGCTGTGCAATCGCGGCGACTGGAATGCGGGCACCAAGGCCGACGCTGTGATCGAAGCGGTCGAAGGCCCGATCCTGACCATTACTGGCCGGGCCGGACCGTCGCGCACCGGACGCTTCTATTCCGTCGATCTCGGCGCGCATTATGATCTGGCGATGCGGGACGGAAAGCTGGCTGCGACAATTTCGTCGGCGCTCGCCGGACCGGCGGCCGCCACCGCGGAATATGAAAAGCAGGGCGATGGCAGCTATAGCGCCGGGGGGACGCGGATCGTCTTTGACGCCGACGGCAACGGCTTCACCCTCGGCACCGGGCGGATCACCGCGATCCGCTTTGTGCGCGTAGACGAAGGGGCGACGAAATGAACGCGCGAATGCTGATGCCGATCGCGGCGCTGTGCAGCCTCGCCATCGCGATGCCGGCCGCGGGGCAAGACGCGGCAACGATCGACATCGTGATCAAGGGAGGCACGATCTATGACGGATCGTCCGCCGCGCCGGTCGTTGGCGATGTCGTAATTGCCGGGGACAAGATCGTCTATATCGGCCCGAAAATGCCGACCCCCTATCCAGCCACCGCGCGGACGATCGACGCGCGCGGGCTGATCGTCGCGCCGGGGTTTATCGATCCGCACACCCATGCGGGCCGTTTCCTGGACAGCAGCGACGCCACCGAGCGGCTGAATCTGCCGTGGATGATGCAGGGGGTCACGACGATCTTTGCCGGGGTCGATGGCGGCGGGCAGACCGATGTGGCCGGGTTCTTCCATGACCTTGAAACGCGCGGCTTTGGCAGCAATGTGGCGGCCTATATCGGGTTCGGCCCAGTGCGCCGGGCGGTGCTGGGCGACGATGGACGCGCGCCGAGGGCGGCCGAACTGGGCCAGATGAAAAAACTGGTCGCCACGGGTATGTGCGACGGCGCGCTGGGGCTTTCGACCGGGCTCTTCTATGCGCCGCAAAGTTTCGCCAAAACCGAAGAGGTCATCGCTCTCGCGCGCGAAGCGGCGGTACGGGGCGGGGTGTATGACACGCATCAGCGCGACGAATCGACCTATTCGATCGGGGTGGCCGATTCGGTCCGCGAAGCCATTGCGATCGGCAAGGCGGCGGACATGCCGGTTCATTTTGCGCATATCAAAACGCTGGGCGTCGACGTTCATGGCAAGGCCGACGAACTGATCACGATCATCGAAGCCGCGCGCGCCGAAGGGCATGCGGTGACTGCCGATCAATATCCGTGGGAGGCATCGGGCACGGGGCTGGAGGCGGCGCTGCTGCCCCGCTGGGCGGTCGATGGCGGACGCGATGCGATGCTCGCGCGCTTCGCCAAGCCCGACGAACTAGCACGGATCAGGGCGGCGATGGCCGAAAATCTGCGGCGGCGAGGCGGCGCGCAATCGCTGTTGTTCACCGCGCGCGATCGTCCGTGGACGGCGAAGCGGCTGAGCGAAGTCGCGGCCGAATGGAACATCGCGCCGGTCGAGGCGGCACTGCGGATCATATCGCAGGACGCGGCGGGCACATCGCTGGTCTCGTTCAACATGGCCGAAACCGACATTCGCGCTTTCATGCAGCGTCCGTGGGTCGTCACCAGTTCGGACGGATCGCACGGTCATCCGCGCATGTATGCGACCTTTCCGCAAAAATATGCGCAATATGTCCGCACAAAGAAGGTCATCGACCTGGCGACCTTCATCAACTCCAGCACGGGGCGGACCGCCGACATCTTCAAGCTCGACCGCCGCGGCCATATCCGGCCGGGCTATTATGCCGATGTGGTTGTGTTCGACCCCGACGGCTATACGCCGGTCGCCGACTATATCGAACCCGAACGGCTGAGCGCCGGGGTCCGAACCCTGGTCGTCAACGGGCGGATCGTCGTGTCCGATGGCCAGCCGACGGGTGTGGCGGCCGGACGGGCGCTGCGCCATGTTCCGCCTGCCGAAAGCTGTGCGCGATGACCGGACAGGCTGATCACTCCGATGTAGCACCCGGCCCGATCACGTCCTTTGTCCGGACCTATTGGCTGGGCGTGAAGCTTTGGAAACGCATTCTTGGCGCTCTGCTGATCGGTGTCGCGATCGGCTCCCTGTGGGGCGAAGGTGCCGAGCATATCCGCTGGATCGGCGATCTCTTCATCCGCTTGATCCGGATGCTGGTGGCGCCGCTGGTGTTCGTCATCATCGTCTCGGGCATCGCCGCGCTGGGCGATCCGCGGCGGCTGGGATCGATCGGCGTCAAGACGCTGTTACTCTATGTCCTGACCACCGCGATCGGCGTCACGCTGGGTCTGACGTTGGGAACGCTGTTCGAGCCCGGCCAGCACGTCTCGCTCGGCAATGCGACGGCCGCGACGCTGCAGCAGGCCAAGCCTTTTGGCGAACAGCTGATGGCGATCGTGCCCGCCAATCCGGTGAAGTCGCTGGCCGAGGGCGAGATGCTCTCGATCATCTTCTTTGCCCTGCTGTTCGGCACCGGGATCATTGCGGCAGGACCGAAGGCGGCGCCGGTGACGGCCTTTTTCGAGGGCGCGACCGCCGTGATGCTGCGCCTCGTGCAGTTCGTGATGGAACTCGCCCCCTTTGGCGTCTGTGCGTTGATCGCGTCGGCGATCGGCGCCAACGGGCTGGGCGCCTTTACCAGCATTTTCTGGCTGGGGCTGTGCGTGCTGATCGGGTCGGCGATCCAGACCCTCATCGTCCACGGCTCGCTCGTGCGGTTTGGGGCTTGGTTGCCGGTGCTGCCCTTTTTTCGTGGGTCGACCGACGCCATTCTGGTCGGTTTTTCGACCTCGTCCAGCTCGGCGACCTTGCCCGTGGCGATGTCGGTTGCCGAGAAGAATCTGGGGATAAAGCCGCCGATCGTCTCAACTGTGCTCCCGCTCGGCGCGACGATGAGCATGGACGGCACCGCCATGTATATGGCGATCTTGTCGATGTTCGCGGTCCAGGCCTTTGGCGTTGTGCTGACCCCCGCCGATTATGTCCTGCTGGGCATCACCACGGTGACGGTGGCGATGGGCACCGCGCCGATCCCGTCATCGTCGCTGTTCCTGCTGACCGCCGTGCTGACCGGGGTGGGAATCAGTCCCGAACAGGCGGCGTTGCTGGTCGGATTCATTCTGCCCTTCGATCGCCCGCTCGACATGATCCGCACGATCCCGAACGTGACCAGCGACCTGTCGGTGGCAACCGTGGTGGCGCGGTGGGAGAATGAGATCGACGTCGATCTGTACAAGGCGGCGCCTGTCGAATGAGCAGATAAAGGCATCGGGGAACGCCGCCCCGCATCGACCGACAGATGAATTTGAACGAGGTTATCATGGGCATTCGCCATGGTGCGTGCGGGAACGCGCGCGCGGAAAGCAGACAATGACGCGCGCATTGGACGTCGTCGTACTGGGGGCGGGGGTGGTCGGCGTTGCCACGGCCTATGCGCTGGCCCGGCGCGGCCTCAGCGTTGCGATCGTCGATCGGCGGGCGGGACCGGCGCTGGAAACATCCTATGCCAATGGCGGGCAGCTCAGCTATGCCTATTCGGACGCGCTGGCCAGCCCCGGTCTGCTGCGCAAATTGCCCTTCATGGTGACGGGCGGCGACCCCGCTTTCGATTTGAAGCTGTCGGCAGATCCTGCTTTCCTCGAATGGGGCCTGCGTTTCCTGCGCAATTGCACCGCCGGCCGGTTTTCGGCGAATACGCTGGCGGCGCTGGAGCTGGCGATGGAATCGCGGCGCGCGATGGCCGCGCTGATGGCGCGCCACCCCATCGACTTTGCGCACGAGGTCGCCGGCAAGCTCCATCTTTATTATGACCGCAGCGCCTTTTCGGCGGCGGCGGAGGTCCTTGGGATCAAGGCGCAGGCGGGCGTGACGCAGCATCGATTGACCCGCGAAGATGCCTTGGCGGTCGAACCGTCGCTGGCATCGGCAAAGGGAATGGTCGGCGCCATCTATTCGCCCGATGACGCGGTGGGCGATCCGTATCGATTCAGCGCGGCCTTGCTGAAAATTCTGGCCGACGAATATGGCGTGGAAACCCATTTCGGCTTCGACGCCGCTGCGGCCCGGCGGTGCGACGGGCAGATATATCTGCGCAGCGCGCAGGGCGATGTGATCCGGGCGGATCATATCGCGGTCTGTTTGGGGATCGCCGCGCCACCATTTCTGAGGCGGATGGGCGTTCGCGTGCCGATCTGGCCGATGAAAGGCTATTCCTTCACCGCCCCGCCCGGCGTCGCCGCGCCGCGGATCAGCATCACCGACACCGCGCGCAAGATCGTCTTTTGCCGGTTGAACGGCTCCATTCGCGTCGCCGGTATCGCGGAGCTCGGCAATTGGGACAGCGATGTCGACCCGGCGCAATGGGCACGGCTGGTCGATACCGCGCGGCATTCGCTCCCGGACGCCGCGCTCTATGATCAGGCGTGCAGGCCTTGGGCGGGCTTGCGGCCGATGACGCCGCGATCCTTGCCGGTCATCGCGCGGCCGCGGCCCGACCTGTTGATCAATGTCGGGCATGGCATGTTGGGATGGACCTTTGCGATGGGCGCGGCAGAACGCGCCGCCAACTTGCTTCGTCCCGATTTTCGGACATGATGGAGCGCGTTTCGACCGGTTGGCCGCGGGGGTGGGGGAAGCGATGATTGAAGCCGCAGCCTCGATCGAATAACGCCCAAGGGGGTGGGCAGGGCCATCGCCGATGATGAGGGAAGTCCCGATAGATGCGCGTTCGGCAGATTGAGGTTTTCCACGCCGTCTATGTCAGCGGGTCGATCAGTGCCGCGGCCCGTAGCCTGAATGTGTCGCAGCCGTCGGTCAGCAAGGTTCTTCGGCATACCGAGGATCAGATCGGGTTCAAACTCTTTGCCTTGTCGCGCGGACGGCTGGTGGCGACCGACGAGGCCCATGCCTTGTTTCGCGAGATCAGCGAGACGTTCGAACAATTGCGATCGCTGCACCAGGTGGTCAAGAACATCAAGGCGAACGGCGGCGGGCATCTGCGCATCGGGGTGGTGCCTTCGCTGGGGCTCAGCATTGCCCCCCGCGCCATATCGCGCTTTCGGGAATCGCATCCCGACGTGACCTTCGATGTCCGGACCCTGCATCACGACGACTTGTTCCGAACCCTGTATGAACGCGAATGCGATCTCGCCATGGTTTATAGCCCGCCGGAACATCCGCGGCTGGAGCAACACCACATCACGCGCGCCGAACTCGCGCTCCTTTATCGCGGCGAAGATCTGGACGTCTCGGGGCCTGGCTTTCCCCTGCATCGGCTGGAGGGGCGCAAGGTCATCGGTCTCGCGAGCGCGGGACCGCTCGGCGATCTGCTCGAGGCCGAACTCGATCGTCAGAACATCGCCATTCGCGAAGTGATTTCGGCGCAGACCTTCTACATCGCCGCCGCGCTCGTTCGTCACGGCAGCGGCATCACGATCGTCGACGAATTTACCGCAAGGGCCGGCACGGCGCCCGGAATGCACTATCGCCCGCTGGTTCCGCCCGTCACCTTCGACGTCGCGTGCGTTTTCCTTGAGGACCGCCCGCTGTCGGTCATCGCCCAGAAATTCATATCGATATTCAAACAGACGGTGGCGGAGGAGCGGGCGCAGATACCTGCGGCCTGACGCTGCCTGCCATCCATGGGGACCATCATGATTCGTCCGACCTTTCTCCTGCTTGGCCTTTCGGCGATGGCCGCCACGCTGGCGGCTTGCGATGGCCCGGCGCAGCCCGGCGATGGCGCGCACGCGGCGGCGGCACCCCGGACATGCGCGGCGATCGACGACACGCCGGTCCGGCTGCCCGGCGGCACGTTCGTGATGGGCGAGGAGGATGTCTATGCCGAGGAGGGCCCCGTACGCGAAACGACCGTGGCGGGCTTCTGGATCGATCCGCACGAGGTGACGAACCGCCAGTTCGCCAAGTTCGTCGAAGAGGCGGGTTATGTCACCGTCGCCGAAAAGCCCGTCGATCCCGGACAGTTTCAGCTGCCCGCCGACCGGATTCCGCCCGATATGCTGAAGGCGGGGTCGGCGGTGTTCACGCCGCCCGATTTCCCGTCGAACAATTATGCCGACTGGTGGAAATATGTGCCGGGCGCGAACTGGAAAAAGCCCTATGGGCCCACGGGGCCCGACGCGGTCCCGAACGAGCCGGTCGTTCATCTGGCGTGGGACGATATGGTCGCTTACGCCAAATGGGCGGGCGGGCGCATCCCGACCGAAGCCGAATGGGAATATGCGGCGAGCGCGGGCGAGAGATCGAAAAATATCCAG
The DNA here is from genome assembly GCA_041939405.1 of Sphingopyxis sp. Lineage (GTDB taxonomy): Bacteria > Pseudomonadota > Alphaproteobacteria > Sphingomonadales > Sphingomonadaceae > Sphingopyxis. The sequence continues at coordinate 5,918 of JBGTUD010000034.1, read as the reverse complement.
CCAGAAGAAGCGAACAGCTGGCAGGGCGTCTTTCCCAATTATAACGCGGAAAGCGACGGTTTCAAAGGCATCGCGCCCGTCGGATGCTACCGGCCCAACGCTTATGGTCTTTACGACATGGTCGGCAATGTCTGGGAGGTGACGGCCGATTTCTTTCGTCCCGGCCATGACCCCGACGACCGCGAAAATCCGAAGGGGCCGAGCGAAAATGCGGCCTATGATCCCTATAATCCCGGCATGCCATCGCGGACGGTTAAGGGCGGCAGCTACTTATGCGCCCCCAATTATTGCCAGCGCTACCGCCCCGCCTCGCGGCAGGGACGCGACCCCGGACTGGGGACAAGTAACGTCGGCTTTCGGCTGGTGTATGATCGATGGACGGGCAACTCGCCGACATGAGCGGACGCCCGGATTGCCTCGCGCGCCGCACCATAAGACGCAAGATAATTACAAATTTTCGATCTTCGCAGCGCGCAGAGCCACATTGACGAAAAATCGGCTGGTCGATTTGTGCGCCGCAGCGTAGAGGCGCCCTTATGAGGATCGCGATCATTGACACCAGTACGACGCGCGCCGCCATCATTTCCGATGGTTTGCGCGAAGCCGGTCTCGACGATCTGGTCATCATCGACCCGAGCGGACCGCTCGTCGCGCAAATCGAGGCGACCAGCCCCGAAGTCGTTCTCATCAATCTGGAGAACCCGAGCCGCGACCTGCTCGAGGATTTTTTTGCCATGTCGCGCGCGCTCGCTCGTCCGATTGCGATGTTCGTCGACCAGAGCGACGCCGAGGCGACCGGCGCGGCGATCGACGCCGGCGTATCGGCCTATGTCGTCGATGGCCTGTCAAAGCAGCGGATCAAGCCCGTCGTCGATCTGGCGGTACGGCGGTTTCAGGCCTTTTCGCGGCTCCAGCGCGAACTCGACGATGCGAAGAATGCGCTCGCCGAACGGGCGGTGATCGATAAGGCGAAGGCGATTCTAATGAAACGGCGCCAGATTGCCGAGCCGGAGGCCTATGCGCTGCTGCGCGGGCAAGCGATGCGCACCAATCGCCGTATCTCGGAGATTGCCGAGGCGATCGTGACCAGCGACGCGCTGATGGGAGAAATCGAATGACCGGCGAGCGCTTCCGTATCGGTTTCCTGCCGCTTGTCGACGCGGCTCTGCCGATCCTCGCGCACGAACTCGGTTTTGCCGAACGCGAGGGGCTGCATATCGAACTGGTGCGGGACATGACCTGGGCGACGGTGCGCGACCGCCTGCTCTATGACCACACCGACGCCGCGCATATGATCGCGCCGCTGGCGATCGCGACGGCGCTCGGCCGCGACCGGCCGGCGGTTCCGTTGGCGGTGCCCTTCGTGCTGGGACTCAACGGCAATGCGGTGACCTTTTCGACCAGCCTTTCGGACGCGGTCGGACTTGGCGACACGCTGGGCGACCCGCAGGCAGTGGGGGCGGCGCTGCGAACGATTGCGGCGGCGCGCAAGGCGGCGGGCAAGCCGCTGCGCTTTGGCGTCGTGCATCGTTATTCGAGCCATAATTATATGCTGCGCTACTGGCTTGCGGGGGTCGGGATTCAGCCCGACGTCGATATCGAAATCGTCGTGACCAGCCCGCCCTTTGCCGCCGACGCGCTCGCCGCGGGCGAGGTCGACGGCATCTGCGTCGGCGAGCCGTGGAACTCGATCGCGGTCGATCGCGGGGTTGGCCATATCGCGCTCGCCACGGCGCAAATCTGGCGGCGCGGGGTCGAAAAAGTGCTGGCGATGCGCGCGGCGACCCTGGGCGAGCGGCGCGATGCGGTCGAGGCGCTCGTGCGCGCGCTGCACGCGGCCGCGGCGCATTTTGTCGAGCCCGACACGGTCGAGGCGAGCGCCGAGATATTGGCGCGGCCCGAATATCTGGACGCGCCGCGCGATGCCGTGCTGCGCGCGATCACCGACCGGATTCGCCTCGTTCCCGGCGGCGAGCCGATGCACTATCCCGATTTCATGTTCCAGTATCGCGAGGCCGCCAACTTCCCCTGGCGCAGCCAGGCGGCGTGGCTCTATTCGCAGATGGTCCGCTGGGACTATATGACATTCGACCCGGCGCAGGCGGCCACGGCGGGACAAGTGTTCCGCCCCGACGTCTACCGGAGCGCGCTTGCCGGATCGGGCGCCCCGCTGCCCGGCGCGAGCTCGAAGCTTGAAGGGGGACTCGCCGAACCGATCGGCGCGGGGTCGACACAGGGCCGCCTGACGCTTGGCAGCGACCGCTTTTTCGATGGTCGCGCCTTCGATCCCGACGACATCGAGTCCTATCTTGCTGAACTACCCTGAGTTTATCCCGCTTCCGGTTCTTTTTTGCTGCACCTGCGAAATAAACACTTGTCGCCTGCCTGCGAATCAGGCAATTTAAGCGTACTCGGCAAGGCTGCCGGGGCAGGACAAGGCGGCGACGGTTCCAACGAGGGGACCGAACCGCAGGCGGACGGGGAGCCTTTTCCCCGGCAATCCCACAGGCAATGAAGCCGTCAGGATGCGCCCGCGCGGCCGCCGTCCTGGCGGCTTTTTTATTGCCCGTCACACAAGGGGACGGACGATGACGACTGCAAGCGGAGGGGCCGGCACGGCCCATAAGTCGAGTTTCTGGGCGAGCGGCCACTGGCCGACGCTCGTTGCCGCATTTCTTTATTTCGACCTCGCCTTCATGGTGTGGGTAATCCTGGGGCCGCTGGCGCCGGCGATTTCGGCCGATCTGGGCTTGAGCCCGGCGCAGAAGGGGTTGATGGTCGCGGTGCCGACGCTCGCCGGCGCGCTGCTGCGCGTCGTCAACGGCCTGCTCGTCGACCGCATCGGGCCGAAGCGCGCGGGCGCGATCAGCCAAGTGATCGTGATCGTCGGCCTTTTCCTTGCCTGGGTCACGGGTGTCACAAGCTTTGCCGGCACGCTGGCGCTCGGCGTGGTGCTGGGATTCGCGGGTGCGAGCTTTGCGATCGCGCTGCCGCTCGCGAGCCGCTGGTATCCGCCCGAGCATCAGGGCAAGGCGATGGGGCTGGCCGGAATGGGCAATTCGGGTACGGTGCTCGCCGCACTGTTCGCGCCGGGACTGGCGGTGATGTTCGGATGGAACGCCGTGCTCGGCCTGGCCTGTATCCCGCTGACCCTGGTGTTCATCCTCTATCTTTTCATGGCGAAGGATGCACCGAACGCGCCCGCGCCGAAACGACTGGCCGATTATTTCCAGCCGCTCAAAACCGCCGACGCGTGGTGGCTGATGGCCTTTTATTCGGTGACCTTCGGCGGATTCGTCGGGCTTGCCGCGTCGCTGCCTATCTATTTCACCGACCAGTTCGGCCTGACGCCGGTGATCGCGGGCTATTGCACGGCGGGCTGCGTGTTCGCCGGATCGCTGGTGCGGCCGCTTGGCGGCGCGCTCGCCGATCGCATCGGCGGGATCAAGGCGCTGATGATCGTATTCGTTGTCGCGGCGCTCGCCCTTGCCGGCGTGCCGCAGGCCGATGCGCTGCCCGCAGCGTTGGGATTGTTCGTGATCGCGATGCTCGCCCTGGGCGTCGGCAACGGCTCGGTGTTCCAGCTGGTTCCGCAGCGCTTTTCGGCAGAGATCGGCGTGATGACGGGGCTCGTCGGCATGGCGGGCGGCGTCGGCGGTTTCTATCTCGCCTCCTCGCTGGGTCTCGCCAAACAATGGAGCGGAAGTTTCGCGCCCGGTTTCTATATCTTCGCGGGGCTCGCTGTCGTGGCGCTGGTCGCGCTGATGTTCGTGAAGGGGCAATGGCGCGCGACCTGGGGCGCCGCCGAAGGCGTGCGGATCTGAACATGGACCGCACGCTCATTCTGCTGCTGGCGCTCGCTGGGCAAATTCACCGCTGCGGCGCGCTACGCGCATTATGACGCCGACAATTTCGCGACCGATACCGATAAATTCTGGCTGCAACTGGACTGGACACTCTGATGGAACATCGCCCGATCAAGGCGGAAAGCGACACGCGCGAGCATCTCGTGGTGATCGGCAACGGCATGGCCGGGTGCCGCGCGGTCGAGGAACTGCTCGCGCGAGATCCCGCCCGCTACCGCGTGACGATTTTCGGCGCCGAACCGCGCGTCAATTACAACCGCATCATGCTCTCCCCCGTTCTCGCGGGTGAGAAGAGCTTCGACGACATCGTGATCAACGATGCCGACTGGTATGCGGCGAACGGCATATCGCTGATCGCGGGCGACCCGGTGGTCGCGATCGATCGTGAAGCGAAGACGGTGACGACGCGCGGCGGCGTCAGCGAGAGCTATGACAAGCTGCTCATCGCGACCGGCTCCGACCCTTTCATCATCCCCGTGCCGGGCAAGGATCTGCCCGGCGTCATCGCCTTTCGCGACATGGACGATGTCGGCACGATGCTGAGTGCCGCCGAAAAAGGCGGCAGCGCGGTGGTGATCGGGGGCGGACTGCTGGGGCTCGAAGCCGCGCACGGCCTCAGCCTGCGCGGCATGACGGTCACGGTGCTCCATCTCATGCCGACGCTGATGGAACGCCAGCTCGACGAAGCGGCGGGCTGGCTGCTCAAACAGGCGCTCGAAGCGCGCGGCCAGACGATCCTGACCGGCGCCGACACCGCCGAAATCGTCGGCGACGGCAAAGTCGAGGGCGTGAAGCTCAAGGATGGAACGCTGATCCCCGCCGACCTCGTCGTCATGGCGGTCGGCATCCGCCCTTCGACGAGCCTCGCGCGCGATGCGGGGCTCGCGGTCGGACGCGGCATCCAGGTCGACGACCATATGGTGACGAGCGATCCCGATGTTCTCGCGGTCGGCGAATGCGTCGAGCATGACGGGCAGGTTTACGGCCTCGTCGCGCCCTTGTGGGATATGTGCCGCAGCCTCGCCGACGGGTTGGTCGAACAGCCGTCGGGCTACCGCGGCTCGGTGACCTCGACCAAGCTCAAGGTGTCGGGCATCGACGTGTTTTCGGCGGGCGATTTTTCGGGCGGCGACGGATGCGAAGATATTGTCCTGCGCGACGCGAGCCGCGGCGTTTACAAGCGCGTGATCGTCAAGGACGACCGCATCGTCGGCGCGGTGCTCTATGGCGATACCGCCGACGGCAATTGGTATTTCGACCTTTTGAAAAAGCAGGAGGACGTGTCCGACCTCCGCGACGTACTGATCTTTGGCCAGGCCTTCGCCTCCGGGGGTGGGCAGGCGGACCCTAAGGCGGCCGTTGCGGCGCTTTCCGACGATGCGGAAATCTGCGGCTGCAACGGCGTCACCAAGGGGCAGGTCGTCTCGTGCATCGCCAAGGGCGCGCACAGCCTCGACGCGGTGCGCGGCACCTGCAAGGCGTCGGCGAGCTGCGGCAGCTGTACGGGGCTTGTCGAAAATCTGCTCGCGCTGACGCTCGGCGACGATGTCCAGAGCGGGCCGAAGACGATGTGCAAATGCACGAGCTTCGGCCATGACGATGTGCGCCGGGAGATTGTCGCGCAAGATATGCGCTCGATCCCCGAGGTGATGCAGAAGCTGCACTGGACCACGCCCGATGGCTGTTCCTCGTGCCGCCCCGCGCTCAATTATTATCTGCTCTGCGCGCTACCCGGCGAATATGTCGATGACCAGCAGAGCCGCTTCGTCAACGAGCGGCTTCACGCCAATATCCAGAAGGACGGCACTTACTCCGTCGTCCCGCGCATGTGGGGCGGGCTGACCAATCCCACCGAGCTGCGCGCGATTGCCGATGTGGTCGAGAAATATAATGCGCCGATGGTCAAGGTCACCGGCGGCCAGCGGCTCGACATCTTCGGGATCAAGAAGGAGGATTTGCCCGCGGTCTGGGCCGACCTCAACGCCGCGGGCATGGTGTCGGTCCACGCCTATGGCTAGGCGCTGCGCACCGTGAAAACCTGCGTCGGGTCCG
>JBGTUD010000033.1:0-17430 GCA_041939405.1 Sphingopyxis sp. | reverse complement strand
CCGTGCACGGCGCCCCCGTCCGCATCGGAAATCCGCAAAGCATCGGCATCAGCGATTTGCATCAGCCGGATTTCGGAGACAGCGGCGAAGCCGCGTCGCGCTCGTGAAAACGCTCCTTCGGAATCGCGTCATGGTTGAGATCTTCGGCCAGGGCAGCGAGCCGCGGCGCCGCATCGGCCCAATTGTCGAGCGCCGCCTGCATCGTCGGCGCGACCGCCGCAGCGTCGGCGTACCAGGCGAGATCGTCCGAAACGACGACCAGCTGGCCGTCGCGGCCCTGTTTGAGCGAAGCTAGTTTCACGAAAACTCCCTTGTCTGACGATGCGGCTGAAAACCGTCATCGCCTGTCGGGAAGCGATAATCAGCGCGACGTCGTGATCGATGCGAAACAGGTAAAGCCGCTCTGTCCCGCCTGCAAGCGCCGGATGTACTGAAGATAGGCCTGCGACTGGTCATAGGTCGTGCCGGGAAGCGTGCGGCCGCGGAACGCGCGCTTCACTTCCTCGCCCGTAAAGGGCCGCGGTGCTCCGGGAAAAGCGCCCTTGGTTCCCGGAGGAACCAGCTTGCCCGCCGCATCGATATATTGACCCGCCGCAGTCGGCCCCGGAACGGGGATCTGGCAGTTCATGACCGATACGGCGGTTTGCGCAAAGGCCGGGCGGATCGTCAGCGCCGCCGACACGCCCGCCGCACCAAGCGCGAGCATCCGGCGCCGCGAGGGTGCCGTTCCGTCGGTGTCGGGCCGATCGACCGGATCGTCGTGATTTTCCATGGCAGGCGCATAACGCAAGGAGGCGCCGAGGAAAAGCGAAAGACCGGACATGCCGCCGCCTCTTCCCGCTTTGGCACAAGACGCAGCAAAGCATTAACCCCCATAAAGCGGCTTGCGCCCATCCCCCGCTTTGTGCGACGCGGGCCGCGCATGTTCGATCGACTGTCCAGCCTTGTCATCGCACTGACGCTGATCGGCATCGCGGCGATTTTTGCCGCACTGGCGGGCGGCGATCCCCTGGTTATCGCCATGATGCTAATCGCAGGTGTTCTCGCAGCCGCGACGGTCTACAGCGCGCTGCCCCCGGCCGCGGTCGAGGGTGCAGCGGCAGCGCAAGCGCCGGCCGAAGCGCCGCCAGTCTCCTTTCTGCGCCATCCCGATTTCGCGCGCTGGGTCGATCAGGAAAAAGACCCGTTGCTGGGCGTCGCCGACAATATCGTAGCGATTGCCAACGACGCTGCGATCCGGCTGCTTGGCCGGCATATCGTCGGTGCCGACATCCGGACCGCGATCCGTCACCCGGTCGCCGCCGAATGGCTGTCGCGCAACGATGCTGATGCCGCGCTCGAGACGATCAATCTGCTCGATTTTCCTCGTCCGGGGCAACGCTGGACGATGCGCGTCGCGGCGTTGTCGAACCGCGAAAGGATCGTGTTCCTCGCCGACCGGTCGGCGCTCGACGCCGCCGACCGGATGCGGTCCGATTTCGTCGCCAATGCAAGCCACGAACTGCGTACGCCGCTTGCCGCCATTCTCGGCTATGTCGAAACGCTCCAGGACTTGAACGGCGAAGCCGACGCGCCCACACGGCACCGCTTCCTTTCGATTATCGAGCGCGAGGCGCGGCGGATGCAACAGCTGGTCATCGACCTGCTGTCGATCTCGCGCGTCGAGGCCGACCGCTTTCGCCGTCCGACCACCGAAGTCGATCTGACCGCGATCCTGCGCCACACCATCGCGCAGCTGCAGGACAGCGAGTCCGAGCGGCCCCGAGACATCGTCGCGGCTTTCGATGACGCGCCGCTGCTCATGCTGGGCGACGCGGCCCAACTGGGCCAGCTGGCCCACAACATCATTTCCAACGCGATGAAATATGGGCGCCCCCGAACGCCGGTGACGGTCGAACTGCTGCGCGAAGGGTCGCGCGTCCGGCTGTCAGTGAGCGATGAGGGCGATGGAATTGCGCCCGACCATATCCCGCGGCTGACCGAACGCTTTTACCGCGTCGACGAGGCACGCAGCCGCTCGGTCGGCGGCACCGGCCTCGGCCTCGCCATCGTCAAGCATATCGGCGAGCGCCACCAGGGCCAGCTCGACATCGCCAGCGAACTGGGCAAAGGCACCCGCGTTTCGGTGACGTTCCCGCTCGTGACCGGTGCCTTGGGCTGAATCCTAGTCGATCCGGTCGAGCAACCCGGCAATCAAGCCGAACATCTCGTCGATCTGGTCCTTCTCGACGATCAGCGGCGGCGACAGGGCAATGATGTCGCCGGTCGCGCGTACCAGCAGGCCGTTATCGAAACAGGCGTGGAACAGCTCCATCGCGCGCGCCGTCGGCGCGCCAGCGCGCGGCTCGAGTTCGATCCCGGCGACAAGGCCGATCGTGCGGATGTCGATGACGTGCCGCCGCCCCTTCAGGCTGTGCGCCGTATCCTCCCAATAGGGGCCGAGCATGCTCGCCCGGTCGAACAGCCTCTCACGCGCATAAAGGTCGAGCGTTGCCAGCCCCGCCGCGCTCGCCAGCGGATGCCCCGAATAGGTGTAGCCGTGGAAAAGCTCGATTCCGCCCGGTACGCTTTCGATCAGCGCATCGTGCAACGCGCGCTTCACCGCCACCGCGCCCATCGGCACGGCAGCGTTGGTCAGCCCCTTTGCCATCGTGATGATGTCGGGCGTCACCCCCCAAGCCTCTGCCGCGGTTGCGCCGCCGACGCGGCCAAAGGCGGTAATGACCTCATCGAAAATCAGGATGATGCCGTGGCGGTCGCAAATCTCGCGCAGCCGCGCCAGATAGCCGACGGGGGGGATCAGCACCCCGGTCGACCCCGCCATCGGCTCGACGATCACCGCGGCGATCGTTTCGGCCCCATGCAGGTCGACAAGGCGTTGCAGGTCGTCGGCGAGCTCGGCGCCATGCTGCGGAAAGCCGCGACTGAAGGCATTGCGCTTCGGATCATGCGTATGACGAAGATGATCGACGCCCGGCAATCCGCCCCCGAACGCCCGGCGATTGTTGACGATGCCGCCGACGCTGATCCCGCCAAAGCCCGTGCCATGATAGCCACGTTCGCGCCCGATCAGCCGCGTGCGCGTCCCCTGCCCTTTGGCACGCTGAACCGCCAGCGCTATTTTCAGCGCCGTATCGACCGATTCGGAGCCGCTGTTGGTGAAGAATATGCGGTCGAGCCCCGCCGGCATCAGCGCGCCAAGGCGCTGCGCAAGCTCGAAGGGGAGCGGGTGGCCCAGCTGAAAGGTCGGCGCGAAATCGAGCGTCGCGGCGGTGTCGGCGATGGCCTTTGCAATCTCCGCCCGGCAATGACCCGCATTGCTGCACCAAAGGCCCGACGTGCCATCAAGTATCTGCCGCCCGTCGCTCGACTGGTAATACATCCCGCTCGCCGAAACGAGCTGACGCGGCTGGCTCTTGAACGCACGGTTCGCGGTGAAGGGCATCCAGAAGGCGGCCAGCTGGTCGTTGTCACCGTGCATTCCAAGGCGCTCCTGTCTCTTCGCCGGGTTCAATCTGGCGCGCCGCCGCGGCGCTGGCAATGCCGAAAATCGCCGGATAACCGCCCTCTGGCACTTCATCGCGCCTTGCGATAGGCTGGCCTTCCACAAAGAGGGCCGTTCCTGCGGCCCAATCGGGGGCGCATGTCAGTCAATCTGGAACAATGGATCAGCGAGCATAATATCGACGAAGTCGAATGTATCGTCCCCGACATCAATGGGGTCCAGCGCGGCAAGGTTCTCCCGGCGCGCAAATTCCTAACCTCGGTCAAGGACAAGTCGCTGCGCATTCCGGGCAGCGTCTTCATCTGCACGATCGACGGCCATTATCCCGAGGACATCGACGACATCTGGGACAAGGACCCCGACAAATATCTGATCGCCGATCCCGACACGATCTGCATCGCGCCCGGCTTCACCTCCCCCACCGCCTTCGTCATTGCCGACGCCTTCAACGGCGACGGCACCGAAGTCGACATAGCGCCGCGTACGATCCTCAAAAAAGTGCTCGGTCTTTACGAAGACAAGGGCTGGAGGCCGATCATCGCGCCCGAGGTCGAATTTTATCTCGTCTCGCAGAACACCGATCCCGATTTCCCGCTGACCCCGCCCACGGGCCAGTCGGGCCGCGCCGAAACCGCGAGCCAGCCCTATGGGCTGGAGGCGATGAACGAATATGAGGACATCATCGACCATATCTATGACGATTGCGAGCTGATGGGCCTCACGATCGACACGATGATTCACGAAATGGGCGCCGCGCAGCTGGAGGTGAACTTCAACCACGGCGATCCGCTGCGCCTTGCCGACGAAGTGTTCCTGTTCAAGCGCGTCGTGCGCAACGTCGCCAAGACGCACGGCGTGTACGCCACCTTCATGGCCAATCCGATGGCGGGACAGCCGGGCAGCGCGATGCACATCCACCAGTCGGTCGTCGATGCGGAGACCGGGCGCAACCTCTTTGCCACCGCCAACGGCCGCGACAGCGCCGCCTTCCGCTCCTATGTCGCGGGCCTCATCCGCTTCATGCCGCAAATCTCGCCGATGTGGGCGCCCAATGTGAACAGCTTTCGCCGGATGCGTCCCGACAGCGCGGCGCCGATCAACGTCCAGTGGGGCGCCGACAACCGGTCGTGCGGCTTTCGCATTCCGGTGTCGGACAAGCACAACCGCCGCGTCGAAAACCGCCTGCCCGGCGCCGACAGCAATCCCTATCTCGCGATCGCCGCCTCGCTCGTCTGCGGCTATATCGGCATGGTCGACCGCATGGTTCCGCCGAAGCCGATCATGGGAAGCGCCTATAACCGCGCGCGCACGCTGCCGCGTACGCTGGAGGCCGCGCTCGACCGTTTCGCGTCGTGCAAGAAGGTCCGCAACCTGCTCGGCGACGATTTCTTCGAGATATTCTATGCGGTGAAGGATTATGAGCTGTTCAACTATCAATCAGTGGTGTCGAGCTGGGAGCGCGAACATCTGCTGATGCGGGTCTGATCCGCCAGACGCCATGACCGACCCGCTGAACCACAGCTATTATGCCGCAACCGCGCACCAATGGCAGTCGCGCGCATTCGAAGACGATCTCGAATGCGACGTTGCGATCATCGGGGGCGGGTTCACGGGGCTTAGCGCCGCCCTCGCCTGCGCCGAGCGCGGTTTTTCGGCGATCCTGATCGAACGCGAACATATCGGGTTCGGCGCGTCGGGCCGCAACGGCGGACAGCTGATTCCCGGCCTCCGCTGGGCGGCGTCCGAACTGGAGAAAGAATTTGGCCGCGAGTGCGCCGATGCGCTTTTCGACCTTTGCTGGCGCGACAACCGCGTCAAGGCCCGGATCGCGAAGCACGGCATCGACTGCGACCTGAAGGCGGGACATCTCGAGGCGGCGTGGACGCCCAAAGACTTCGACGCCATGCGGCGTGAGGCCGAATATCTTGCGAATCGCTTTGGCTATCGAACCGAGGTCGTCGCGAAAGGCGAAATGGGCAACCACATCGCCAGTCCGCTCTATCATGGCGGAATCCACGACGTTGCAGCCGGTCATTTCCACCCGCTCAACTATGCGATCGGGCTGGCCAAGGCGGCAGAAGCGGAAGGCGTTCATATTCGCGAGGGCGAACCCGTTCGCCGGATCGTCGATTGCAGCGACGGGTCGAGCCAACTCTTCACCGAACGAGCGATCGTCGGCGCTCGCTATGTCATCAATGCGACCGACAGCTGGATCGGTGAGCTCGAACCCGACCTCGGCGGCTACACCGTGCCGATCATGAACTATAATATCGCGACCGCGCCGCTTGCGAACGCCGATGCGCTGCTGCCGAGCGACGCCGCGGTCGCCGACAGCCGCTTCGTGCTCAACTATTTCCGTCTTTCGGCCGACAAGCGGCTGATCTTCGGGGGCGGCGAGCGCTATTCGCAGGCACCGCCGCGCGACATCGCCGCCTTTGTCCGCCCCTTCATGGCCGAAGTGTTTCCGCAGATCGCCGATGCGCCGATCGAATTTGGCTGGGGCGGCGCCGTCGCAGTGACGATGAACCGGCTGCCGCATATCGGGCGGCGCGGGAACGTCTTTTACGCGCATGGTTTTTCGGGGCATGGCGCGCTGGTGACAACGCTGGCGGGCGAGCTGATTTCCGAAGCGATGGCGGGGACCGCCGAACGCTTCGACGTGCTCGCCAATCTTCCGTCGCGGCCCTTTCCCGGCGGCAAGTGGCTGCGGCGCCCCCTCGCTACGCTGGGATTGCTCTGGTATGCGCTGCGCGACCGATTGGGGTAAGGAGCAAAACGCAATGTCGAAATCGTCGGGCCTCATCGCGCCCCGGTCGGAAGCCGAAGCCTTTTTCAAGGCCAACCCCGACGTCGATTCGATCGAGATGATCTATACCGACATGGGCGGCGTGCCGCGTGGCAAGCGGCTGCGCCAGCACGAGGTGCTGGCGGTTTATGAAAGCGGCCGCATGTTTCCGGGGTCGATCACCGTAGTCGATATTACCGGGCAGGACACGGTCGAGACCGGCCTCGTATGGGAAGATGGCGACGCCGACCGTTCGATGAAGCCGATTCCCGGCACGCTCGTCCGTACGCCGTGGGGCGGCGACCATGCCGCGCAGTTCCTGGTCGATTTTTACGAGCTCGACGGCACCCCGCACGACCTCGATCCGCGCCATGTCCTCGGCCGCGTGGTCGATCGCTTCACCGGCGACGGCCTCACCCCGGTGCTCGCGGTCGAGCTGGAATTCTATCTGGTCGATCCGCGCCGCGCGCGCGATGGCGGCGTCCGTCCGGCGCGTCCGGGCTACAGCCGCGGCACACCGCGTAATGTCGAGGTCTATGGCCTGCGCGAGCTCGACGATTTCCGTCCCTTCTTCGATGCGCTCTACGCCGCGACCGATGTGCAGGGGCTGCCGCTCGAAAGTGCGATCAGCGAATTCGCGCCGGGGCAGTTCGAACTGACGCTGCGCCACAAACCCGACGCGCTGCGCGCCGCGGACGATGCGATCATGTACAAGCGATTGGTCAAGGCGACCGCGCAGCAGCACGGGCTCGAGGCGACCTTCATGGCCAAGCCGTTCGCGGGCCAGGCGGGCAGCGGGATGCACATCCATGTTTCGGTGAACGATACGGCGGGCAATAATATCTTTGCCAGCGACGAGCCCGAAGGCACCGAGGCGCTGCGCCATGCGATCGGCGGGATGATCGGCAGCGTCGGCGACGCTTTTGCGCTCTTTGCCCCGCACGCGAACAGCTATCGCCGTTTCAAGGCGAACAGCTATGCCCCCGTCGCGCCGACGTGGGGCGTCAACAACCGCACGGTCTCGTTCCGCATCCCCGCCGGCCCGCCATCGAGCCGCCATGTCGAGCATCGCGCGTGCGGCGCCGATGCCAACCCCTATCTCGCCGTCGCAGCGGTGCTTGCCGGGATGCACCATGGCCTGACGAACCGCGTCGATCCCGGCCCGGCGGTCGTCGGCAACGGTTATGACCACGACAATAGCGGCGACGACAAGCCGCCCTCCAACTGGTTCGCAGCCGTCGATCGCTTTCACGGCTCGGCGTTGATGCGCGATTATCTGGGCGACCGCTTCGTCGACATGTTCAGCATCGTCAAGCGCGTCGAGCAGGACAATTATTTCAGCGTCGTACCGGCGCTCGACTATGATTGGTATCTGCGCAACGCATGAAAGTTTCACGCAAACCGCGTGCAGCGCAAAAAAGTCTCTTTTCAAGCCGCGCCTAATGAGTCAGCTTGCCTTTTCACACAGGGAGGCTGGCCATGGATTTCAACGAACTGATCAAGCAGACCCGCGGGCGCCGCTCGCTTCTTCAGGCGCTGGGCGTCGCGGCGGTCGGGATCAGTTTCGGCGGGCTCGCGGCGTGCAGCAAGGAGGGCGGCAAGACGCTTGCCAATGGCGAAGAAGGCAAGCTGAACTTCTATAACTGGGATACCTATATCGGCGAAACGACGCTCGCCGATTTCGAGGAAGCAACGGGTGTCGCGGTGACGATGGACCTGTTCGACAGTAACGACGTGCTGTTCGCCAAGTTCAAGGCGGGCAATCCGGGCTATGACGTGATCGTGCCGTCGAACGATTTTGTCGAACGGATGAGCAAGGCCGACATGCTGATGCCGCTCGACCACAGCCTGATCCCGAACAAGAAGAATATCGACGCCGCCTATATCAACGTCGAATATGACCTTCAGCGCAAATTCTCGATGCCCTACACCTGGCTGGCGCTCGGCATCGGGTATCGCAAGTCGAAGGTGTCGGCGACGCCCGACAGCTGGAAAGTGCTGTTCGACAGCCCCGAATATGCCGGCCGCATGGCGTGGCTGTCGGAGGCAGGCGACATGTTCCGCCTCTACGGCAAATATCTGGGCAAGTCGGTCAACGCCCTCACCCCCGCCGATGTCGCGACGATCGAGCGGATGATGATCAAGCAAAAGCCCAATGTGAAAAAATTCCACGAGGATGACGGGCAGGACCTGCTGCTGAAGGGCGATGTCGACGTCGTTCTCGAATATAATGGCGACATCGCGCAGGCGATGGTCGAGGATGACGACATCGACTTCGTCATTCCCAAGGAAGGCAGCCAGCTCAATTCGGACAATCTGTGCATTCCGAAGGGCGCGCCGCATCCGAAAAATGCCCATGCCTTCATCAACTATATCCTCGACGCGAACGTCGACAAGCACATCACCGAGACGATCCTCTACCCGACGCCGAACAGCGCGGCGAAGGCGCTGATGCCCGACAGCTACAAGAACAACCCGGTGATCTTCCCGCCCGCCGATGTGCTGGCCAAATGCGAATATGCGCGCTTCAATCCCGAGTTGCAGCCGCTTTACGAGGAAGCTTTCACTCGGGTCCGGGCGGCGTAAGATGCGATCGCGTTGAAAAGGTTACTCGCTTTTCGTCATCCCGGCGAAGGCCGGGATCTCGACTTCGCATCATAACGGGATGGTGAGATCCCGGCCTTCGCCGGGATGACGCTTCAAGCAACGTAGCATTCGTTTCAACAAGCCCAAGGAGGCATCGGGGGGTGGCCGAACAGGACTGGAAAACGAACAAAAGGGTTTTTGCGGCCGTCTCGCTGCCCACCCTGCTGTGGGTTCTGTTCTTCTTCCTCGTGCCCATGGCGATCGTCTGGCTGTACAGCTTCGGCGAGAATCGCGGGCTCACCGACATCGCGATTTCGGGCACGCTCGACAATTACAAGCGCGCGACCGAATGGCTCTACCTCACCATTTTCGGCAAGAGTTTTGCGGTCGCGGCGCTGGTCACGCTCATCTGCCTTATCGTCGGATTCCCGGTCGCGATGGCGATCACATTCGCCAGCGAGAAATGGCGGCCGTGGCTGCTCCTTGGCATCATGCTGCCCTTCTGGACCAATCTGCTCATCCGCACCTATGCGTTGATGCTGCTGCTGGGCACACAGGGTTTTGCCAACAAGGGGCTGGGCGCCTTGTGGGAGGGGGCAAGCTGGCTCAAGACGCTCGTGGGGCTCCAGCCGCTCGCGACATGGGAGCCGGTTGAGCTGCTGTTCAACAATTTCGCGGTCATCTTCGGACTTGTCTACGTGCACCTGCCCTTCATGGTGCTGCCGCTCTATGCCGCGCTCGACCGGCTCGACCGCAGCCTGATCGAAGCGAGCCTCGATCTGGGCGCAGGCCACTTCCGCACGATCATGCGCATCGTCGTGCCGCTCGCGGCGCCAGGCATCGTCGCGGGCGTGATGATCACCTTGATCCCGGCGCTTGGCGCCTACCTCACCCCCGACCTGATGGGGGGGACCGACAGCCAGATGATCGCCAATGTGATCGAACGCCAATTCAAGAAGGCGAACGACTGGCCCTTCGGCGCCGCACTGTCCTTTCTGCTGATCTATGCAATGTTCATCCTGATCGCGCTGCAATCGCTGCGCCGCCGCGTACCGGAGGGGGGTTGATGGCTCTTTTCGCCCGCACCCCGCGCGCGCCACTCGAATATAGCCGCACGCTCTGGATGCGCCTCTGGGTCGGCGCGGTGATGGTTTTTCTTTACGCGCCGCTGGTCGTGCTGATGATCTTCAGCTTCAACGACAGCAAGCGCAACGTCGTTTGGCGCGGCTTCACGACCAAATATTATGAAAAGGCGCTGGACAACAACCAGTTGGTCGAAGCGCTCGTCAACTCGCTCACCATCGCGGCGCTGGCAACGATCGCCAGCCTCATCCTCGGCGCGATCGCCGCGGTGATGCTCTGGCGCTTTCGCTTTCCATTGAAGGCCGCGGTCGACGGTACGATCTCGCTCCCCATCATCGTCCCCGAAATCTGCCTTGGCGTCGCGTTCCTGATGTTCTTCGCCGCGGTGGATTGGCCCACCAACCTCGTCTGGCCGCTCAATCTGGGGGCGATCACGATCGCGCACATCACCTTCTGTTTCCCCTTCGTCACCATGGTGGTGCGCTCGCGCCTCGCGAGCTTCAATCGCGAACAGGAGGAAGCGGCCAAGGATCTGGGGGCGAGCGAATGGCAGGTGTTCCGTGACGTGCTGATCCCGCACATGAAACCCGCGCTCGTCGCGGGCGCGCTCCTGTCGTTCACGCTCAGCCTCGACGATTTCGTCATCACCTATTTCACCAGCGGCCCCGACACGATCACCTTTCCGGTGAAAGTCTATTCGATGGTGCGCTTTTCGGTGACGCCGGAGGTCAACGCGGCCTCCACCCTGCTTATCATCCTCACCGTCGTCCTGACCTTCATCGCGCTCAAGCTCCAGGGCGTGAAAGCGATTGCGGAAACCCACTGACCATGACCGATCCCGCGAAACCGATCATCCAGATCCGCAACGTCTCCAAACGCTTTGGCAAGGTCACTGCGGTCGACAATGTCAGCCTCGACATCAATGCGGGCGAATTTTTCGTGCTGCTCGGCCCGTCGGGCTGCGGCAAGACGATGCTGCTGCGCATGATCGCGGGTTTCGAGTTGCCGAGCGAGGGACAGATATTGATCGACGGGCAGGATATGGCGGGCATCCCCCCGAACAAGCGCCCGGTGAACATGGTGTTCCAAAGCTATGCCGTGTTCCCGCATATGAGCGTCGCGGACAATGTCGCCTATGGCCTGAAAATCGCGGGCGTGAACAGGGGAGAGATCAGTGGTCGCGTCGCCGAGGCGCTCGACCTGGTCAAGCTTGGCGGGTTCGAGGATCGAATGCCCGACCAGATGTCGGGCGGACAGCGCCAGCGCGTTGCGCTCGCGCGCAGTCTTGTCATGCGGCCCAAAGTGCTCCTGCTCGACGAACCGCTCTCTGCGCTCGATGCGAAATTGCGCGCGCAGATGCAGTTCGAATTGTCGGAATTGCAGGAAAAGGTCGGGATCACTTTCGTCACCGTCACCCACGATCAGGACGAAGCGCTGTCGATGGCGTGCCGCATCGCGGTGATCAACAAGGGCGACGTGTCGCAG
The DNA here is from genome assembly GCA_041939405.1 of Sphingopyxis sp. GTDB lineage: Bacteria > Pseudomonadota > Alphaproteobacteria > Sphingomonadales > Sphingomonadaceae > Sphingopyxis. Next base: position 5,986 of record JBGTUD010000033.1, on the reverse strand, counting down.
CTTGCGACGCCGTCCGACCTCTACGAATATCCCGCCAATCGCTTCGTCGCCGACTTTGTGGGGTCGGTGAACATTTTCGAAGGCAAGCTGACGCTGGACGAACCCGACAAGGCCGCGGTCGACTGCCCCGGTCTCGGCAAAGTCTATCTAAACCACGGCGTCACCGGCCCGCACGGCGCCGACGTGTGGGTCGCGCTCAGGCCCGAGAAAATCTACCTCCACGTCCCCGGCGCAGGCAAGGCGGTCACGGCCGCGGCGCAGGACGCCCCCGAAGGCCATAATTTCGCGCGCGGCACGATCAAGGGCATGTCCTACCTCGGCGACATCACGCTGTTCGAGATCGAATTGGAAAGCGGCGCCCGCATCCGCGTCTCGCGCCCCAATCTGTCACGCCACGACCAGGAGGATTTCACCTGGGACGACAAGGTGAGCATGCATTGGCGTGCGGACAGCCCGGTGGTGTTGCTGGGCTGACTCTCTCATTCGTCACCCCGGCGGAGGCCGGGGTCTCAACCTCTCGTCAGATCGCTACGGCGAGATCCCGGCCTTCGCCGGGATGACGAAGTAGCGCTTCAATGCGCCGCCTTCTTCGCCGGCATCAGATGCAGTACAGCAACGATCACGCCTCCTAGCAGCAGCCCGAACACACCCGCGCCGCCCGCGTTGATCAGCCATTCCCACAGCCCTGCGCCCGGCAGGTTACCCGCAACCGCATGCGCAAAATCGTGGAGGCCGTGGCCGATATTGCCGATGTGATATTCGTCGAGCCCGTGGAGGAAAATCTGCCCGCCGACCCACAGCATGGCCGCCGTGCCGACGGTCGCCAGCGCCGCGAGCAATTTGGGCATGAACGCGACTAGCCCGCGCCCGGTCGCGCGGCGCACACGGCTCCCCGCCTTTGCCATGTGCAGCCCGATGTCATCCATCTTCACGATCAGTCCGACGACGCCATAGACCGCGACGGTGATCGCGATCGCCACGACGATCAGCGTCGCCGCGCGCAGCAATATCGCCTGATCGAGCACTTCGTTGAGCGCGATGACCATGATTTCGGCCGACAGGATGAAATCGGTGCGGATCGCGCCCTTGACCATCACTTCCTCATGGTCCGGATCGACGACTTCGGCGGCGTGTTCGACCAGACTTTGTTTGTCGGCGCGCAGCGAATGCCAGACCTTCTCCGCACCTTCGAAACACAGATAGGCGCCGCCGACCATCAGCAAAGGCGTGATCGCCCATTGCGCGACGGCCGACAACAAGAGCAACGCAGGCAGGATCAGCACCAGCTTGTTGAACATCGACCCCTTGGCGATGCGCCAGATGATCGGCAGTTCGCGGTTCGGCTGAAAGCCCGTGACATAGCGCGGGGTCACGGCGGCATCGTCGACCACCACCCCCGCGGCCTTCACCCCCGCTTTCGATGCGGCGGCACCAATGTCGTCGATGCTAGCCGCGGCGACCTTGGCAATGGTGGCAACGTCGTCGAGGAGGGCAAAAAGGCCAGAGGGCATAGGGGTTTGGTCTTTCCTGTTCAGAGCGCGCGGAGTTTGGGCATCGCTTCATCGAGCGACTGGCGGATGATGGCAACCATCGCGTCGATCTGTTCGGTGGTAACGATGAGCGGCGGACACATCACCAGACTATCGCGAATACCCCGCACCATCAGCCCGTTCGCGATGCACGCGTCGCGTGCCATCGGGCCCGCGGTCCCCTCGGCGCCGCCGAAGCGTGCGCGGCTCGCCTTGTCGGCGACGATCTCGACCGCGCCGAGCAGCCCGACCGAACGCGTTTCGCCGACCAGCGGGTGATCGTTCAAGGTCGCGAGCGCTTGCGCCAGATGCGGGCCCGTGACGGTGGCAGTGCGTTCGACCAGCTCCTCGCGCTCGATGATCTCGATATTCTTGAGCGCCACCGCGGCGCACACGGGGTGTCCTGAATAGGTGAAACCATGGACAAAATCGCCGCCGGTCTTCAGCACCTCGACGACGTGGGCCGCCACCGCGGTTGCCGAAATCGGCAGATAGCCCGACGAAAGCCCCTTCGCCATCGGCATCAGATCGGGAGTAAAGCCCATGGTTTCATGGCCCCACATGCGGCCGGTGCGACCGAAGCCGCAGATCACCTCGTCGGCGACGAGCAGCAGGCCATATTTGCGCACCACCGCCTCGACCTTCGACCAATAGCCCTTTGGCGGAATGATCACGCCGCCCGCGCCCTGCACCGGCTCGCCGATGAAGGCCGCGCAATTTTCGGGGCCGACCTCCAGGATCTTGTCCTCGATCGCCTGAACGCAGGCGTCGCAGAATTCCTCCTCGCTCATCCCCTGCCCTTCGCCATAGGCATAGGGTTGGCGGACATGCTCGACTCCGGGGATCGGCAGGTCGCCCTGCGCGTGCATCGCTTTCATGCCGCCAAGCGACACGCCCGCGACGGTCGAACCATGATAGGCGTTCCAGCGGCTGATAAAGACCGTGCGTTGGGGCTCGCCCTTCAGCTTCCAATAATGGCGCACCATGCGGAAGACGGTATCGTTCGCCTCGCTGCCCGAAGCATTGAAGAAGATATGGGGCAGGCGATTGCCCGTCAGGCTCGCGATCTTGGCCGCGAGCGTAACCGTCGGCGGCGTCGCGGTCTTGAAGAAGGTGTTGTAAAAGGGCAGTTCGCGCATCTGCGCCGCCGCCGCTTCGACCAGTTCCTCGCGGCCATAGCCGACATTGACGCACCACAGGCCCGCCATCCCGTCGAGAATGCGGTGGCCGTCGCCGTCGGTGATATAGGCGCCCTCGGCGTGGGTGATGATGCGGCTGCCGCCCAAGGCCTCGATCTCGGCCCAGTCGGCCTGCGCAGGAAGGTGATGCGCAACGTCAAGGCGCTTGAGTTCAGCGATATCGTGATTGCGGGGCATGTGAAAACTCCTGATTGCCTGGAAACGGAAAGAAACCGGATCCTCGATAATCAGGGCGAAAAGCTGATCCGCGCGAGATAGCGGTCATAGCGGGTGACGCGGCGGTTCATAATTCGCCTCTTAGCGCGCGACCGAGGAGGTGAAAATAGGTCTGGCTTTGCCTGTCGCCGTCGGTTCCCCATTCGGGGTGCCACTGCACCGCGAGCAGCGGCGCGCCGTTCGGACGCGCACTATAGGCTTCGATCAGCCCATCGGGCGCGCGCGCCTCGACCGCGAGCCCGCGCGCCAGTTCGCCAATGCCCTGATAATGAACCGAGTTCACCTCCAGCGACGGCATGGCATAAGCCCCGGCAAGCATCCCTCCTTCGACCAGCTCGACCCGATGTCGATGGTCGAACATCGCGTCGAACGAAACCCCATCGGGCGCATGATGATGAAGCAGCGCCGCGTTCGCCGATGTATCGCGGCGCAGCGTCCCGCCAAGTGCGACGTTGATCTCCTGAAAACCGCGGCAGATACCGAACAGCGGCCGCTGTCCCGCGATCGCCGCGTCGACCAGTTCGATCATCGTCCGGTCGCGATCGGGATCGAAAGGCCCCTCGCCTTCGCTTGCCTCGCCATAGCGTGCGGGTTCGACGTTGGACGGCGTTCCGGTCAGCAATATCCCGTCGAGCCTCCCGACAATCTCGCGCGCCTGCATATAGTCGGGCAGCGACGGGATGATCAGCGCCGCGCAATCGGCATGGCGCATCGCGGCGGTCGCATAGCGGTTGATGACCGTCTGTGCGATTTCGGTTCCGACAGCGCGATTGCAAGCGATAATGCCGAGGACGGGGCGTTGCGACATCACATCACGCTGCCGCGTTTTGGGGGCCGGTGCCAGCGAAATTTGCGGATATGTCGTGGCGACTGCCGGGCGACGGCCGCGCTCCTCGCCCCCTTTTCTGTTTCGGCAGGCGCAGCGGCGCGCCTTGCCATCGGCTTTGCGTCAAGCGTCGCGGCCGAATTCGACGCGCACCGTCGCATAAGAGGCCGCGCCCCCGACTGGAGGCAGCACGCCGATCCGCTCGCCGACGTCGAGCCCCCGCATCGTCCGGGGATAGCGTATCGGACCGTTCAGCATCGCATCAAGCGCCAGTCTGGACAATCGCCGTACCACGTCCGCGACGGTCCAGCCTGGCGGAATATGCGCTTCCAGTTCCTGACCCGTAAAATGGGCAAGCCCGCGTGTTCCAATGCTGTCGACGCCGCCAACCTCCCTGCGCCGAAAGGCGACGAGATGAAGGACAGGCGGCATCCCGCTCGCCAACATCTCGGCAATCGAGGCGCGAAACTGCACCGCGTCGGACCATAGCCGCGCGGGCGACCAGAAGATGTGGCTGGCATCGAACATGTCGATCAGCAGCACCGTCATCTTGAAAAATTCGCGCATTTGAACCGGCAGCGCGGTCGCAGCGGCGGCATTGTCGCGATCGGGAAAGAACAACCAGCATGCCCCTGCATCGCGCCAGCCGGGGGGCAGGCTCGCGGCTAGCAGGCTGGTGCCGGGATCGGCCGGATCGGCAAGATCCAGCATCGACGGCGCCGCCGCGCCTGCGAGCACCGACACGCCGCCGAAACGTAAACGAAAGCGCGGTGCCAAAAGGCCCGTTTGGTCCCCCTCACCATCGTTCAGCGGCTCGGGCTGCAATCCCATGCGACGCATCAACGCCTCGATCGCGTCGGAATCGGCAGGCGCCGCCAACGCCCCCACGATTAACGCAAATGGTTCCGGCGGTATCGGCAGGATCAGATCGTCGTGGTCCCCGGGATCCATATGTTGCACGCCCTTGCTGGGTTCGCACCGTGCATCGCAAGACTGGCGGGAATGTTCAAACGCTTATTCGCCGCATGTCCGAATGTTAATCCCGCGGGTCAGATGGCGACCTGACTCCCCAGTTCGACCACGCGGTTGGTCGGAAGGCGGAAATATTCCATCGCGCTTTCCGAATTGCGCAGCATCCATGCGAACAGTTTTTCGCGCCAGATCGGCATTCCGGGGGTTTTTGCCGCGATCAGCGTCTGGCGCGACAGGAAAAAGCTGGTTTCCAGCATCTTGAACTCGCCGCCACAGCTCGTGACGCGCCCCAGGGCTTCGGGCACGTCGATCGGCTGCATAAAGCCATAGTTCAGCACCAGCCGGTGAAAGCCCTTGCCCAGATCTTCGAGCTGGCAAAGCTTGGTTTCGGGCACGAACGGAATGTCCGCGATCTTGATCGTGAGCAGGATGATCCGTTCGTGCAGCACCTTGTTATGCTTAAGATTGTGGAGCAGCGCGTGCGGCACGCCGTCGCTGCTCGACGTCATAAAAACCGCGGTGCCGGGAACGCGCGTCGCACTGTTCGCCGCCGATTTGACGAAAATCGGGATCGGCATCGCGCCTTCGGCCATTTCCTGCTGCATGAGCTTGCGACCGCGCGACCAGGTGGTCAGCAGCGTGAAGATGGTGAGGCCGATCGCCAGCGGCACCCAGCCGCCATCGGGCACCTTGATCAGGTTCGCGCCGAAATAGGCGATGTCGACGACGAAGAAGACGGCAAGGATCGGCAGCGCCTTCCACGCCGGCCATTTCCATAGCGCGAAAAGCACGACGCTCATCAGGCAGGTATCGATGAACATCGCGCCGGTCACGGCGATGCCGTAGGCCGCGGCAAGGTTGCTCGACGAACCGAAAAAGAGAACGAGGATGATAACCATCACCATCAGCCCCCAGTTGACCACCGGGATATAAATCTGTCCCTGCGCCGACGCGCTCGTATGCTCGACGCGCAGGCGCGGCATGACGCCGAGCTGGATCGCCTGTTGCGTCAGCGAGAAGGCGCCCGAAATCACCGCCTGGCTTGCGATGATCGTTGCCAGCAGCGCCAGGATCACCACCGGGACGCGCCACATGTCGGGCATCATCTGGAAAAAGGGGTCGGAGATAAGCTCCGTGCGCGGCCCCGCCTCGGCCGCGAGCACCATCGCGCCCTGCCCCATATAGTTGAGCATCAGCGCGGGCAGCACGACCGCCGGCCAGGACACGCCGATCGGCCCGCGGCC
>JBGTUD010000032.1:0-17432 GCA_041939405.1 Sphingopyxis sp. | reverse complement strand
CGTCATAGGCGGCCATGTCGGCGCGCATGATGCGCGCGGTGTAGCGTGCGATGTCGAGACCGGTACGGAACTTGTTCTGAGCGCGCATGCGGGCAACGCTTTCGCCGCTGATGCCGTCCCACGTGCCATCATAGTCACGGATGAGGCGGCCTGCCTGTGCCATATCTTCGGTGTAGCCCATCGTCTTGTCCTTTCGGTGCGACCAGTTTGGGAGAGTGGCCGGGTGATGGGTAGAATGTGCATCCTCGCGCACCGAATGTGAAAAGCTTTGTCAATGATATTTGTAAATTACGCCGAATGGGTGTAAATTGGCGTGTAAATTAGTAAAGAAAGTTACCGAACATGGCGGAGCGGCGGGTGTTTGCGGGACCGGCGGTACGGCGCGTGCGGCGCGAGGCGGCGATGACGCAGGCGGCGATGGCCGAAGCGCTCGACATTTCGCCGAGCTATCTCAATCTGATCGAAAATGGCCAGCGCCCGCTAAGCGCCACCGTATTGGTCAAGCTGGCCGAGCGTTTTGCATTCGACGCTGCGTCGCTGAACGCCGACGAGGTGCCGGGGGGCGTGGCGGGGCTGCGACGGAGGCTCGCCGACCCGCGCTTCGCCGATCTGGGAATCGGCGCATCGGACGTCGAGGAATGGCTCCAGACCGCACCCGCGACCGCCGCCGCCTTTGCACGCCTGTTCGACGCAGTGCCCGAAGCGGTGGCCGAAGGGGAAGGCGACGCGCCCGAAGTCGCCGCGGTGCGCCGCGCGATCGAGAAATGGCGCAACCATTTCCCCGATCTCGACGCCCGCGCCGAGGAGCTTGCCGACGAGCTGCGGCTTGCGGGCGGCGACCTTTATGGCACGATTTCGGAGCGTTTGCGCACGCGGCACCAGCTTGGCATCCGCATCCTGCCCGCCGACGTGATGCCCGACCGGCTGCGCTGGCTCGACTGGCACGCGCGGCAACTGATGCTGAACGAGCTGCTGCGCCCCGCATCGCGCACCTTTCAGGCGGCGGCCACACTGGCGCAGATCGAAGCGAAGGACGAGATCGACGCGCTCGTGGCCGGGGCGGAATTTGCCGAGTCCGCCGCGGCGCGATTGTTCGAACGGCATCTGATCCACTATTTCGCCGCGGCGCTGATGATGCCCTATGGCCGGTTCCTGCGCGCCTGCGACGCGACGGGGTACGACCTGCTGCTGCTTCAGCGGCGCTTCGGTGCGGGTTATGAGCAGGTCGCGCACCGGCTGACGACGCTCCAGCGCGTCGGCGCGCGCGGACTGCCTTTCTTCATGCTGCGTATCGACCGCGCGGGGCAGGGGAGCAAGCGCTACGCGGGAGCGAGTCAGTCGCCGCTGGTCGATGGCGACGCCCGCTGCCCGCTGTGGGGCGTGCACGAAGCGTTCGCGCGGCCGGGCGAGGTCGTCGCCGACCTGGTCGAGTTGGAAGATGGAACGCGCTGGTTCACCCAAAGCCGCAGCGTCGCCGCGCCTGGCGCGACGGGCAGCGGCACGCCCGCGCGCTTTGCCGTGTGCGTCGGGGTCGATGCCAAGGTCGCAGCGCCCCTGATCGCGGCGCGCGGGATCGACCTGATGCGGTCGCCCGCGACACCGATCGGGCTCGGCTGCCGCCGCTGCACGCGCACCGGCTGCGTCCAGCGATCGATGCCGCCGCTGGGCCGCCCGCTGCGGTTCCGCGACGGTGAGCGCGGGGTGAGCGCGTTCGATTTCGCGGGGGATTGAGGGACGGTGCCTTCGCAATATCGCGGGGCTCGCCGCCTCAAAACCGCGACGACGCCATGGCCGCTACGAGCGATGCCGAACCATAAAGACCGAGACCGAAGGCAAGGTGCGTGAGCAGACTGCGAAAGCGGGCGATAGCCGGGTTCGGCGTCTTTGCAGCAGCGATACCGAGGCCAAAGGCGGGCTGCATGATGAAGAAGGGGGCGACGATCGAGCCAACCCCGGTTGCGATCGCGAGCCAGGGCGTCGGCTGCCGAGCCCATGCGTCGCCGGCCAAAAGCCAGAGCAGTCCGGTAAAAGCGATGCCGATCGCATAATGCGCGGTCCACCCCAACAGCCGCTCGCCCGTGATGGGGGACGACGCGGCGATATGCAGGTGCGCGACCCGGCCCTGGGCCAGATGCCCGATCCATCGGCCCACCCAGGCGTAATCGAGCGATGCCATGCCGAAAACGGTGCGGAGAAGCAGGCCCCACGCATCCATGGTGAGGGTCGCGCCGATGCCCACCAAAATGATCCATTCCAATTCCGTCACATCGCTCCCCGCTCGCTGAGCGCCGCGCCTTGTGCACGACGATTCGTCCGGATAGTGCCACTTCAAGTTCACTTGAGGTCAAGCGATGAAACCGATCGATATTGCCGAGCTTGCGCGTCGGTCCGGCGTGCCCGCCTCTGCGCTGCGCTATTATGAGGAAAAGGGGCTGATTGAATCGGTCGGGCGGCGTGGTCTTCGGCGGACATTCGATCCCGCGACCTTGCAACAATTGGCGTTGATTGCGCTGGCGCAGGCGGGAGGATTCAGTTTGCGCGAGATCTCCGACATGTTTGCCCCGAACGGAAAGCCGCGGATCGACCGCGCGCAGATCGAGGCGAAAGCGGAGGAAATCGGACGGACGATCAGCCGCTTGACGGCGACCCGGCGGGCGTTGCGGCACGTCGCCACCTGTCCCGCGCCCGATCATTTCGAATGCCCCAGCTTCGCACGGATGCTGCGGCTGGCGGCGCTGGCGCAGGCACGCCGCGATCGCAAAAGGCCCGGCGGCGCAAAGTAGCGACGCGGTGTGCGGGCGGCGCGGGGTGTTGGCCAATATCATCCCCGCGCCCTGTCTCTGTCGCTTCAGAGCCCCTTGGGTGCGGCCGCGGGGTTGCTGGCGCGGGCTTTGCGCGCTTCGATCTCGGCGCGCAATTCCTGCTCGGCCGCCGCGCTCTGGGTCAGTTCGGGCAGCCATTCGGCCCGGAACTCGAGCGTCATGCTGTTTTCCAGCACCTGATATTCGAGGAACTGTGAAAAGGGATGACCCTTGTTGCGCGCGTTGAGCGCGCTGAAGAGGCGCTGGCCGGCGCCGTCGCCCGCCATGGCCTTGGCGCATTCGGGTGTGGGCGACTTCGCGACATCGCGCCGCATCGCCGTCAGGCAGAAATAACGGCTTTCCTTGATCGGTTGTTGTCGCGCCATCTCAAAACCTTCGCGGTCGTCGACATCGGCTTCATAACCATCGGGAATCGGCATTTGAATATAATAGAAGGCGGAAACATTTTGCGGGTTCCGACTGATCTTGCTCGGCTCGCCGAACCGTTTTTCCAGCGTTCCGGCGTAAGCGCGCGGATCGACGCTGGGATCGAAACCGCGACGATAGTGGACCGAGAATAGCCGCTGCTCGCCCTTTGCATCGACGTAGAACCACGGGGCGAGTATCTCGGTCTCGCGCGGGCGCTGGCTGCGAGGGGTGTCGATTGACACGCCGTCGGGCATACGGAACCAGTTATAGTTCATCTTCTGCCGCGTTCCGGGCGCCTTGTCGGCGTTCGGGCCCAGGCCGAGATCGAGCGATTCGCCGCGTACGCGCGGGTCGCCCCGGTCGGCATAGTCCTTGGGGATCGCAAATCCCTGTTCGGCAAGCACGGCCCGGACCTGATCAATCGTCATGTCGAACTTCAGACCAAAGACGCTGGTATTCATCGCCTCGCTGACGCTGTACATCCGCGCGTCGAACTTGTTGGCGGGCACGCTGGCCGGACTTGCCTTCGCGGCGGTCGCCGCGCCGCCCGTGTCGACGGTGCCGGAATCCCCGCCCGATCCACACCCTGCAAGACCGATTGTCAAAATACCAAAGACTATCGCTTTGCGCATTACGCACCCCCCGTTTAAATTGTCTGGATGCCTCATGTTGGCCGCCGGTGGCATAGGGGGTCGACCCCGAAATGGCTGAAATCGGCCTTATTTTGCCGCAGGCAGTGGCCCGATCCACAGCCGCAGCCGTGATAGGCAAGTGTCTGCCGCACGGGAGCGCAGCGGACCGGAGGGCTTCGCCATTCGATTCGAAGGGCAATGGAAGCAGCAACGGAATCATTTGCGCCGTGCGCGCTTGGCGTTGTAGCTGTGCCCATGATCAGAGAGGGCGCGTGCCATTGCCGGTCGCTGCGGATCGAATGCCGCGGGGAGCCGACCAAAGTCTCGCTGTGCAACTGCCGCGACTGCCAGCGGCGCACCGGCTCGCTGTTCAGCGTCGCCGCCTTTTTCCCGCGCGAGGCGGTACGGACGATCGCGGGGGAGGCAATGGGCTATCGTCGACCGTCGGCGAGTGGCTTTGCCGTCACCTTCCATTCCTGTGGTACGTGCGGATCGGCGGTCTGGTGGGAGCCCGACCGGATGTCGCATTTGATCGGAGTGGCGGTGGGATGCTTTGCCGACCCCGACTTCCCCATGCCGGTGCAGGCCGTCTGGGCCGAGGACAAACACCGGTGGCTCGAACTGCCCGCGGCGATGCCCCTCCATGCCCGAAACCCGCCGCCAAGCAGCGCGAGCCCTGCGCCATTGTTGGACAGCACCGCACCGCTTATCGCCACCTATGAGGCGCGCCATTTCGACGGAGTGGACGCGTTATGGCGGACGGCTTTTCCCGGCGATCCGCCCTGGAATCGCGCACACATCGCGATCCCCGAAAAACTGCGTATCCAGCCCGACCTTTTCCTGGTCGCCGAAGCGGGGGGTGTGGTCGTCGGCACGGCCATGGCGGGGTATGACGGTCATCGCGGCTGGCTGTACGCCGTCGCGGTCGCCGAAGGGCTGCGCCGATCGGGCATCGGATCAGCGCTTCTCGGCGAGGCCGAGACGCGCCTGCGGCGTCGCGGCTGTCAAAAGATCAACCTCCAGATCCGCGAGGGAAATGAGGCGGTCGCGGCTTTCTATCGGCGGCACGGTTATGCGCCCGAAGCGCGCATGAGCATGGGAAAACGCCTGACCGGCCCATGATGTGGGCTGCCGACGCTGAACACACTGTTCTTAAACGATAAACCAGCTCGCGAGCGCCAGTGCAAGGCTCGCACCCAGCAGATATTGCAGCAGCCGTTTCGGGCGCGGTGCCGGAACAGCGATCGCGAGCAGCGGGATGGCGATGGTCAGCGTCCAGAAGATCGCGATCAGCGGTACACCGTTGCCGAGGATCAGGCGCGCAAGGAAGGTAAGCGCCAGCGCGAGCGGAACGCCCCAGATCACGCCGTCCCAGCCCGCGCGCAGGCGCGGCTCGTGAAGGCCGCGCCGCTGGCGCTTGCCGAGCCAGATCGAGGTGCCGGTGGCGACGACGATAGTGAGCGCGAGGCCAAAGAGGATGTACGCAAGCTTGACCGGCAGGCCGCCATAGTTGCCGAAATGAAGATTGTAGGTCGAAGCGGCGAGCTGTTGGCCCAGATGGCCGTCGGACAGGCCGACCTTGCCATGATAGCGTCCGTCGGCGCCGAACTGATAGGTTTCGCCATAGATCAGGCGCCGCGGGTGCTCGGCGATGAGCTGGATATGCTGGCCGCGCGTACCGGGGTCGTGAAGGATGACATAGGTGGGGCGCACCTCCGGATGGTTCTCGGCGAGCCAAGCGAGCGGTGCGGCGACATTGGCAAGCGGCGCGGGGGCCGGGTCGGCACCATGTTCTTCGCCAAAGATCGGCGCGTAAGCCGCCTCGACGTCATTTTTGTAAAAGGCGGCGGCAAGGCCATAGGCGCCGACGACGCCGAGCCCGATCATCGATCCGGTGAGCGCGATCGCGAGCGAAAAGGGCAAAGTCCAGACGCTCAGCCGGTTGTGCCAGTCGGAGAGGCCGACGCCATGATTGTCGCGCGCGCGGAGGCGAAAGGCGTCGCGAAAGATGCGTGGGTGCGCGACAATGCCCGACAGCGACAGCGCGAGGATCATCACGCCGAAGATGCCTACGATCGTCATCCCGACGAGGCCTGGAATGTTGAGTGCATAATGCGCGCCGAGCAGAAATTCGGACCAGGCGTTTTCCTCTGGCGCCGCGATCTTGCCCGCGGCATCGACGTGGAACGCCTGATGGTCGGTGGTGATCGTCGTGCGCGGCAGACCCTCGACCGGCATATGGACGTAAAGATGCGTGGTGGCGGGCTTGCCCTGTTCGGTCGCGAGCACCGCAGCGACGCCGCGCTGGACCGCATCGGGCGCGATCGCCGCCATTTCGGGGGCGTCCGGCTGTTCGATCCGCTGCCATTCCTGATAGAGTACGACGACGGTGCCGGTAAGGCAGATGAGATAGAGCAGCGCCGAGGCGAGCAGGCCAATCGCGGCGTGTCCCGACAGCGCGCGCTGGACGGCGTCCTTGGATATCGCGAGCGTCATGCAGTGCCTCCGATGAAGATCAGCCCGAGGCCGATGGTGGCGGGAACGGCGAGGCAGGTCCATTGCGCGCGGCGGCGCGGCAGCATCAGCAGCCAGAAGGCGAGGATGCCCCAGAGGAGCGGGAGGAGGAGGAGCGTCATGGCGTTGCCGTCGGCGTCGTTCCACCCCGCCACCCCCGCGAGCGCGCGCGCGCCGAGCGCGGCGAGCAGCGATGCCGCAAAGGCGAGCGGGACGGTAAGGAGGAAGGTCAGCAGGCGGCGACCCAATGCGCGCGGTTCGCCGCGTTCAGGAAGCATATGCGCCTTGCGGTCCGACGCGCGGCCCTTGCCCTTGGGTGCGGTCCACCCGGCATGGGCGAGGAGCAGCGCGGCGGTGGCCATGCCGGCGATCGACGCGACCGCGAGACCCCACGCGCCGTCACCTGCGAGCGCGAGCGCCACGCCCGCGAGCAGCAGCGACCAGCCGATGCCGTTCGCCGCCGCCGAGCGGCGCGGCAGGCCCCATGCGCGGCGCAGTTGCAGCACCGCGGCGACGATAACCACGGCGCCGATCAACACGAGGGGCGCAGTCGCACTCACCGGAAGCGGTAGCCGACGGTCGCCATCACATTGCGCGGCGCGCCGGTGAAGCAGTCACCGCGCGCGAGGCATGAGGCGAAGAATTTGTTGTTGAGCAAATTCGTCGCATTGACCGCGAAACGCCAGTTGTTCCAGCTGACCTCGGCGAGAGCATCGACCGTCGTGTTGCTCGGGGTAACGAGCGACCAGGCGGGCCCGGTCGAGCGGCGCTTGCCGGTGTAGACGACCCCGGCGCCCAGCCGCAGCTGCGCCTCATCGGGCAGACCAAAGGTCTTCGTCGACCAGATCGAGGCGATGTGGCGCGGCAGATAGTCGAGATCGGTGTTCACTTCGGATTTCAGCTTGTTATAGCCGTAGTTGACGAGCAGATCGAAGTTGCCGGGCAGGCTGTGGCTCGCCTCGAACTCGACGCCTTTGGTGGTCAGCTCGCCCGACTGGGTGATCGACTGGCCTTCGCCGTAAAGAACGCGGTTGCGCTCTTTGACGCGGAAACCGGTGACGGTGACGAGGGTGCCGGGGCCGGGCTGCCACTTCACGCCCGCTTCGAACTGCGTACCTGTCTGCGGCTTGAACGGGTCGCCAAGGTTTCCGTCGACGTCGCTGAGCGAGCCCGCGATCGGTAGAAAGCTTTCGGTATAGCTGAAGAAGGGCGAGAAACCCGCGCCGATGTCACCGATGATGCCCGCGCGGAAGGTCGTGGCATTGTCCTTTTGCCCCGACGAGCCGGTCACGCGGTCGCGCCGCGCGCCGAGCACGACCGACACGCGGTCGAAGAAGCGGATCTGATCCTGGACATAGACCCCGAGCTGCTTCTGCGAGTCATAGTTGAACGGGCCGGTCGGGTCGTAGGTCAGCAGCGCGTCATAATCGATGTCGTAGAGGTCGATGGTTTCATAACCCCCGGCATAACGCTTGCCGACCTTGTTCCAGCTATAGTCGACGCCGACGAGCAGCTTGTGCTCCACATTGGCGCCGGTGTTGAAATTGAACTGGAGATTATTGTCGGTCGAAAAGACGTTCATCCGCGCGTCGCTGGCGTCGGCGTAAAGGCCGATGGTACGGCGGTCCGCGGCGAAGGGGTCGGTGGGGTTGGAATAGCTGTTCGTATAATGCGTGAAATATTCAAGGTCGCTGTCGATGTAGCGCGCCTTCAGGCTGAGCCGTACCGCGTCCGAAAAATCGTGGGTGACGCTCGCCATGCCCTGGAGCGAACGCCCGGCGTAGCGGTCCCAGCCCGGCTTGCCGACGAAGGTATAGCGGTCGAGCGGCCCCGGCGCACCGGGATTGGGGCGGAAGGTGCCGATGATCGGCAGGAACTGCGACGTCGAGCCGGTGTCGTCCTCCTGATACAAGCCGGTCAGGACGACGTCGGTGTCAGCCGTCGGCTGCCAGCGGAGCGAGGGCGCGAACATCACGCGGTCGTCGGGGACGTGCTTGACATAAGTGTCGGCATCGCGCGCGCGGCCGACCGCGCGGATTGCGAAGCTGTCGGACAAGGCGAGATTGACGTCGGCGAGCACTTCCTTGCGATCGTAGCTGCCGTAGACGAGGCTGATTTCGCCCTGCGTGTCGAAGCCCGGGGCTTTCGAGACAAGGTTGACGAGGCCGCCGATCGAGCCCTGTCCGAACAGCACCGATGCGGGGCCGCGGACGATTTCGACGCGCTCGAAATTATAGGGGTCGGAGGTGATGCTGGCGTAGTAGGAGAAGATGTCGCGCATCCCGTCGCGGAACTGCAGCGCGTCGATACCGCGGACGTTGAAGCCATCGACGCGCGTGTCGCGGCCATAGGGGTTGGCAAGCACGCCCGCGGCATATTTCACGGTGTCGCTGATGTTGATCGCGCCCTGCGCTTCATATTGGTCCGCGGTGATGACCTTCACCGGCTGCGGCAGTTCGACCAGCGCGGTATCGGTCTTGGTCCCCGCATAGCCGGTGACGACGATCTGGTCCTGATCCTCGAAATCGGCGGTCGCGGCGTCGGCGGCAAAGGCAGTGCCGCTGGCCAAGGCGGTGCAGACGAGCGTGGCGATGCGCGCGGTATTCACTTTGATTTTCCCCTGATTGTTCCGACGAGTCGCGCCGTTCACTAATGCGAGGCAGTCGCATTAGCAACATATGATCGACCGTTTTACATATTCGGCGCCCGATGTCGCGCAACGCTGGACCGCGGTGCGCGGCAATTGCTTAACTATCGAAGCGTTGCGGCGTTAATGGAGAGGCGAGGGCGTGGCAGCCCGGACGGGACCGAAATCGATGTTGCTTCACCTGAAACCCGAAGAGGTTGAAATCGGTATGTTCGTCGACGGGTTCGACGGACGATGGATCGACCATCCCTTCTGGCGTAGCCGGTTCCTGGTCGAGACCGAGGACCAGCTGGCGCGCATCCGCTCGTCGGACGTGAGGGGGGTGATCGTCGACCGCAGCCGCAGCCGGATGACCCGCGACCCCGGCGCCATGGCTGCACCCGTCGACCGGCGCAAGGCGGCTGCGGGGACCGGGGCGCCTTGGCGCGGGGTCGAGCGGCGGCGGGCGCCGACTTTTGCGCCGCCGCCCGGCGCGCGCTCCGCACGTCCGGCAAGCTATTCGGCGGAACGTCGCCGCGCCGAGCGCATCATTGCCAAATCGAAGCAGGCGGTGATCGACCTGTTCGGGGCTGCCCGCATGGGCCGGGCGGTCGAGACGCGGCGGATAGCGGCGCTGGCCGAGACGATCGGAAAATCGATCCACCGGCAATCGCGCGCGATGATCGACCTCGTGCGGCTGAAACAGAAGGATGAATATACCTATCTGCATTCGGTGGCGGTCTCTGCGCTGATGATCAATTTCGCTCGGCACCTGAAGCTCGAAGAGGCCGAAGTGCAGGAGCTGGGCGTCGCGGGATTGCTGCACGATGTCGGCAAGGTCGCGATTGCCGACGATGTGCTGTTCAAGCCGGGCAAGCTGACGATGCATGAGCGCAGCGCGGTCGAGGTGCATCCCGAGGCAGGCCACGCCTTTCTGAAGCAATCGGAGGATGTTCCCGCCGCGGCGCTGGAGGTGTGCCTGCGCCACCATGAAAAAATGGACGGGACCGGTTATCCCGGCCGGCTCGCCGGCGACCAATTGTCGCTCCATGCCCGGATGGGTGCAATCTGCGACGTATATGACGCCGTGACGTCAGACCGGCCGTACAAGGAGGCGTGGACGCCTTGCGAAGCGCTGACCGCCATGCAGCGCTGGACAGGGCATTTCGACCCGCAGCTCCTCGACCAGTTCGCCGACAGCCTGGGCATTTATCCCACCGGGACGCTGGTGAGCCTGTCGAATGCGATGCTGGCAATCGTCACCGGCAGCGCGGGGCCGGACGGCGCGGCGGTGATGGTGCGAACATTCTTTGACTGCAGCCTGCTGGCCGAAGTGAAGCCTGCCGACTTGGTGATTGCGCCGGGCGACCGCCACCTGCGCATCGTCGGCCGCTCGAGCCCGGGCTTCTGGCGCTTCGATGACTGGTCAGGCATGGCGGCAGGGGTGTTGGCAGCGGACGTGAGCGAACCCGCCGCCAGCGGCTGACTTCAGCTCCGTTGCTCGGCGACCCAGCGGTCGATCACCGATTCGAGCACCGAAATCGGCATCGCGCCCGCCGCCAGTGCGGTGTCATGGAAAGCGCCGAGGTCGAATTTGTCGCCGAGCGCGGCGCGCGCCTTTTCGCGGATCGCGACCCAGCGCGTCTGCCCGACCATATAGCTCGTCGCCTGTCCCGGCCAGACGCAATAGCGCTCGATTTCGGTGATGTTCGACGGTTCGGGGGTGCCGAGCGTGTCGTTGTAATAGGCGATCGCCTTTTCGCGGCTCCAGCGATAATGATGGAGCCCCGTGTCGGCGACGAGGCGCGCGGCGCGGAACATATAGGATTGGAGGTAGCCGAGGCGGCCCCACGGGTCGTTTTCATACACGCCCATCTCGTCGGCAAGCTGCTCGGCATAGAGGCCCCAACCCTCGGTATAGACCGAATAAGCGGGAAGGCGGCGGAGGCGCGGAATGCCCGTCGCTTCCTGCGCGAGGGCGATCTGGTGGTGATGGCCGGGCGATGCTTCGTGATAGGTCAGCGTCGGCAGCGTCCACGACGGATTTTCCACGGTGTCGCGCAGGTTGATATAATAAGCGCCGGGGCGCGAGCCGTCGAGCGCGGGGATCTGGTAATAGCCGCCGGTTGCGCCATCCTCGATGTCGGCGGGAACGCGGCGGATTTCCGCGGTCGCTTTCGGCAAGCGGCCGAAAACCTCGTGCAGCCGCGCCTGCATCGCCTGCATCTGGGCGTTGAGCTCGGCGATCAGCTTCGCCTTGCCTTCGTCGGTGTTGGGATAGAGAAAACGCGGATCCTTGCCGAGCGCGCGCATGCGTTCGGCGACCGTGCCCTTGGTCATCCCCTGCGCCTTGAAGATCGCGTCGGCGCGCGCGCTCAGATCGGCGACGCGGTCGAGTCCCAGCTGGTGCACCTCCGCGGCCGACATGCCCGTGGTGGTCGCATAGCGGAGCGCATAGGCGTAATATTCCTCGCCCTTGGGCAGACGCCAGACACCGGCATCGTGCGTCGCGCGCGGGCGCACGGTGCGGAGTTCGGCGGCCTGGCGGCGCATCGCGGGATAGATTTTGCCCTCGACGATGGCGGCGCAGCGCTTTGCCCAGTCGCCGGGAATGTCCTTTGTCTTGGCGGCAAGATTCTTCGTCAGCCCGTGCGCGTCGGCTGCGGGCGCGCAGATGCGGTCGAACTGGCCGAGCGCGCGGTCGATGACGAAATCGGGCGGAATGACGCCATTTGCATGGTCGGCCCTGATCCGTCCGGTCTCATTGTCGAGCTGCACCGCGAAATCGGCGCAGCGCGCCAGATAGGCCTCGGCGTCGGCGGCGTTCGCGATGCTGTGCTGGTTGGCGAGGAAATCGGGGATCGAGCGGTAGGTGCCGCTGAGCTGCGTCACCGGGTGCGGTTCGGGCCAGCTGTGGAGGCCATAGTCGAACGAGTCATAAGCCTTGACGGAATATTCCCACGGACCGCGGAAAGTCTCATAGTCTACGAGGTCCATGCCCGACAGCTTTGACGCATCGATCTTTTTCAGCTCGGCAAGCCCATCGCGGTAGAGCTGGTGATTCTTTTCGATGCCCGCGGGCGAACGGTCGTCGAGCCGGGCCTTGAGCGGTGCGCGCGCGTCCTTGTCGAGCCCGAGCGCGGTTGCAAATTCGGGGCTTTCGTCGACCAGACGGTCGTACAGACGCTCGTAGATCGCCGTTAGCTTCGCGCCCTCGCCGGTGGTCGCGGGGGCAGTCAGCGCCGAAGCAGGATTGCGGAAGCCCGCGAGCGCCGACGTCGCGGCGAGACTGGCGATAAGGGTGCGGCGGTCGAGCATGCGAATCTCCGATCAACTGTGTTGTTGGTACACTACAGGGCGGGATCGGCGGCGTCTTGTATCGATTTGACGCGGCGCCACGCGCCGGGCGTCGCGCCGCTCAGCCGTGCGATCGCATGCGTCATATGCGCCTGGTCGGCGAAATGGAGCCGGTGCGCGATGTCGGACAGCGGCTCGGCGCCCGCGCGGATCGCCGCGAGGGCGGCGCGGGCGCGCGCGTCGGCGCGAAAAGCCTTGGGCGTACAGCCATAGGCGGCGCGGAATCCGCGGCTCAGCGTTTCGGCGCGCACCCCGGTGCGCTCGGCCCATTCGCCGAGCAGGATGGGTTCGCCGCGGCGCAGGTCGCGCGCGAGCAGGTCGGGCCAGTCGAGCGCCGCGTCGGGCGCGGCGACGAACTGTTCGGCGAAGGCCGCGGCGGCGGCGCGCGGATCGCGCGCGGCGAGCCGCACGAGCAGGTCGGGATCGGCGACGCGTCCGCGGACATGTACGGAGCCCGCGAGCGCGGCAGGAAGATCGAGAAGAAGAACGCGCGCCCCCTTTGCCTCGACGCGGTCGAGGTGCGATTCGAACGGACGATGGATCAGCGCGTCTTCGGGGCGGACGTCGAAGCGGCCCTCGTCGCCCGCCTCCTGATAGCCGCCCTCGAGCACCACCGCGACAAAGGCATCGTCATGGCAATGGCGCGGGCGAAGCTCGTTCGGGTCGTGATCGAGCAGGCCGAGCGGCGCATCGGCGAAACACGGCGATCCCATCGGTCTAGCGAAAGCGAGAGCGGGGGCGGATCATGCACGGCATCGGGCCTGTCTATCGCGTCGGGGGCAATCGGTCATCCCGTCACCGCATTTTTGGCAAGTGTAAAATTAACCGACAGTTGACGCCTCGGCTGTAGTATCGCGCGCGCATGTTCCGGCTGTTCAAACATTATGTTCCGCACGCGGTCGTCTGGCTCGCGTTGATCGAATTTTGCGCGCTGCTGGGCGCGGCCGAGGCGGCGTGGCACCTCTATGCGCATCAGGCGGGGTTCGACGCCGGGCCGCTGGGCGAGCGCGCGCTGCCGCTTGCCACCTTTGCTGCCGCCAACTCGCTCGCGATGATGGCGACGGGGATGTACGGCACCGAAGGGCTGCGCTCGATGAGCTTTGCGACCGCGCGCTTGCTTGCCGCCATTTCGCTGGGTGTGATTTTCCTGTCGGTGCTGGGGTTCGCACTGCCGACCGCGACGCTGTGGCGCGCGAACAGCCTGTACGCGATGGGGATCGCGATTGCCGCATTGTTCCTGATCCGGCTGGCGCTCACCCAGTCCGCGGGCGCCGATGCGTTTCGCCGCCGCATTTTGGTGCTGGGCGCCGGGCCACGCGCGGCGCGGCTCGCCGCGCTGGCGAAGATGCCGGGAAGCGGGCTCGACATGGTCGGCTTCATTGCGATGAGCGAAAACGAGACCGCCGTACCCGGCGCGGTGCCGCGGCAGGAGATCGCCAGCCTCGCCGATCATGTGGTCGCATTGGGGGCCGGCGAGGTCGTGCTGGCGCTGGAGGAAAGGCGCAAGGCGCTGCCGCTCAACGATCTGCTGCGCGTCAAGACCACGGGCGTGTATGTCAACGACATTGCGAGTTTCATCGAGCGCGAGACGGGGCGCGTCGATCTGGCGACGACGAACCCCAGCGGGCTGATCTTTTCCGATGGTTTTTCGGCGGGACAGCGGATTTCCAAGGTGGGCAAGCGCCTGTTCGACATAGCCGCGAGCCTGATCGTGCTCGTGATCGGGCTGCCGCTGATGATCGTTGCGGGGATTGCGGTCAAACTCGACAGCCGCGGACCCGTTTTTTACCGCCAGTCCCGCGTCGGGCTGTTCGGCGAGACATACAATATCGTCAAGATTCGTTCGATGCGCGTCGATGCCGAGGCGGCGGGCAAGGCGGTGTGGGCAAGCGCGAACGATCCCAGGATCACGCGCGTCGGGCGGATCATCCGTACGCTCCGCATCGACGAGCTGCCGCAGCTCTGGTGCGTGCTGAAGGGCGACATGAGTTTCGTCGGACCGCGGCCCGAACGTCCGAGCTTCGTCGCCGAACTCGAACAACAGCTTCCCTATTATGCCGAACGTCACATGGTGAAACCCGGACTGACCGGCTGGGCGCAGATCAACTATCCTTATGGCGCATCGGTCGAGGATGCCCGCGCGAAGCTGGAATATGATCTATATTACGCCAAAAACTATTCGCCCTTCCTCGACCTTTTGATCCTGCTCCAGACGGTACGCGTCGTGCTGTGGCCCGAAGGGGCGCGATAATGTCCACGCTGGGCGGCCTCTCGCAGATATTGTCGGGGATTGCGGTGGCGGGTTTCGCCGGGGCGGCGCTGTGGTTGCTGTTGCGGCCGCACGCGCGCATCGCGGTGCTGATGCCCGCGCCGCGCCTGCTCGCTTTCGCAGCGGCCGCGACCGCGCTCTGGGCGGCGGCGATGACGATCTTTACGTCCGCCGCACCGCAAGTGCTCGTGGTCCAGACGCTCCGCGACCTTGCAATGCTCATTTGGCTGGGGGCGACCTTCTGGTCGGTTCGCGCGCCGATGTCGCCGCCGTTGCGGCTGATCCTGCGAATGCTCGCGACGATTTCCCTCCTGACCCTTCTGCTCGGTGCCTTCGCCTATTGGCGCGGCGGCGCGGCGGCGGGACCGTGGCTCGCGCCGACGCTGATCTTTGCCGCCATGCTCGTCGCGACCGGCGGGTTGATCATGGTCGATGCCGGGGTGCGGCAGGGCGGCGGGGGGCTGCGAATGCCGGTGATGGCCGTCGCGGGCGGTTTTGCGATGCTCTGGGCCTATCAACTCAACGTCTATCTGATCGGCGCGCTGACCGGGCAAAGGGCGACGACGCTGATCGCGCTGCTCCCCGCTGTGGGGCTGCTCACCCTGCCGACCTACATCATCGCGGGCATGGACGTGGGGCGCGAGAGGATGCGGCTGTCGCGGACGGCGGCGACGCGCACGCTCGTCCTCGTCGGCGCCGCGGCCTATCTGATTCTGATCGCGCTGACCGTCGCAATCGCGCGCGCTGCGGGCGGCGATTATGCCGAACTGGCGCAGGCCATCTCGCTCGTCGCGCTGCTCGGCGCGGCGGTCTTGATGCTCGCGTCGGCACGGTCGCGCGCGTGGCTGTCGGTGATGATCTCAAAGCATTTTTTCGAGCATCGCTACGACTATCGCGCCGAATGGATGCGCTTTACCGCGACGTTGGGGCAGAGCGCAAAGGATGATGAGGGCGACGAGGACCGCAACCTTTACCGGCGCGTGGCCAAGGCACTTGCCGAATTGACCGGCAGCCCCGGCGCGCTCTTGATGACGCCCGGTGCGGCGGGCGGCTTTCGGATCGCCGAACAATGGCACTGGCCGGGCGGCGTTGCCGAGGATGCGACGCTGTCGCTGCGGTCGGCCTTCATGCTGCAGGAGACGCAGCATATCGTCGAGCTTGACGCCGAGCGGCGCGGTGAGGGGGGCGAGGATCTGGCGATCCCCGAGTGGCTGCTCGCGGATCTGCGCGCCTGGGTGGTTGTGCCCGTGCTGCATTTCCAGCGGATGATCGCGGTCGCTGTGCTGCATCGGCCGACGGTGTCGCGCGCGCTCGACTGGGAGGACCTCGACGTGCTGCGCATCGCAGGGCAGCAGGCGGCAAGCTATCTGGCGGAATCGCAGAGCCAGCAGGCGCTGTCCGAAGCGCGGCGCTTCGACGAGTTCAACCGCCGCTTTGCCTTCATCATGCACGACATCAAGAATCTGGCGAGCCAGCTTGGTCTGCTCGCGCGCAATGCGGAGCGGCATGCCGATAACCCCGCCTTTCGCGCCGACATGACGCAAACGCTGAAGATTTCGGCGGGACGGCTTTCCGATTTGCTGATCCGCCTGTCGCCGCGCGACCGCGGCCCGGCGGCCGAGCCGGGGCGCGTGCTGATCGAAACGGTGCTGAACGATATTGCCACGGAGGTGCGGCCGCGGCGCGAGCTGTTCGTCGGCTGCCAGACGGGGCTTGCAGCATGGGCCGATGCCGGCTCGATCCGGCAGATTGTCGGTCATCTGGTCGCCAATGCAATCGACGCCTCGGCGCCCGCCACGCCGGTGCAGCTTGTTGCGTTCGCCGAACAGGGGCGCGTGCGGATCGACGTTATCGACCAGGGCTGTGGGATGACGCGCGCGTTCATTCGCGACGAGCTGTTCAAACCTTTCGTCTCGACCAAGGATGGCGGCTTTGGGCTCGGTGCGTTCGAGGCGTTGCAGCTCGCCGAGGCGATGGGCGGCGCGATCGAGGTGGCGAGCGAGCCGGGCAGGGGCAGCAATTTCACGCTGTGGTTGCCGCTCGCCGATGCGCGAAGCGGTGCGGATATCGATGCGCGGACAATGAAGGTGGGGCAGGGATGAACGAAGCGGCGGTGAAGCGCAAATTGCTGGTCATTGAGGACGATCCGGGGCTGCAAACGCAGCTTAAATGGGCGTATGACGACTATGAAGTCCTTGTCGCGGGCGACCATGACGCGGCGATCGAGCTGCTGCGCGCTGAAGAGCCCGACGTGGTGACACTCGACCTCGGCCTGCCGCCGGACCCCGACGGCACGCGCGAGGGGTTCCGGACGCTGCAAACCATCGTCGAGGCGAAGCCGGATACCAAGGTCATCGTCGTATCGGGGCATGGCGAGCGTTCGAGCGCATTGAATGCCATCGCGAGCGGGGCGTGGGATTTCTACCAAAAGCCGATCGACATCGACGCGCTGGGACTGATCGTCGCGCGGGCCTTTCACGTCCGCGAGCTGGAGGTCGAGAATGCGCGGCTGGCAAGCCAAGGCGCCAGCGACAACCGCGTGCTTGGCGGGATGATCACCGGCGCGCCCGAAATGCTTAAAGTGGCGCGCACGATCGAGCGCGTCGCAAACCTCGACGTCAGTGTGATGCTGCTCGGCGCGAGCGGGACCGGCAAGGAATTGCTCGCGCGCGGGCTGCACGAAGCGAGCGCGCGGCGCGACGGCGCGTTCGTCGCGATCAATTGCGCCGCGATCCCCGAAAATCTGCTCGAAAGTGAATTGTTCGGGCACGAGAAGGGTTCATTTACTGGCGCAAACCAGCGCC
>JBGTUD010000031.1:0-17465 GCA_041939405.1 Sphingopyxis sp. | reverse complement strand
AACAACAGCTCTTCGTTGATGGCAAAGAAATGCTACTTACTGCGTCACAACAGAGTTTGGCTGAGCAGTATTATTACAACATCAACGTCACGATACCGACATTGTCGGCTTCGAGGTTCAAGGCCATGCCCTTCACGCCATTGGCAAATTCGACCATTTCACCGGCCTGGACATTGTCGAGGCCGTGGACGCGGGCGATGCCGTCGCCGACCGAGAGCACCGAGCCGATCTCGCTGACCGTGGCGTCGGTTCCGAAATTGGCGATCTGGTCCTTGATGACCTTGCTGATTTCAGCGGCGCGGATTTCCATTATTCAGCCTTTCATCGGGGCAATTGGGCGTCGGGCTTTTCAGCCCTTCATCGCCTGGGCGAAACTGTTGAGACGGGTACGGATGCTACCGTCGATCAGCTGGCTGCCCAGCTGGACGACGAGGCCGCCGAGGATGGCGGGATCGACGGTCGCCGCGACGGTGACGTCGCGCCCGACACGGGATTTGAGGTTCGCGGTCAGCGCCTTCACCTGTTCAGCGGTGAGCGGATGCGCGCTCGTGACCTTCGCGGTGACTTCGCCGCGATGATCGGCGACGATCGTGTCAAAGGCGGCGATCATGCCGGGAAGGTCGGCAAGGCGGCGGTTCTCGGCGAGCACGCCAAGGAATTTGGCGGTCAGCGAATCGAGCTTCAGCGAGGTGGCGACCGCGGCGATCGCGTTCGCGGCGTCGCGGCGGCTGACGACGGGGCTGGCGATCAGGTTCGCAAGGTCGGTCGAATCGGCGAGACTGACCCTGAGCGTGGCGAGGCTTTTCTGGACGGCGTCGATGGCGTTCGATTCGCGCGCCAGATCGAACAGCGCGCTGGCATAACGGCCCGCGAGGCCCGCCGTGATGTTGCCCTGAATGCCGCCGGAATTCTCCACGCGCGAAAGTCCTTTTCTTCGATCCCGAGGGGGATGGTTGCGCGGATTTTTACGGCATCCGGAAATGCCCCCGCTGCAAAGTCGGGGCGCGCGTAGCAACGATTGTGCCGCAATGCAAGGCGGGGGTTGGGGCTAATCCCGTGCCGTTCCCCGACCCGTTTGTCCCCCGCCTTCGCGGGGGCAGGCTCTGAGCTTGTCGAAGGACCGTTCTTTCTCCAAAGACTATCAAGAATAGAACTGCGCTTCGACAAGCTCAGCGTGAACGGAAGAGGGGTAGGTCGGTGAACCAAATGATCCGGATGACGATGGATGACGGCGCCGAGATCGCCGTTTATCACGCAGTGCCCGAGGGCAAACGCCGCGGCGGGTTGGTGCTCGTGCAGGAAATCTTCGGCGCCACCGACCATATCCGCGAGCTTTGCGATGAATATGCGGCCGACGGTTATGAGGTGCTCGCGCCCGCGCTGTTCGACCGCGAACATCCGGGGTTCGAGAGCGACTATTCGGGCCCCGCGTTCGAGCGCGCGGTAGAGCTGGCGCGCGAGCTGCATCCGTTCGAGCAGAGCCTGAAGGATGCGCAGACGTGCGTGGATGCGCTGAAGGGGAAAGGCCCGGTCTTCATCACCGGCTATTGCTATGGGGGATCGGTTGCGTGGCGGATGGCGCAGATCAGCCCCGACCTTGCCGCGGCGTCCTCCTATTACGGCAGCCTCGTGCCGACGCAGTTCAGGGACGAGGCGCCGCGCTGCGCGACCATCGCCCATTTCGGCCGCTTCGACGGCGGCATTCCGATGGAGGGGGTCGAGGCGCTGATCGCCAGGGACCATCCGACTGCGCAGATCTTTGTCTATGAGGCCGGGCACGGCTTCAACAGCGACCGCCGCAAGGATTATCACGAGCCGAGCGCCGATTTGGCGCGCGAGCGCACGCTGATGCTGTTCAAGGCGTGTGGGGGATGAGGCTCGTGACGGCTGCGACTTGTCGCGCAGGATGAAAGTCGCGGTCAATCTGCTGGTTTTCGCCGCGGTGCTGCTGCTCGTCGCGGTGGCGCTTCTATATACGCAGCAGCGGCGGATGATCTTTCCGGCGCCCGCCGGCTATCCGGCCGCTGCGCCGCCGGGTTTCCGGTTCGTCCACACGCAGACCGATGACGGGCTGCGCCTCGGCGCCTTTTACCGGCCCGCGGCGCGCGCGAAAAAGACGATTCTCTTCTTTCACGGCAATGGCGACAATCTGCTCGGCGCGGTGCAGGCGATGCGCGGGCCGGCGGCGGCGGGGTACGGGCTGATGCTCGCCGAATATCGCGGCTATGGCGGCAATCCGGGGTCGCCGAGCGAGGCCGGGTTTTACAGCGACGGCGAAGCGGCGATGCGCTGGCTGGCCGATGCGGGCGTGGATTCGCGGCAGGTGGTTGTGGTCGGCAATTCGATCGGGTCGGGGCCGGCGAGTGAAATCGCGCTGCGCCACGATGTCGCGGCGCTGATGCTGGTATCGGGCTTTTCCAGCCTGCCCGATGTCGTGGGCGAGGCGATGCCCTTCGTTCCACGCGCGCTGGTGCGCGACCGGTTCGACAATGCGGCGAAGCTCGCGCGCGTGCGCGCCCCCGTTTTCCTGATGCACGGGGATGACGACACGCTGGTGACGCCCGCCAATCTGGCACGGCTGCGCGCCGCGCGCGGCGACGCGACGGCGGTGCTGGTGAAGGGCGCGGGGCACGAACTGGCTTATAGCGGCGCCGCGCAGCTTATCCTGACGGATTGGGTGGAGCGCCTGCGCTGACCGCTCAGTTGCCCGACGCAGCATCCTTCACCGCGGCACCCGACGCGCGCTGGCAGTGATAGACAAGGCGCTCGTTGGGTGTGGGGGGCAGCGCGCTGCGAATCGCATCCTGCTGCGCCGCCAGCCCGGCGAGCTGTTCGGGGTCAACGGTGCAGCCCTGAAGCGTGCTGCCCGCGCGGATTTCGCGCGCGCGCGCCATCGTCTCGGCATCGAGCAGATAGCGTTCGACGCGATAGTCGCGCCCCGCGGCGTCGATCGACGCGACGGTGACGGTGGCTTCTTCATTGGGGACCAGGATGCGCTGCCAGCGATTGTCGGCACCGCGCGTATATTGGGTGCGGCCGTTGACGCAGCCGCCGGCGCGGATCGTGATCGGCACGTCGGTGGCCGACGACACGGTGATGCGGCTGCGGTCGGGCCGGATCGTGCAGAGCAGGCTGCCCTCGGCCAGTTTCGGTGCCGCCGCCGCGGACGCCTCGCCCGCATCCTCGGCAATCTCGGCGCGCGCGTCGGGGCGCGTCGCGAACAGGATCGCCGCCGCGACGACCAGCGCCGCGCCGACCCCGCCCGCAATCTTTGCGTTCCGCATATTCTTCTGGCCATAGAACATCAGGGCCGCACCCGCCGCGAGCGCCCCGATGACGAACAGCACGCCGGCGAGCGCGATGCGATTCTCGCGCGCGGCGAGCGCCTCCTCCTCGGCGCGCGCCGCCCTGAGTTCGCGGTCGAGCCTGGCGGCGGCGTCCTTTGCGGCGTTGGCTTCGGCGTTGGCCCGCGCCTCGGCTTCGATCGCCGCGCGTTCGCGCGCGTCGGCTTCGGCCATCGACAGGCAGGCGGTGCCGACCCCCGTATATTGCTGCCCCGCATCGGCAAGGAAACGCATCAGCTCACGTCCCGCGATGGCAAAGGCGAAGGGCGAATCGCCATCGTCGGCGCGCGTGATTGCGGTGTTGATCCCGACGATGCGCCCGCATTGATCGACGAGCGGCCCGCCCGAATTGCCGCGCGAGATTTTGGCGGTGTGGATCAGCATCGCGACGCGGTCGACCGCCTGCATGTTCGAAAAATTACCCTCGCTGCGCGTCGGCGTGCGCGGGGTGATATAGTCGTTCGCGCTCCGCGCGGTCGCAAGGTCGACATTGCCCGGATAGCCCAATGCAACGACATCGGCGCCCGAATCGAGGGGGCCCGTGTAGATGGCCGCGGCGGGCAGGCGCCCTTCGGTAATTTCGACGAGCGCGAGGTCGCGCGCCGTGTCGATCGCGATCAGCTTGCCCGCAAAGCTTTTCTGCCCTTCCGACGGGACGACGCCGAGCGCGACATTGCCCGGATAGCGCGCCGCCGATTCGACGACATGCGCGTTGGTGACGATCCGCGTCGGCGAAATGGCGATACCGCTGCCATGTCCGAATCCGACCACCTCGCCTTCGACCATCGCGACGGTCACGACACGCACGACGCTGCGCGAAACCGCGCTGATGTCGTCCGCGGCGCGCGCGGGAAGGATCAGGGCGAAAAGGGCGAACAGCAGCGTCAGAAAGCGGGTCATGGCGGCGCAGACTAGCCGCGCCAACTTTGAACGCAAGCATCGGGACGCGGCGCGGGCGGCGTGGCGGCATGATGATCGCGAAACAGAGAAAGGACGATGCGATGACGTACAAGATTACCGGACTCGACCCCGCCCCTTTTGCGCCGCTGTTCGCGATGAGCGATGCCGAGCTGGCCGAGCGGCGCGCAGTGCGGGTCACGGCGGGCGCAGCGGGATTCCCTTGCCGCGTCAGCCTGGAAGATGCGACGCCGGGCGAGGAGCTGATTCTGCTTCACCATGTGAGCCACGACGTTGCGACACCCTATCGCAGTGCCTATGCGATCTATGTCCGGTCGGGCGTCGGTGCCGCATCATATGAGGATGCGCTGCCGCCGGTGTTCGAAGGACGGCCGATTGCGATGCGCGGCTTTGATACGGACGGCATGTTGCGGGGTGCCAGGCTGGCCCTCCCCGGCGAGGCCGATGCCGCGATCCGCGACCTGTTCGCCGACGAGGACATCGCCTATATCGACGCCCATAATGCCGCGCATGGCTGTTTCGCCGCGCGGGTGACGAGGACCGGATGATGACGAGCCAGTCCATGACCAACGACGAGCGCTGGGCCGCAGTTCAGCGCCGCGACAAGGCGTTCGACGGGCGTTTCGTGACCGGCGTGCTCACCACCGGCATCTATTGCCGGCCGAGCTGCGCCGCGCGGCATCCGCTGCGCGAAAATGTGCGCTTCTTTGCCGATGGCGCCGCGGCGCGCCGGGCGGGACTGCGCCCGTGCAAGCGCTGTCTGCCCGACGATGTCGCGCGCGACGAAAGCGCGGTGATCAAGGCGATTGCGGCGATCAAGACGAGCGAGGAGCCGCTCGCGCTCGCCGACCTGGCCGCACGCACCGGCTATTCGCCAACGCATTTTCAGCGCGTTTTCACCCGCCACACCGGCCTGTCGCCGGCCGCCTACGCCCGTGCACTGCGCGACGAGCGCGCGCGTACGGCGATGAGCGACGGGGCGCGCGTCACCGACGCGATTTACGACGCGGGCTTTTCGGGGCCGTCGCGCTTTTACGAGAATATGGAGGGACGTATGGGGATGACCCCCTCAGCATGGGTGAACGGCGGCAAGGGCGTCGAAATCCACTGGGCCGTCGTGCCCACCAGCCTCGGCGACATGCTCGTCGCCGCGACCGGAAAGGGGGTGTGCCGCCTCAGCTTTGCCGAAGGGCGCGAGGCGCTCGAGGAGCGCTTCCCCGCCGCGACGCTGGTGGAGGGCGGCGAGGAATTTGCGGCGCTTCTTTCGCAGGTAGTTGCCGCGGTCGAAGCGCCCACCCAAGGCTTCGACCATATTCCGATCGATGTGAAAGGGACGGCGTTTCAGGAGGCGGTGTGGCGCGAACTGCGCAAAATCCCGGCGGGGGAGACACGCAGCTATGCCGATATCGCCGCCGCGGTGGGCAAGCCCAAGGCAGTGCGCGCGGCCGGGAGCGCCAATGGCGCAAACAATGTTGCGGTGCTCATCCCCTGTCACCGCGTCGTGCGCAGCGACGGATCGCTCGGCGGCTACGCCTATGGCCTGCCGATCAAGGACGAGCTGCTCCGCCGCGAAGGCGTGCCGGGGCAAGCCGCCCTCGACGAATTCTGAAGGAAATTTCCCATGGATAGCAAACAGGCCGCGCTTACCGTGTGGCAGGCTTTTGCGACGCGCGACGCCGAGCGCATTCGCGCCGTGCTGACCGACGACGCCGAATGGTGCGCACCGCCGGGCAATGCGACCGCGGTGGCGCTGGGGGTGACGCACCATATGATCGGCGCCGAGGCGATCGTGCGCTTCATTCTCGACGATTATCCGCGGCTTTTTTGCAACGGGATGCGGATCGAGCCGATTTCGCTGACGGCCGAGGGCGATCGCGTCATCTTTGAACAGCGCCAGATCGCCACGCTCGCGGGCGGGCGCGAATATGCGCTGGACTATATCTTCATTTTTGAAATGCAGGGCACGCGCGTCCGGAGTATTCGCGAATATATGGACACGCGAAGCGGCCATGATCAGGTTTTCGGCGCGGCGCCGGCGACCAGGATCGTCTGATACATCCATTCCTCGACCTTGATCGCGAAGGAGTTTTTGCATGACCGACCATATTGACCGTTTCCGCGCGCTGCACGTTCCCGGCGACCCGTTGATCCTCGTCAATATCTGGGATGCGGGCAGCGCCAAAGCGGTCGCCGCCGCAGGCGCGAAGGCGATCGCGACGGGCAGTTTTGGCGTTGCGGGCGCGCAGGGGCGATCGGACGGCGAGGATTTTCCGCTCGAGGATGTGTTCGCCAATCTGGACCGTATCCTGGGCGTTACCGATCTTCCCGTCACGATCGACATGGAATCGGGCTATGGCGCCGACCCGGCGGCGGTTGGTGCATCGGTGGCGCGTGCAAAGGATGCGGGCGCGGCGGGGATTAATATGGAGGACCGGCTGCCGGGCGCGACCAGCCTCCTTCCGATTGCCGAGGCGGTGGCGCGTTACCGCGCGGCGGCGGATACGGGCATCTTTGTCAACGCCCGCTGCGACACATTCCGCGGCGCCGATGTGGCGCGCGATGGCGACGCCTTGGTCGCTGCGACGCTCGAACGCGCGCGCGCCTATGCCGACGCGGGGGCGGGGTCGCTGTTCGTGCCCTTCCTGCTCGATCGTGGCTGCATCGGCGCGATCTGCGATGCCTCGCCGTTGCCGGTGAATATATTGCGCGGCAAGGGCGGGCCGACGCACGCGGAACTCGCCGCGCTGGGCGTTGCGCGGATCAGCCACGGGCACCAACCCTGGGCGGCCGCCATGGCGTGGCTGACGGGGCAAGCGGCGCAGGTTCTGCACGGCGGCGAACCCGATTATTGATCGGCGTCGGCAGCGGTGGACGGGGCGGTGGCGGCTTTTCCCGCGTTGCCGATCCTTTCACGCATCGTTTCGATCTGCGCCAGAATCTGTTCGCCCTGTCCCCCGTCGTGCGGATCGAACGCCACCACCTTTGCCAGGCGGGTGGCTCGTTCGAAATCGCCGCCGCGGGCGAGGGCAAAGGCATAGGCGATGCGCGCGCTGGCACTTTCGGGACTCAGCGCAAAGGCGCGTTCGAGCCCGGTGACCGCAATTTTCGGCGGTGTAATTCCTTGCTGCAGAAAGCTGTCATAATAAGCGTAGAGCGGGACCGGGTCGTCGGGATCGGTGTTGTTGGCGAGGATGATCGGCTGGCGCGCCGCCACCCAGTCCGCGTTTGACACCGTGTCGCGGCGACCGAGGTTGTGGATCATCATTTCGCCCAGCAATATATTGGCCCGGACATGCTTCGGTTCGATCGCCAGCGCTTTGTCGAGAGCCGTACGCGCCGCCGCGGCATCGCGCTTTTCGTCGCTCAGATCCCACTCGGCGCGCGCCAGCTCGTACCAGACGCTCGCGCTGCTGCCATATTCGACGGAGAGCTTTCCCAATTCGTCGCGTACCTCGGCCAACCGTTCGCCATCGCGGGCGCTCCGCCGCTCGAGCTGCCACGGAAGCAATGCGTCCTCGGCATGCGACAGCGCCCTTATCGTGATCGTTCCGGGGATCGGAACCGGAGCGGCCGAAGTCATGAAGGTGAGCGGGCGCCCGATGTAGCGCTGGAGATCGCGGTCGAGCGCGGCGAGGTCGCCGAAAGCCCCGTTCGCGGCTTTTTTACTGTCCTCGCCGCGGTTGATGGCGTCGATATAGGCGGTGAGCTGCCCGGCGCGGCCGGGATCATAATAGAGCATATGGGTGAGCAGCCACGAACGGCCATAATAGACGTCCATCTGGCCCGAAGTGCGCATTTCGCGCGGTTGCTTCAGCAGCAGGTCCTCCACCGGGATGCGGGGCATGTTGATCAGGCCATGGGCCCGGAAATAGGCGGGGCGGCCGACCTGATAGTGACCCTTGCTCGTGAAATCGGTGGTCGAGTAGAATTCGGCAAACCCCTCGATGAACCAGGCGGGGAAGGCGGCGCCGAAATAGCGTTTCATGAAGTGATGCGTATATTCGTGGAACAGCGTTTGCTGAGAGGCGGACGTGCCTTTGAACTTGACCACCTCGCGATTTGAAACGGCATAGCTGCCGTCAAGATCGGCGCTGTAAAATCCCGCAATCGACGATCCGGCCTTGCCTGTCGCCAGTCGCCCCGCGTCGGCAGCGCGCGGGACGAGATAGATGGTCAGCCGGTTGGGTTCTTTCCCGCCTGGCACCTTGAGTCGCAGGCGCAAGGTGGCATCGAAACGCTGGAGATTTTCGGCAAAGCTGTGCAGCGACCGTTCGCTGCCTTCGCTATAGATGATAAAATTGTCGGTGTCGGCGCGCAGCCACTTGGCCTCTGCGCCCGTAGCCATCATGGCCGCGATCAGCGCCGCTGCGATCGTCGCTTTCCGCATATCCGTTCCCCCCGGCTTGTTTCCCCTTGGCAAGCTTTCTGCCGCCCCGTCGCTTCGATGTAAATGGCCACGATCAAACGAAACTATAGGGATCGACGTCGATGGCGAGGCGCGCCTTGGCCGGCCAGTCGATGCTGTTCACCCAGGCGCGGATCGTGCCTTGCAGGTCGAAGCTGCGCGGTGCGTGGAGGAGCAGGCGGAAGCGGTGGCGGCCGCGGAGCATCGCGAGCGGTGCCGGGGCGGGGCCATAGATGGCGAGGCCGTCGGCGACGGGCGCCTTGTCACCCAGGCGTTTGGCGACGCCGCGCGCGACCTCCACGTCCTCGGACGAAATGACGAGCGCGGCGAAGCGGCCATAGGGCGGTGCGCCCGCCTGGCGCCGCGCCGCCGCCTCGGCGGCATAGAAACCGTCGCGGTCGCCCGCGACGAGCGCCGCCATCACCGGCGCGTCGGGAACGCGCGTCTGGATCAGCACCTCGCCGGGCTTGACCCCGCGCCCCGCGCGTCCCGCGACCTGCGCGATCTGCTGAAAGGTGCGCTCGGACGCGCGCAGGTCGCCGCCGTCGAGCCCCAGGTCGGCATCGACGACGCCAACGAGAGTGAGGTTGGGGAAGTGATACCCTTTGGTGACGAGCTGGGTGCCGACGATGATGTCGACCAGCCCCTCCTCGACATTGGCCACAAATTCGGCGGCCTTTGCGGGCGACCATAGCGTATCCGACGTGACGATGGCGGTTCGCGCTTCGGGAAAGCGCAGCGCGACTTCGTCGGCGACGCGCTCGACGCCGGGGCCGCAGGCGACGAGGCTGTCTTCGTCCTCGCACTCGGGGCAGAGCCGCGGCGGCGGCATCACATGGCCGCAATGGTGGCAGGCGAGGCGGTGGACGAGGCGGTGCTCGACCATCCACGCGGTGCAATTGGGGCACTGGATGCGGTGGCCGCAGGTGCGGCAGAGCGTCAGCGGCGCGAAGCCGCGGCGATTGAGGAACAGCAGGCTCTGCTCGCCCTTCGCGAGCCGGTCGGCGAGCGCGTCGACGAGCGGGGGCGCGAGCCAGCGGCCGCGGTCGGGCGGATCCTGCCGCATGTCGATCGCCGCGAGGTCGGGCAAGGTCGCGCCGCCGAAACGCGCGGGGAGCTTGATGTGGCGGTAGCGTCCCGCCTCGACCATCGCGAGGCTTTCGAGCGCGGGGGTCGCGCTCGCCAGCACCACCGGCAGAGCTTCGAAATGCCCGCGCATCACCGCGACATCGCGCGCGTGATAATGGACGCCATCCTCCTGCTTGAAGCTCGTCTCATGCGCTTCGTCGACGACGATGACGCCGAGATTGGCATAGGGAAGGAACAGCGCCGAGCGCGCGCCGACGACGATCTTCGCCTCGCCCGCGGCGATGCTGTGCCAGGCGCGGCGGCGTTCGGCCTGCCGAAGCCCGCTGTGCCACGCCACCGGCTCGCAGCCGAAGCGCGCGGCAAAGCGCGTCAGCATCGGTTCGGTGAGCGCGATTTCGGGAAGCAGCACGAGCGCCTGCCGGCCCGCGGCGATCGCGGCGGCGATGGCTTCCATATAGACTTCGGTTTTGCCCGATCCGGTGACGCCGTCGAGCAGCAGCGTTTCGAATTTCGCGGCCGCGACTGCGCTCTTGAGCTCGGCCGCGGCGGCGGCCTGTTCGGTCGAGAGGGCGGGCGGTGCAAAGTCGCTATCGGGTTCGGCATAGGGCTGGTCGGCCGACACGCTGACGGCTTCGAGCGCGCCGGCGGTGACGAGCCCGCGGATCACCGCCTCGCTGACGTCGGCGAGTGTGGCGAGTTCGCGCACCGTCCCCTGCCGGCCGCCGATCTTTTCGAGCGCGACCGTGCGCTGGGGCGTCATGCGTTTGGGAATTTCGCCGGTCGCGCGATATTCGACGATCGGGCGACGCGCATCGGCAAAGGCGACGCCGGGTAGCACCATGCGCAGCACCGCCCCCGGCGGGCTCAGATAATAGTCGCTCGTCCATTCGACCAGGCGGCGGAGCGGCGCGGCGATCGGGGGGACGGCGAGGATTTCGTAAAGGTTGCGCAGGCGATTGTCGCCCACCGCCTCGGGCGCGCCGAAACTGTCGTCCTCCCACACCACCCCGCCCATTCGCCGTGGCCCCAGCGGCGCGACGACGACGCTGCCGAGCGGCGCGTGCGTCCCGTGCGGCACGCGATAGTCGAGCGGGCCGAGGGCGGCGGTCAAAAGGAGGACGCGGGCGCGGGTCATGGGCTGCGCAGGATATAGGGCGGTCCGCAAAATAGGAAAGCGGCGCGGGCGGCCGGGGGCCGCGGACGCCCAATTCCTTCATTATCAGCCCACCGAGCGCGCCTGAATTGTCACCCGCTAGCGCCCCGGTTCGACGCGGACGGTCCGGCTGGCGCGCTTGCCGTCGGCCGAGCGGCTGCGCAGTTCGACCGCGCCCGCCACGGCGACCGGCCCCGCATAGCGCGTCCAGTCGCCGCCTTCGGCCCGATATTCGATCGCCGTGCCGGGGAAGGCGCTGTTCGCTTCGAGCGTGCCGCCGACGATCCGCGCCCCCGGCGGCGCGACGCGATAGGCGATGCCCATGCGTTCAAGCTGCGGGAATTGCGCCGCGACGCGCCCGGCAAAATCGGCCCAGCCCGCCGCCAGCTTCGCGTGGTCGACGTACGCATCGTGCCATTGATAGGTCTCGCCCGGCCGATAGGCGGGGGCCCAGTCGGCGGCGCGCCATCCGCGCTCGGCGATCGCGAGCAGGCGCGGAAAGAGCATATAGTCCATCTGGACGTCGGTGCGGATCGTCTCGCTCCACAGCTGCGCCTGAAGGCCGGCGATGCGGCGCCCGGGTTCGAGGACGGGCGTATCCGCGACCGGCTGCGCCGCAGCGCGAATGTTGCGGATCGTCGCGGCGTTGGCGGGCAGATTGTCGGGCATGAAGCCGAAGACCTGATAGGTGTCGATGCCGCGCGTCGCCCAATTATAGCCGCCCTCGTCGGGATGCGGCGCATAGGGCATGTCGAAATAGCCAAGGTCGGGGATGGAGAGCACCGTGTCCCAGCCGCGGTTCATCTGGTCGTGGGCCTCGCGGATCGCGCCCGCGTGGAGCACACCCCAGATGTTCGTCTGGACCGCCCTGGGCATGTTGGCGGCATCGGTGTGCCCCATGCCGTCGCTCCAGCCCGCGGTGCGCAGCCCCTTTTGCGCGAGCCCCTGCGCCACGCGCTCGATGAAGCGCGGGCCGAGCTTGGCCGCGTCGCCGCCGTTTTCGGCGATCATCGCGGCGCAGGCGGGCGATTTCGCCCACGCCCCTGCAGTCTCGTCGGCGCCGAGGTGAAAGGTCCTGAGCTGCACGCCCGCCTGCCGGTGCATGTCGGCCAGCGCATCGACAACCGTATCGACAAAGCGATAGGTCGCGGGCAGGCAGACGTTGAGCGTGTTGTCGTTATAATGCTGGACACTCCGATATTCCGTCGCGTCGGCGGGTTCGACAAGGCGATAGCGTTCGGCCTCTTCCGTCTTACCCTCGGCGATCAGTCGCGCGTGGCGCGCTTCCATCGCGACAATCGCGGCGCGGCTGTGGCCGGGCATGTCGATCGACGGGATCACCTCGATCTGCCGCGCCGCCGCGGCGCGCAGGATCGCGGTATAATCCTCGACGGTCAGATAGCCGTTGACGCCGCTCGTTCCCTCGGGCCCCGCGCCGAGTTGCGGGAGCAGGCATCGGCGCTCGGCCGGGTCGTGGCAGCGCCTCGACCCCACCACGGCAAGCTCCGGCAGCGCGGGGATTTCGATGCGCCAGCCCTCGTCGTCGGCGAGGTGCAGGTGCAGCTTGTTGAGTTTGTACGCCGCCATCGCCTCGACCAGCTTCAATATCTGCTCGCGGCCGTGGAAATTGCGGCCGAGGTCGAGGTGGAGGCCGCGGAAACGATATTCGGGGGCATCCTCGACGCGCATCGGTTTGAGCTTGCCGCCGCCGAACGCCGCCTGCTGCGCCAGCGTGCGCAGCGCGTGGCTGGCCCCCGCGGCGTCGCGCGCGCTGATCGCGATACGATCCGCCCCGACGTCGAGCCGATAACCTTCGGGCGCGAGCGCCGCGTCGCCGACGCGGATCGTCAGCGGGCGCGTGCCGCCCTCGACTGCACCCACCGCGGCGAGCGCTGCAAGCGCGGGTGCGATGGCAGCGCGGTCGATGCCTTCGAGCGCAAGCGCGACGCCCTCGTCAAAAGCAATCCACTCGGCGCCGCCGTCGAGGTCGAGCTTTCGGGGCAGGGGCAGGATCGCGATGTCGCTGGCGGCGCGCAACGGGCGTTCGGCCTGGCGGTCAAAGGCGCGCTCGGCGGTCAGCCAACGCGTCTGGTCGGCGTCGCTCTGGCGCGCCAGCCGCGCCTCGTCAGTCATCGGGGCGGCGAAGGGGAGGATTTCCATGCCGGTGTCGGGGTCGATTGCGGCGCGCGTCGCCGCAATCGTCCGGGGGTTCAGCCCGTCGGCGACCAGATAGGCATTGGGCATGGCAAAAGCCCGCGAAAAGCTCGCCCCCTCGCCCCAGAGCCGGATTTCATACGTTGCGCCGGGGCGCAGCGCGGCGCCCGGCTTGAGCGTCAGTTTCTGAACGTCGCCGTTGATGTGGCGGTGTTGGAAAATGTCGCTTTCGACGCGCACCAGCGGTTTGACGAAGCTGAAATAAAGCGCGATCCCGTCGGGCGTCGCACCCGCGGTCCAGGCTTCGGGCAGGGTCAGCGTGATCGTGGCAAGGAAGCAGCTGTTGATTCCGGAGGGACAGGCAGGCCGGTTGTCGACGACGCGGTAGCTGTAACCGAGCGTATCGGCGAGCCGGTCGAGTGCGGTCTGCTCGCGCGTTTCCATTGCGCTTGCCGCGGGCACCACCAGCAAGGCCGCCATCGCCGCCGTCCAACCCGCAACGCGCATATCCCGTCTCCCGATTTGGATTTGTATTTAATTTGTCATGTCAAACCGTGGCGGTCAACGCCTTTCCAATCAACCGATATTCTTATTAAAATGGGGCGTTGAGTAGATTCTTCGTCTTCACGGATTGTGGTGGGACAATATTGGTTTTATATTAGTATTGTTGTCGCAGCGGGAGCTGATGCTGCGCCGTGATGCTGCTTTTGAGGTGGCGCGAAAGCGGTCGCAGGAATGTCGTGAGCCACGAGCGGGGTGGCGCCGGCCGGCACATCTTTTGGGTGAACGGGCCGCAACAAAGATTGACGCGACGATACCAATGCAACACATGGGGTTGTGGCGCCGGGCCCGTCGGCCGGTGCCCTGGGGCACTGGCCCCGGCAACCGGGTGGAGCATCGTCCTTGTCGCTGATCGAACATGTCGGCCCGCTGCAGAAAGAGGATCCCACACCGCTTTACCTGCAATTGCAGAAAATCCTGCGCGAGGCGATCGAAAGCCAAATCGTGAAGGCGGAGGAAGCCATCCCGACCGAACGCGACCTTGCCGAAGAGTTCGACGTGTCGCGCATCACGGTGCGCAAGGCGATCGACGGGCTGGTCAGCGACGGCATCGTCGCGCGGCGGCGCGGCGCGGGCACCTTCGTCACCCGGCCGCGCGTTGAAAAAAGCTTTTCCAAACTGACCTCCTTTTCGGAAGATATGGTGTCGCGCGGGCGGCGTCCGACGAGTGCGTGGGTCAGCCGGACCGCGGGCGCCGTGACCCCGGAAGAGGCCCTGTCGCTGGGCTTGTCGCCGGGTTCGACGGTCTATCGTTTCCACCGCATCCGCTATGCCGACGATACGTCGATGGCGCTCGAATATGCGACGGTACCCGCTTATTGCCTGCCGTCGATCGAGGCGGTGGGGGCCTCGCTCTATGAAGCGCTCGACGCGGCGGGGCATTTGCCGGTGCGCGCGCTGCAGCGGCTGCGCGCGATCGCCTTTTCGCCCGAACAGGCCGAGGTGCTCGGGATCGAGCCCGGCGCGCCGGGGCTGTTCATCGAGCGCCGCGCTTTCCTGGCCGACGGACGCACCGCCGAATTTACGCAAAGCTATTATCGCGGCGACGCCTATGACGTCGTGGCCGAACTCAACGGCTAGACCCTGTTTCAGTAAGATTGAAGCGCGAGACGGAGCCGATTTTGTCGCGAGGCGAGGCGCGGGGAGGGAGCGATGGTTTTCCATCGTGACCGACGAGCAACGACGTCCTCGCGGCAAAATCGGCCCGCCGCCGCAGGCGGTCGTCCAGCGAGCCGCGCTGGGCGCGTCGCGTCGCTTGCACGGGCCCACCGGCCCGCACTGCGCAACGCTCCTCCCCAGCACAGCTTGCTGGACGATCTCGTCGCTTCAATCTTACTGAAACAGGGTCTAGCGTCGGCGCGCGTCGGCATGGCTGAAAGCCCTGCCGAATGTTGCCTTATCGGCGCCCGATGGTTCCGCAGCTCCGGCATCCACATCCTTTTGCAGCGTGATGAGGGTCGCGCGCGACCGCTGCCGTCCGATCAAAACAACGGCAGCAAAAGATACCTCTTGATGAGATATATATAACCTATATAAGACCAATAAGAGGAGGCGCGGCACGAGGCCCGCCCGGCCGGGAGACGAATGCGACCATGACGCTGCAACGCGCCATCGAGGCTCCGAAAACGCTGATGGAGAGGGAGGCCGGAGAGGCGGCGGCCGCGGTTGCGGAGATGCTCGCCGCGAATCGCGCGGCTTTCGCGGTGATCGGCGAACGGCTGCGCGCCGCCCCGCCGGCTGCGGTCGTGACCTGCGCGCGCGGGTCGTCGGACCATGCCGCAACCTATGCCAAATATCTGATCGAAACGATGACGGGGACGCCCACCGCGTCGGCGGCGCTCTCGGTCGCTTCGCTTTATGACGCGCCCACGCTCGCGGGCGAACGGCTTTGCCTCGCGATCTCGCAATCGGGCCAAAGCCCCGACCTGATCGCTGCGGTCGAGCAGCAGAAGCGCGCGGGCGCCTTTGTCGTCGCGCTGATCAATGCCGAGGATGCGCCGCTCGCCGCGCTGGCCGATGTGGTCGTGGCGCTCAAGGCCAGCCCCGAAAAATCGGTTGCGGCGACCAAATCCTATATCGCTTCGCTCGCCGCCATCGCGGCGCTTGTCGCGGCCTGGACCGACGATGCGGCGCTGGGCGAGGCGCTGGACGGCCTGCCCGACGCGCTGACCCGGGCCTTTGCGCTCGACTGGTCGGCGGCGATCCCCGCGCTCGTCGGTGCGACCAACCTGTTCGTTCTGGCGCGCGGCTATGGCTATGGCGCGGCGCAGGAAGCGGCGCTCAAGTTCAAGGAGACCGCATCGCTTCACGCCGAAAGCTTCAGCGCGGCCGAGGTGCGGCACGGGCCGATGGCGATCGTCGGCGACGGCTTTCGCGTGCTCGCCTTTGGCGGCAGCGATCGCGCCGCCAAGAGCGTGCGCGAGGCGGCGGCCGAGTTTCGCGGCCGCGGTGCGACGGTGCTGCTCGCCGATCCGGCGGGCGGCGATCTGCCCGCGCTCGCGGCGCATCCGGTGATCGAGCCCATGCTGGTGATCCAGAGCTTTTACCGGATGGCCAGCGACCTTGCGCTCGCGCGCGGGCGCAACCCGGACTCGCCCCCGCATCTCAACAAGATTACCGAGACGTTATGATCCTTCGCTTTCACAACGGCCGGGTCGCACTGCCGGGTGGCGTCGTCGACGGGGCGGACATCGCGCTCGCCGACGGCGTCATCGCTGCCGTCGCGCAGACGAGCGGCGGTCCTGCCGACACGATCGTCAACCTGGGCGGCGGCTGGTTGCTTCCCGGCTTTATCGATACGCAGGTCAACGGCGGCGGCGGGATGTTGTTCAACGACCGGGTCGACGTCGAATCGATTGCGGTGATCGGCGCCGCGCACGCGCGTTTCGGCACCACTGCCTTTCTGCCGACGCTGATCAGCGACACGCCTGCGCAGATCGCCGCCGCGCTCGCCGCGGTCGACGCCGCGATCGAAGCCGGTATTCCCGGTGTCGCCGGCATTCACATCGAGGGGCCGTTCATCAACGAGGTCCGGCGCGGCATCCACGAAGCGCATCGTATCCGCCGGCTCGACACCGAAACGCTCGCGTTGCTGACGGCGCCGCGGCGCGGCCGGGTGATGCTGACGCTTGCGCCCGAATTGTGCGACGCGGACGATATTCGCACCCTGGTCGCGCATGGCGTGATCGTCAGCGCGGGGCACAGCGATGCGACCTATGCCGAGGCTGAGCGCGCGATCGCGGCAGGGCTTTCGGGATTCACCCATTTGTTCAACGCGATGTCGCCGCTGCATCACCGCGAGCCCGGCGCCGTCGGCGCGGCGTTCGATTCGGACTGTTATTGCGGGCTGATCGTCGACGATGTCCATCTGCATCCGGCGGTGGTGCGGCTCGCGGTCAAGGCCAAGGGCCTCGACAGGATCATGCTCGTCACCGATGCGATGCCGAGCGTCGGCACCGACGACAGCGAATTTACCCTTCAGGGCAAGCGTATCGCCGTGAAGGACGGCGTGTGCATTTTTGAAGATGGCACGCTGGCGGGCACGCATCTCGACATGGCGTCGGCGCTGCGCAAAACGGTCGAGACCACGGGCCTGTCGGTGCCCGATGCCGCGGCGATGGCGAGCGCGACTCCCGCCGCTTTCCTGTCGCTCGGCACCAGCCATGGGGCGATTGCGTCCGGGTATCGCGCCGACCTTGTCTGGCTCG
The DNA here is from genome assembly GCA_041939405.1 of Sphingopyxis sp. Classification (GTDB taxonomy): domain Bacteria; phylum Pseudomonadota; class Alphaproteobacteria; order Sphingomonadales; family Sphingomonadaceae; genus Sphingopyxis. The sequence goes on along the minus strand of JBGTUD010000031.1, from coordinate 134 downwards.
ATGCGGCGCTCCGGCCGCGCGAAACATGGATCGGGGGCGCGCCGGTTTCGGCAAGGGAATGATCCGCCGCGCGCGGACGATACGCGGATAATAACAGATAAGATCATATTGGGGAAAAGCGGATGAGCCTGATT
>JBGTUD010000030.1:0-17634 GCA_041939405.1 Sphingopyxis sp. | reverse complement strand
CCGCACCCTGCCGCGAATACATGATCAGCGGCTTGTCATCGAGATCGGCCGGCTCAAGCACCGACTGTGCCTGACGCGGATCGCCGAGCGGGAGCGCGACGACCAGCGGCTCGCTGAGTGCCAGCACCGAGCTGAACTCGCCACGTTCAACGGGCGGACGAACGAACCCGATGTCGATCAGGCCGGTGAGGAGCGCATCGGTCTGGTCGCCGGTCACCATCTCGCGCAGTTCGAGTTCGATATTGGGAAGCGTGGCGCGCGCCTGCGTCACGATGCGCGGGACGAGCGTGTAGCCCGACACGGCGGTGAAGCCGATGCCGACCTTTCCCGCATCACCCTTTGCTACGCGGCGAGCCGACAGCGATGCGCTTTCGGCAAGCCGCACGATGCGTCGCGCCTCGATCAGGAACACGCGGCCCGCTGGCGTCAGCGACACATTGCGGCTCGTCCGCTCAAGCAGCGTCACATCGAGGATGCGCTCGAGCAGTTGAATCTGCCGGCTGAGCGGCGATTGGGTCATGTTCAGTCGCTGCGCGGCACGGCCGAAGTGCAGTTCCTCGGCGGCGGCGACGAAGCAACGGAGCTGGCTGAGTTCGAACATGGCTCAGCCTAATCCTCTCACGCCGCGGCCGAAAGAGCCTTTGGCGATGCCTGCTCGATCAGCGCACGCAGTTCCTGCTCCTCGGCAGCGCTGAGGTCGGTCAGCGGCGAGCGAACCGGGCCAGCATCACGGCCGACCACCCGGCAGCCCGCCTTGACGATCGACACTGCATAGCCGCGCCCGCGATTGCGGAGCGCGATATAGGGCAGCACGAACCGACGGAGCTGGTTCATCACCTCGACCTGGTCGCCGGCACGAACCAACTTGTAAAAGTCGAGCGCCCATTCGGGCATGTAGTTGAAGATCGCCGACGAATAGGTCGTCACGCCCATGGTCAGATACGGCGTCGCGAATGTCTCGGCGGTCGGAAGCCCGCCGATATAGGTCAGCCGGTCGCCCATGCGCGCATAGACGCGCGTCATCAGTTCGATGTCGCCGACGCCGTCTTTGAACCCGACGAGGTTAGGGTTGCGGTCGCAGAGGCCGGCCAGCGTCTCGTCGTCGAGGATTGCATTGTCGCGGTTATAGACGATGACGCCGAGCCCGGTCGCCTTGCACACCGCCTCGACATGCGCCGCCAGACCTTCCTGCTTCGATCCGACCAGATAGGGGGGCAGCAGCAGCAGGCCGTCGGCTCCGGCCTTTTCGGCGCCCCGCGCGATCTCGACCGCGATTGCCGTGCCATAGCCGCAGCCCGAAATGACGGGGACCTTGCCCGCCCCTTCGGCAACAGCGGCACGCACGACATCGACGACTTCGGTCGGCGTCAGCGAAAAAAATTCACCGGTCCCGCCGGCAGCGAACAGGCCTGCCAGTTCATGCTCCAGCATCCACGCGCAATGGTCGCGATAGGGGGCTTCGTCGAACGCGCCGTTCGCATCGAAATGCGTCACGGGGAACGAGAGCAGACCTTCGCCCAATCGCTGCCCCATTGCCACCGGATCCATCAAGCCACTCCTTTGCAACCATCGTCAAGGGCCGCCGCTCGCGACCTCATTGGCACGATTTCTAGGCGAAGCACCCGAGAGGGTCCAAACCAAAGGCGCGTTTGATCAATGCGCAGATTAGCTTGGTTGACCACTTCGGACTCTGGCCGCTTAACGTCACGGTGGGGGACAAGATGGCGCCGATCCTCGAGCAGAGGTTGGTTCCCGAGGCGGCGGTGCTGACCAGCGCACCAGTTAAATACGCCTCCCATTCAATTGCCGCGGACGCGGCGCTGATCAAAGTGACCACTAAGCAGGGCACCGCATGGTGCAGCATCGACCCCCTACGCAGCCATCCCGGCAATCCGAAGACATCGTTCGGTGAAGCGCTCCTGATTGGCCGCAAGAGCGTCGAGCGCCGCGAGACGCCCTGCTTCGCCGACACCGATGGCGATGGCCTGATGGATAGCGCGATGATCGGATCGGAACGCGGCTATGTGGTGCCGACGATCGACAAACTGGGAAAACCAACTCCTGTCACGCCCTTCGCGGTTCGGGAAACCGATGGTGCCGTGGTGATATCCTACCCCCTTGTGCTACGAGCTGAGTTGACGCAGCCCAAAAACGAGGCACCCAGCCTCATCTTTTCGCTCTCGGTTTCTTCGGATGAATATTCTTCTGAGATCGTAGGATACAGGCTCGTCGGCGGGCCCGACGACCGGACATCCTTCGCCATGTTCTCGGGCCTTGCGACCATCGAAACGAAATTCGAGGAGCCAGTTCCAGCGCTCTATTCTCTCGGTCCGGTGAGCGCGGATGGGATCGCCGAACTGACGATCACCCAAACGATCTCAGCGCGCCACTTTACCCTTGACGACATATCGAGCTTTTAACAGAGGGCAACCTCACTGTACTTGCTACAAAAGTTGGCCGAGTGCGGACTGCCGGGTTCGGAAATGGCTGAGGCAACATTTGCCGCATCCCCCTTCCCTCACAGCAGGTGTCTAAAATTCCCGTCGATCACTGCTTCGGTCAAAGCCGTTGCTTGCAGAAGTCGGCAAGAATGAAGCGCTGTACGGCGCTAGGCCGCACAGCGCCCCGCCTCGGCAATGAGGCAGTCGTTCAGATGGCCGGGAAATCGACTTCGGTTCCGGCAACATTGTTGATCAGGTTCGTGAAAAAATTCTCAGCGACCACGGCCACGATCTCGACGATCTGTGCCTCGCTGTAGCCAGCTGCCTTGACCGCCTCGATGTCGTCCTGCGACACCTTGCCGCGGGACTCGGCAACCTTTCGGGCAAAAGCGACTGCCGCCGCTGCATGGATGTCGTCGGACGTTCCCTGCCGGGCCAGGCCGATCTCTTCATGGCTCAGTTTGGCAAAATTATAGGCGGTGAAGCTGTGCGCCGCGGTGCAATATTCGCAGCCGTTCACTGCGGCGACGGCCAGGGCGATGCGTTCGCGGGTCCTGACGTCGAGTACCTTGCCGAGGCCCTGATTAAGCGCGGCATGGCTATTGATGACGGCCGGACTGTTGGACAGGACTCGGAAGAAGTTGGGTACCCGGCCCAGCCTGCCACTGATCGCGCCGAGCGCGGCCTGCGATCCTTCGGGCGCTGATTCCTGTGCGAGGGCTTTAATGGATGACATGCTGATTTCCTTTCTTTTTCTCGGCTTGTTTCGGGAGGACGTCAGGCGCCGGTAGGGATGGGGTTTTCGACAAGGCTCTGATTGAAGGAGTCGACCAGGGCGTGCTCGCCGGCACCGGGATTGTCGCGCATCGGGCGGATGGCATCGACGATCACCTCGGGAGCATCGGTGGCCAGCGCGACGAGCGTCTGCTCGATGAAGTCGGACAGCGGCATCGCACGCGGATCGCCGCTCTTGTAGATGAGATCGGTGTCCACCCACGGCGGCGCGATTTCCTGCACCCGTACGCTGGTGTCGCGCAGTTGAAAGCGTTGCGACAGGGCATAGGAATGGAGGGCGGCCTTGGTCGCCGAATAGACCGCATTGCTGGCGATCGGCACATAGGCAAGGACGCTGCTAGTATAGAGCAGGGTGGCCTCGGCCTTGGTCTTGAGGTGCTCGATCAAGGCCGAGGTCACGCGGATCGGCCCCAGCAGATTGGTCGCGATCAGTTCCTGCACCAGATCGTCGTCCACGGGGCCGGATACGTCGTCAAAGGGCATGAAGCCGGCATTGTTGAACACGACATTGAGATCCGGGTATTTCTCGATCAGTTCGCGAGCAGCAGCCTGAATACTTGCGAGATTGTTCACATCGAGCATTACTGCAGCCATGCCGGGGTTCGCGGCCGTCACTTCGTCGAGGAGTGCAGTGCGGCGACCCGCGATAATCACTTTATTGCCGCGCTTGTGCAGCGCCTCGGCAAGGCCGCGGCCGATACCGCTCGTACCGCCGGTGATGAAGATGGTGTTGCCGGTGAGTTTCATTGGAATCGTCCTTTTGTCCGGAGGGGATGCTGGAGAGGTCAGGCCGCGCGTTTGAAGCGCGGCGCCGAGTGGGTGGCGGAAAGCTGTGGGCCAAGCGCAGCGCGGGCGGCTTCGAACGCGCTCCACAATTCGACGTCGCGCAGTGCCGGGATGGTGCTGGCCTCGCCCAGGTCGAGGCCCGCCAGCGCAGCGTCGACCATGTCTTCGGCATCCATCACGATCTCGCTCGGCAAATGGTCCACAGGCAGGCCGCCCAAAGCCCAGAAATCGGTGCGCGTGGCGCCCGGCAACACGGCCTGGGCACGGATGCCCCGATCTGACAGTTCGTGATTGAGCGACGTGGTGAAAGCCTGCACGAACGCCTTGGTCCCGCCATAGACCCCGTTCAGGAGTTCGGGAGCGACGGCAACGATCGAGGCAATGTTGATGACCGTCCCACCACCGCGGGCCACGAAGCCGGGCACAGCGGCGTAGGTCAGCCGCATCAGCGCTGTGACATTAAGCTGGATCATGGCCTCCATGCGCTGGACATCGCTTTCCAGAAGTGTCGTGTGCGTGCCGATGCCGGCGTTGTTGACCAGCGTCGTCACGCTTGCATCCTCGCGCAGCACCCTCTCGACGCGGGCGAGATCGGCCGCCTTGCCAAGGTCGGCGGCTAACACTTCGACCGCTCGGCCGGTCCTGTCGGCGATCTGCGCGGCAAGCGATTGGAGCTTGTCCTTGTTGCGGGCGACAAGAATGAGATCATATCCGCGGGCCGCGAGACGATCGGCGTAGATCGCGCCGATGCCGGTGGATGCTCCCGTGATAAGAGCAGTTCCGAGAGATGCGGGAGTATTGGTCATGGTGGGGTCCTTTTTCCTGGCGGGAGAGCGACACTGCCCTCGACGAGGATCATATGGACCCAAATCCCTATGTCTGATATGACGTATAAACTACGTTTTACGGACATACAGGAAAGGTCGCCCGATGCCGCATGTTTCCATGGTGCTCACCCCCGGCTTTCAGTTCCTCGCGCTCGGCGTGCAGGCCGCTTTCGAATTGGCCAATGCCGTAAAGGGTGAAACCTATTACACACTCTCCATCGCTTCGGTGGAAGGCGGTCCGGTAACGTCGTCGAGCGGCTTTGCCGTGCCGACCGTGCCGCTTGGCCAAGTCGGGCAGGTCGACACGCTGCTCCTGCTGGCAGGGTTGGTTCCTCCGCCACAGCAGGATGAAGCCACGCTCGATCGGCTGCGGGCCATGGCACGTCAATCGCGCCGGGTCGCGGGCCTGTGCACAGGCGCATTCCTACTCGGCCAGATGGGGATTCTTGACGGACGACGCGCAACGACGCACTGGACCTATGCCCGCCAGATGCGCGAAGCTTTTCCCGATGTGCGCGTGGAGGAGGATCGGATCTTCATTAACGAAGGGGCGGTGTGGACATCGGCCGGGTTAACGGCAGGCCTCGACCTCGCGGTAGCCCTGATCGAAAAAGACCTTGGTCGCGAGATTGCAGGTTCCGTAGCTCGGCGCCTTGTCATGCATCACCGCCGCGCCGGTGGGCAATCGCAGCATTCCGAACTGTTGGAACTCGCGCCAAGCAGCGACCGTATTCAAAGGGCGCTGGTCTTTGCGAAGGCGCATCTCGCCAATCCATTGACCGTGGACGAACTGGCCGAAGTCGCCGCGCTGTCGCCCCGGCAATTTGCCCGCGCCTTCCGTGCGGAAACGGGGCAGACGCCGGCCAAGGCAGTGGAACAGATGCGGCTTGAAACGGCACGGCTCCTGCTTGAAGAAACCCGTCATCCCATGGAGCAGATCGCACGCGAAAGCGGATTCGTGGATCTGCGCCGGATGCGCGAGGCATTCATCCGACAATATGGCCAACCGCCCCAGACGCTGCGCAGGCTTGCAAGAGCCGCATAGGCCTTGCCCAATGCCCCGGCCGCCGACCATTCCGACGTTCGACGACCAGAGCGCCGGATCAATCTCGGCCGCATATCCGACACATTATCCGAACATCCAGATGGTTTGCATCGGCCCGCAGGAAGCGGGCAGCTTCCAGCTCAAATCGAAAGACACCGGAATCTGGCGACCTGGCCATGCGGGCGAGGCATTCGCGACGCCGGTAATATAATAATCTGCCCCTACCCCCCGCGCGAACGTCCACCGGGTCGCTCCGCTGTGCAACTCGAGTTTGTCTCCACCCAGCTGAATGTCATAATGTTCCGACGTCGGCGCAATCGGGGCACTGCCTTTCCGCCCGCAGCTTGATATGAAGCTTTCGGTGCCCCCTTCGATCGCAAGCCTCGCTTTTTTGCGGTCTTGAGAAAGGCGCCCTTGCCTTACTTGCGTCGTCGTCATCGAACAGCCGTCCTGTTCGGCATGGCGCCTGAACGTGAAGATCGGTGGCAAAAGCCGGCCTGCCTTCGCCCTGTTGAGCAAAGCGGCTACGATGCCCGTCCAACATCGCCTCCACAAATCCCATCGCCTTGATACGCCGGATGTTCGTAGCGAAATTCGGCGCGACGCATCCGCGGTCGCGACTTCGGCAATCAGGCTTTAAGGACGTGGATTCTGCGACGAAGCAAGAAGAGCCCGCCCGCCAGAATCGCGGTCGGGACGAGCATCAGGGTAAAGGCGGTGCGCCCGTCGAGATGCGCGAAGAGCGCGCCGGTGATGACCGATCCGGTCGTTCCGCCCAGCGCCGAAAAAACGACGACCAGGCCCATCAGCGGCGGATGGCTGCGTCCCGGCATCGCGCTCAGCATCACCGAGATGATCGTCGGATAGATCGGCGCGAGCGCGAAGCCGATTAGTGGGAACAGGAAAGCGGCGATGGGCGCGTCGCCCCAGCCGGCAATCGGTCCCGGCTGCAATCCGGCGGCGAGCGGCAGCACGAGGATGACCAGCGCCGCAAGCAACGCGAGGCAGATGTTGAGCACCGGATACCAGTCGAAGCGCGCCATCACCGCCCCCGCGCCGAACCGCCCGAGCGCGATGCTCGCTGCGAACAGGCTGGCCGCCTGCACGCTCATCTGCGCCGGCAGGTGCAACACCTCGTTGTTGAAGGTCGGCAGCCAGGTGCCGATGCCCTGTTCGATCACGACAAAGACAAAGGCGCAAACGACAAAGATCAGCACCAGCGGCAGCGCGGCCAGCCGCAGCATCGCAAGCATCGGCGCGTGCTCGACCGGCTCCGGATCGCCTGCATCGGCCGCCCGCCGCTCCTCGACCGGCGCTGAGAGCAAGATCGCGAGCGCCAGCGCGGTCACCCCCGCCAGCACCCAATAGGCGTTCAGCCAGCGCAGCCCCGCGGGGTCGATAAAGGCGCTGAACACCCAATAGGAGGACAGCACCCCGACCATGAACATGCCCTCGATCAGGCTGGTCAGGCTGGCATGCTGCCGTGCGTCGGCGGTCACCAGGCCAATCATCGAATAGAGGACGACCTTGGCCACCGCGAACGCCGCACCGACCAGCGCGAAATGCAGCTGCGCCGCGCCGAAACTGCCGAACAAGGGCATGACGATGCACGCGGCGATCGCAAGGAGCAGCGACGCGATCAGCGCGTTGCGCAGCCCGAACCGCGGCAGGTAACTGGCGGTCGCGAACGATACGAGCGCGATCGTGATGTCCTTGAACCCCTCCAGCGTGCTCGCCTGCGGCTTGCTGACATCGAAACTGGAAATCGACTGAAGGATCACCGTCCCCACGCTGTTGAGCAGCATCGCAAAGGCGACATAGGTCAGGATCAACGCGGCGATCAGTCGGGTGCGGGCCATGATGCGTCCTTAAGCGAAAGGGGGCCGGATGTATCGGTTGGGGTGGGGTGACCGGATCCTTCCCATCGACTTGCGATGGGGGGATTTTCGATCGAACCTTTCTTTGCCTTCCCAAAAAAGAAGGGGTGGCCGCGAAGAGGCCGCGACCACCCAGGGAGGGATGAACTCAGAAACGATACGCCGCGCTGAACCGGAACGACCGGCCCAGGATCGGGCGCGCATTGACCACCTGCCCGCCGGTCTGGCCCAGCGTGCGCGGGTCGCCCTCGGTCAGGCCGGCCTTGTCGGTCAGATTGTCCGCGGTCACCGCAAATTCCAGCGCGTCGTTCACATCGACCCGCACCCCTGCATCGATCTTGAAATAATTCGGCAGCGACTGGGTGTTGGCGGTGTCGGAGAAACGGTCGCCGACATAGCTGAAGGTCGAATAGAGCGAGACCTTGCTGCCGTCGCCGAATTCGATGTCATAGGACGGCGTCACCCGCCATTGCCACTTCGGCTGGCGCTGTACGCGATTGCCGCTGAGGTCGATCGTCCCGCCGCTCGCAAAGAAATCGCGATATTTGGCGTTCAGCCAGGTGCCCGAAAAGGCGATGCTGAAATTGTCGACCGGGCGCAATTGCCCCTCCAGCTCGAGCCCGGTGCTGCGCGCGCCGCCGATGTCGGCGACCGGTGCGCCATTCTGGATCACTGTCGTCACCAGCCCGGTGAACTTGGTGTGGAACAAAGTGGCATAGAGCGAGACCGGATCGGTGCGGACCTTGAGCCCGCCCTCGAAATTGTCGACCCGCGGCGACACGAAAATCCCGTCGCGCAGATTGTCGAAAAAGGGATTGGTGTTGCCGCGACTGTAGCGGACATAGGCGCCGACCGACGACGAGATGTCGTAATTCAGCCCGGCGGTCCACGACCAGGCACCCTTTTTATACGCAATGGTGCGGAAGGTGCCGTTCAGCACCGCGGTGCCATTGTTGTAGAGGGTGTTCGGATTGCCGTCGGTGTCGACCCCGAAATCATTATTCTCCAGCGTCCCGCTCGCCTTGTAATTCTGGTACCGCACCCCGGCGTCGAAGCGCAATTCGGGGGTGATTTGAAATTCATCGGTCGCATAAAAGGCATATTCGCGGCCGTCATAGGCGGCATTGACGTTGAAGAACGAACCCTGGGTAAAGCCGCGGTCGGTGGCGACCTGGCCGTTCGCCAGCGTCAAATTGAGCAGACGGGCGTTGTTCTCGGCGGTCAGCAGATGGACATTGCCCAGGTTCCACTGATCGTTCGACGAAAAATCGGCAAAATAGGCGCCGACGGTCAGCTTGTTGCTGCCGCTTTCCCATTCGACCGCCAGGTCGTTGGCGAAATTTTCGATCTGCTTGCGGACGATCCAGGTGCCTGCGCGGATCACCTGCTGCGTCCCCGCCACCGCCTGGCCGCCGTCGACATAGGTCAGGCTGCCGACCGTGCTGCCGAGCGACGCGGCATAGGCGTTGGCCGTCGTCGCGGTGCTTGCGGGCACCAGCCCGGTCGTGTCGGCGTCGCCTTTCAGGTAGCTGGCGCGGTAGCGCAGCTGCAACCCGTCGCCGACCTCATAGTCGAAATTGGTGCCGAGGTTGACCAGCTTGGCGCCGCGGCCGTCGGCCAGATTGGCGCGGGTGCCGTCGGGCAGCGTGCTCAGCCGCGTTTCGGGACCGGCCAGCGCCCCCGACCCCAGATCGATATTGCCGAACTGGCGCACCTTGTCGCCGTCGCGGATCACCGGGATCGGCAACAGCCACTGGCCCCGATCGTTAAGGTAGCGGGCGAAGACAAGGATCGAACCCTTGTCCAGGTCGTGGCGGATATTGCCGGTGATCTGGCCGCCCTTTTCGGCGGTGAAGCGCGGGTCGCGGATGCCGTTACCGCTGGCATAATAGCCGCCGACCATGAAGCTGGTGTTCTCGCCCAGCGGCCCCGACAGCAACAGGTCGCCGCGCAGGTCGCCATAATCGGTCACGCTGGCCTTCACCAGCCCTTCGAAATCGCGCCCGCCTTCCTTCTGGACAAAGTTGACGGTCAGGCCCGGCTGGCCGTTGCCGAACAACGCGCCGGTGCCGCCGCGCACCGCCTCGACCCGCTCGATCGTCTCGTCGATGCGGATCAGCTGGGTGTTCTCGAGGAACGACAAAGTCGGGGGCGAGAAAAAGGGCACGCCCTGCACGGTCAGCGTGACGAATTCGGCGTCGCCGCCCGACGGATAACCGCGCACAAAGATGTTGGCGCCATTCTGGCCGCCGGAACTTTCCGCCGACACGCCGGGGATGACCTTGAACAGGTCGGCGGTGCTATTCGGCGCCGCGCGCTCGATCGCGTCGGAATTGATGCTGGTGATCGCGAAGGCCGCGTCCTGGCGATTGATCCCGCCGCCGGCGGTGCCGGTGACGACGATTTCCTCATTCGCCGGTGCAGCATCGTCGGGCTGAGGCGTTTCTTGCGCGAACGCTGCGGTCGGCAGCGCGGCGAGCGCGATCGACGACAGCAGATAGCTTTTCTTCAACATGGCATATCCTCCACTTTTCCTGTTCTGATTGATCGGGCTCTGCGCTCCGCCGCTGCCTGTTCTGCCGACAGGATCTGGCCGATCGAAAGATCGCCGATGGCGGGGACGTTGATGTCGGCATCGGGCAGCGCCTCTTCTGACCCGATGCCAATAGCCACCATGCCCGCCGCATGGATGGCCGAAATTCCGGCGCGGGCGTCCTCGACGCCAACGCAGTCCCGGGGGGACAGACCCATGCCCGCGGCACAGGCCAGGAAAATGTCGGGCGCGGGCTTGGCGTTCGCCACCGCCCCCGCGTCGGCAATGAAATCGAACGCGTCGGCGATACCCAGCAGGCGCACGACATCACGCGCGTTGCGGCTGGCCGAGGCAAGTCCGATCTTCAGCCCGGCGGCGCGCAGGTCGGCGAACAGCCCTTCCACGCCATCGAACAGATTGGAGGGCGAATAGCCCCTGAGCCGCGCGACATAGCTGGCGTTTTTTTCGGCGAGCATCGCCTCGAACTTCGGCTGCGCGACCGCCTTGCCCGACTGTTCGAGGATCAGTCGCAGCGATCCGGCGCGGTCAATGCCTTTCAGGGCGTGGTTGGCTTCGCGGTCGAACGTCAGCCCGTGCGCGTCGGCAAGCGCCTGCCACGCCTGATAATGATCCTCGGCGGTGTCGGTCAGCACCCCGTCGAGGTCGAAGATCACGCCCTTCAGCGCCGGGCGGAGCATCCTCACCGGATCGCTGCCGACCGACAACGGGCGGCCATGGTCCAGAATATCGACCGGCGCCCCCGCCAGCAGGCGGTAGGTGGAGCCCGCGGCATCGACCGCCAGCTCGATCGTGCTGCCGCGCCATTGCAGGCGAAAGCGATAACCGGTCCATGCCGTGGGCAGCTGCGGGCGGAACGACGGCAGCGCGCCGTCGAGGCGCAGCCCGCCCCACCCCTGCGCGAGCACCAGCCAGCTCCCCGCCAGCGCCGCCATATGCAGCCCGTGCGACGTGTTGCCGTGGCGATCCTCCAGATCGACAAAGGCGCATTCGCTGAGGAAATCGAGCGCCGCCGCCGCGTCGCCCAGCCGCGCCGCGGCGATCGCGAACGACACCGACGACAGCGTCGAATCATGCGTGGTGACCCCGGCATAATAGTCGAAATTGCGCCGCTGCCGCGCCAGCGGCATGGCGGTCAGGTCCATCGCCATCGCCTGTACGACATTGCCCTGCTTCGCGACCTGGTGGCGGAACAGGATCATCGGGTGATACCGCATCAACAGCGGCCCATGCCCCTCGCCGTCGGCCAGTCCCGGCAGCTTCGGGCGGCTCAGAAAGGCATCGTCCTGCGGGTTGATGCCAAGCTCGGCATCGACCGGCAGCCACATCGCCGCCGCCGCGCGGCGCCATTCGGTCGCTTCGGCGTCGCTCACATCCACCGCACCCGTCTGGCCGCGGCCGCTGCTGCGCAGCCAGTCCGCGGTGTCGGCGGCATAGGCCAGATGGCGGCGTGCGATTGCGTTGGTGTAATAATCATTGTCGACCAGCGCCGAATATTCGTCGGGTCCGGTCACGCCGTGGATGCAAAAGGCGCCGCCGCGCCGCGGGTCGAACGCCCCGATCTCCATCCAGATGCGCGCGGTGTCGAACAGCATCGGCGCGGCTTCGGCCCTGAAATCATCGTCACCGGTCGCCGCGACATACAGCGCCAGCGCATAGGCGATATCGCCGTTGATATGATATTGCGCCGACCCCGTCGGATAGTGCGACGAACATTCGTCGCCGCCGATCGTCCGCCACGGATAGAGCGCCCCGCGGGTGTGACCGAGCGCCTTGGCGTGCGCCCGCGCGCGGTCGAGCTTTCCGATGCGATAGGCCAGCAAGGTGCGCGCCTTGGCGGGCGCCTGCAACGCCAGCACGGGCAGCATGAAGGTTTCGGCGTCCCAGAAATAATGGCCCTCATATCCCTCGCCGGTCAGCCCCTTGGCGCCGATGCTGTGGCCCGGATCGCGGCTCGCCGACTGGTGGAGCTGGAACAAGTTGAAGCGCAGCGCGGCGGCGAGTTCGTCGTCGCCGTCGATCGCCAGCGCGGCATTGTCCCACAGCTGCCCGGCCGCCGCGCGCTGCGCCGCGGCAATCGCGTCAAAATCGGTCGGTACATCGTGCAGCGCGGCAAGATCGACTGGATCGCCGCGCGCGGCAGCCAGCACGACCACCCGGTCGATCGTCAGGACGCCGCCGACGACCAACTCGCTCTGCACGACATGCCCGCCCACGACCGCGGCGACCGGCGCGGTATGGCAAGTGACATGCTGCGCATAGGCAAGCTCGACGGCGTCCTGCGCGAACCGGGTGACCGACGACGGGTTGCCCGGCAGGGGGGAAAGCATCGTCCACGCCGGGCGCAGCCGCGCCGAAATGCGCGGATCGTCGGCTTCGATAGCGGTCGGCGCAGCGCTATCGGCGCCAAAGGTCAGCGTTGCGGTCAAGGTACAGCCGAAATCGAGTGGACGAATATCGATGCGCGATGCGACGCACGCCGTGCCCGCCAACGGCACGATCCGCGCGGCGGCAATCTCGATATGGCGTCCATCGGCCAGCCGCCAGCGCGTCACGCGGCGCAGCGCACCGGTGGCAAGATCGAGCGTGGTTTCGGTGTCGGCAATTTCGGCGGCGGCAAAATCGACCGCCGCGCCGTCGATTGCCAGCCGCAGCAGCACCGGGCTGGGGCACGCGATCCGCGTATCGGTCGCGCTCGCATAGCCCGGAAAGCTTTCGTGATACTCGATCGGGCGGCGGACATAGGCGTCGGGCAGATAGGCCGCCGGGGCCGACGCCAGTTCGTCGATCACCCCTTCGACGCCGACCAGCCCGTTCGCCAGTGCAAACAGCGCCGCCGCCTGCGCGCCGGTCGCCTCGGCGCCGCGGCGGACCAGCCGCATCGACGGCGTTACCCCTGCGTCAGACTGCGCCGACGGCATTGCGCCCAGACTGTGTTCGGAAATCGCCACCACATCCTCATCCGGCGCGGGCTGCTCGGCCCCCGCTCTGAAACGCGGTGTCTCGCAAAATGGTATCGATGTCAAGGTATCGATACCATTTTGCGATTCAGGTCACGCTACGCGGCACTTTCGCCAACTTCCGGCTAACTCTCGCGAATGATCAATTCGACCGGCATCGCCCGCGAATCCACGGCCTTCCCGGCCACCAGGTCGAGCACCTTCTCGGCCAGCAACTCGCCGCCCACCCCCCAATCCTGGCGGATGCTGGTCAGCGGCGGCGAAAACAGTCCCGCCCCCGGCGAATCGTCGAACCCGACGACCGATACCGCGCCGGGAACATCATGCCCCCGCGCCCGCAGCGCCTCGATCGCCCCCATCGCAATTGCATCGCTGCTCGCAAAAATGCCGTCGAAGCCCGGCGCCGCGCCGTCCAGCAACGACGCCACCGCCTCGCGTCCCGCAGCGACCGTGAAGGCGCAGGGAATATTGGCGACGATCGCGGCATCGGTCCCGGCAAGCCCCGCACGAAAGCCGTTCAGCCGATCCTCGGCCTCACCATGTTCGGCGTCGCCCAGGAACAACAGCTGCCGGCGCCCACGCCCGACCAGATATTCGGCTGCCAAGCGCCCGCCTTCGCGATTGTCGCTGCCGACGACGATGCGTTCGGGTGGCCCATGCGCGGCGCCCCAGACCACATAGGGGAGACCTGTCGCCGCGATCACGGCGGCGGCATCGTCATGCACCCCCTGCCCCAACAGGATAACCCCGTCGGCCGACGGCGGCGCCTGCATGAACAGGTCGATGGTGGTCAGCACCATATTCTGCCCCGCCGCAGTGAGCTGTTGCAGGATGCCGCCCAGCAACAGCAACGGATAGGGCTCGCTCATCAACCGCTCGTGCGACGGCGTCATCTCGATGACCACCGCAATCGTCCGCGTCCGCTGTTGGCGCAAATTGCGCGCCGAAACATTGAGCCGGTAGCCCATGCGTTCGGCGGTCTCACGGATCAGCGCGCGCGTGCTTTCCTTGACCGTCGAATGGTTCGACAGCGCGCGCGAAACAGTGATTTTCGCAACGCCGAGTTCGCGCGCGACATCGGCCATGGTTGGCCGCGCTACATCGCCAGGCTTGTCCTTGCTCACCCGCAGCTCCGAATGGCGTTTGATGGTGAGGGATCGCTGCGCAGAACCATTACGCACCCCTAACGCCCGACCAATGGCTTTCACAAGCGGCTTCGCAGCGCGATCACGCGATTGCGAGCTTTTTCCATTTGAAATGGGCATATGCTTTCGGATCATAGGCCGCGGGTCGTCACAATCTAAAGCGCGCGCAATGCGATCGCCGTCGCTGTGTCCATCGTATGACTGCTTTCGGGCCCAAGTCGATTACCGCCGCAACGGCCGACATCGGGCGCAAACCTGCCTCAACCGAACGCCCGCATTATGAGCAGGACAAGCGAACCTCCTACGGCCGCACCGCCTCCCGCAAAATAATAGTAGCGCATCCGCTGTGCCTCCGCGCCATCGGCCTGTCGGACCAGTTCGCGGAGCTGAGCGTAAATCGTCACGACGTTTTGGTGGGCCTGCTGCACAAGCCGACGGTCCTCATCACGCGCTACCACGCTACATCGAACCATCTCGGCGGCAAAATCCGTCGGCGTCGTCGCAAGTGCGGGCATGCCTTCGATCTCGGTCAGACGGCGATTGAGACCGCGAAGATATTCGACCATGCGGCGAAGCTCTTCGGTATAGTCCGGCATCTTCTCGCGCGCGGCGGTCAGTCCTTCAAGTGCGGTCTGGAGGAGAGCAATTTGACCGCGCAGCGCATTGAACGCTTCTGCCGGATCGGTGGATTGAGGAAGTATATTGTCAGCCATGGGTCCGGGTCTAGAGCGACAATCCTCTGCCGCGCGAGCGGCCTAGCCATTGCTGTAGGTCATCCTTGCAACGTTCGCGCGACGCAGCGCGGACAAGCTCCGACTGATTGGCAAAATCGTCGCGGCCATAGTATAGATCGACCTGCTCGCGGTGCCTGGACAGCGCGACATATGTCGAATGGCTGTCTACCCCCGGCGTCGCGAGCACATAGCTCTTGTCGACGGTCATCCCCTGCGCCTTGTGGATCGTCGCGGCGTAGCCATGATCGATGTGCGCATAATCTTTGAGGTCGAACCGGCCGTCGTCGAGGAGCACGTCCATCCGCATGGCGTTCAATGCCTGCACCGAGCGCGATGCCCTGCTCGACGATATCAATGAAGAAGGGACGCCCGCGCTCAAGCTGCGCGTTCACATCCTTGAGCGAATGAACGATGAAGCTCACCGGCGCCGCCAGATTATGGCTAATCGTGACCTCGCGCATGAGACGGTCCTCGGCCGCCGACCAATGCTCAAATTCCGTTATCCTTCGCACTGCGGCGGAGCGGCTGCTGGCGAGTGGACATCCGGGTGGGTTGGATGGCTATCAGTCGGGAGACCCGCAGCGCGTCTATCTGCTCAGCGCCGCGATCTATTCTGCCATTGCCGGCATGGCGTTGCATTATGCTGAGCCGCCGGCGAGCTTCGAGAGCCGGGGACAGAAGGTGCGCCGGCCGGGCACCATCGAGGAAGATCGTCTCGCTACCTGTCTCGACACGACATTGCTTTTCGCCGCGGCGCTAGAGGCCGTCGGGCTTCATCCCGTCATCCTGATGTTCCAAGGGCACGCGGCCGCGGGGGTTTCCCTTTGGCTTCGATCCTTCGAACCGCCGCATGCACATCAATTGGCTCGATCTCGTCGATGGGCATTTTGCCAATCGAGCTGTCCAGCAGGCTCAAAAGATATTCGCACCTCTTCGCGGTCGATGGCGCCCATGCTTTGTCGCCATCGCGGCGTCGCTTGTCACAATATTCACGACTGATATCGCTGAAGCTATTCCCGGCAGTGACATGCCCACGAAGCCGGTTCCGACGTTTTTCGAGGGACGGATCAATGCCCTTCGTGATCTGATTGCGCGCTTCGTCGCGACGGTTGCGCGCATCGCGAAGGGAAACCCGAGGATATTCGCCGAAACTCAGCTTCTTTTCGCGGCCGGCGAATCGATACTTCATCTTCCAGCGCTTGCTGCCCGACGGCATGACCTGAATGTAGAGTCCCTGACTGTCCGCCATTTTATAGGATTTGTCCTTGGGCTTCGCCTGGCGAACGGCGGCGTCTGTCAACTGCATGTCCGATCCTTCAATCCGAGGCCCCCAAACGAGGGGGCTGAGAGCTTGAATCGGCCCCTACTAGGCCCCCACTTTGGAGAGCTGCCCTGAGATGGAGCAAAACGTCGTGAGCCCGATAAATGGCAGAATACCGCCGTTTTTTTTCGGATTGTAAAGATGATGAGACGGCCTGAAACAGGCCCTTGGAGCGGGTAGCGGGAATCGAACCCGCCTAGCTAGCTTGGAAGGCTAGAGCATTACCACTATGCTATACCCGCGTCGCCAAGGTCGGCGGCGATTGCCATTTTGATCGGCGCCAGTCAAGCGGCGCGTCGCGGATCGTTGAGAACATTTCGGCAACATGGTAAGCATCCGCCGTGGACGACGGCAAAACCCCTGACCCTCGCGGCGGTGCAGACGCGGCTCCGGTCCGCAAGATCATCCATGTCGACATGGACGCGTTTTTTGCCTCGGTAGAGCAGTTGGACGCGCCAGAGTTGCGCGGAAAACCTGTGCTGGTGGGTGGCACAGGTCGTCGGGGAGTGGTGGCTGCGGCAAGTTATGAGGCGAGGGCGTTTGGATGCAAGAGTGCGATGCCCATGCAGCGAGCCAGGAAAGCCTGCCCGACCGAACCATCGCCCTGACCGTGGACGATGCATTTTTGTCCCTGCACGACCGGGCCTGGCCGCTGCTGAAAAAATTCGGCCTGCCTTTTACCCTGTTCGATCATGAAAACCTCGCAGAGCTCAAGGCGCGGTTTCCCCAATTTTCTGTGTTGCGCAAGGAACGAGCCCTGACTGATGAACAATGGAACCGCATTCGTTTTGACAAGCTGACCCAGGGTCTGGAAATGAACGGGCGCGAAAACCCCAAAGCCTATGAGAAACGTCGCGATGCCCTGGTTTCCAGCATTGCAGAAGACGACAATGAGCGCCGTTTCAAGACCAACCGCGTCGGTGTTGACGGCTGTTGCGGCAAAGGCTGCAATGGCTGCCTGATCTTCTGGCAAGACGATCAATATGCCCGCGCCCGTGAAGTTTTGCTCAAACGCAAGCAAGGCGAACAGCTGACCCGCGCAGAGGCCAACGAATTGAAACTGGTGGCACCACAGCTCTGACCCGGCATCAGGACAGCGCAGGGGCGGCGGAAGGATCAGATCGGCCTAACGGCCGATCACGTCGTCTTCGA
>JBGTUD010000029.1:0-17645 GCA_041939405.1 Sphingopyxis sp. | reverse complement strand
TATGTGTCGGATGCTTTGTGCTTCTGGATCATCGTCAACTGGACATCGCCGGTGCCGGGGGGCAGGTCGACGACCAGCGTGTCGATGTCGCCCCAGCTCGCATCGACGAGCTGTTCGAGCGCGCGCCCCGCCATCGGGCCGCGCCACGCGATCGCCTGCCCCGGCTGCGCGATCTGTCCGGTCGACAGCATCGGGACGCCATAGGCGCTCTGGACGGGGGCGAGCTTCGATCCGCGCGCCTCGGGCTTCACATCTTCGCTGTCCATCAGCCTTGGTTGCGAAGGCCCATAGATGTCGGCGTCGACCAGCCCGACCTTGATCCCCAGCCGGTGCAGGGCGACCGCAAGGTTCGCGGCAAGCGTCGATTTGCCGACGCCGCCCTTGCCGCTGCCGACGGCGATGATCGTCATTGCCTTTTTCTCCGCGGTCATGGCGATGCGCACCGCGGTCACGCCCGGCTGTTCGAGCAGGCCCGCGCGCAGCTTGTCCTCGAGCGGTTGGCGGTCGTCGGCGGCGATGCCTGTGACATCGAGCACGATGGCAAGCGTGCCTTGATCGTCGAGAAAGCGGAGGCCGGAGGTGCGCCCGCCGCTGATGTCGGCGGCCAGGCTGGCGAACGGAGCGGTGTCGGTCATCCCCGGCGAAATAGGGACGCCGACGCGCTTTGCCAGTCATTTTCGCGCGGACCCCCTGTTAATCGCGTCCGCCGCCCCTATAACAGCGATATGAACGAGAAGAGCGAAGGCAGTATGGGACGCCGCACCCTTGGGGGATTGCGGCAATTTTTCGGCTCGATCAGCCTGATGGCCAACAGCCCGTGGGGCAATGGCCCCAAGGGCGGCGATGACGGCGGCAAGGGTAGCGGCGACGGCAAGCGTCCGGGGCCACGCAACCCCTGGGTCACGCCCGATCCCATCGACATCAATCGCGGGCGCAAGCCGCGCGGCCCCTCGGCACTCGACGAACTGCTCCGCAAGGGGCGCGGCGGTTTTGGCGGTGGCGGATCGGGTGGCGGCGGCGGCTTCGACCTCGCTGATTCGGGGCGGATCTGGAAATGGGCGATCATCGCCGTGCTGGCGGTCTGGCTCTTCTTTTCCTCCTTTCACATCGTACCGCCCGAAAAGGAGGGCGTCGTCACCCAGCTCGGCAGCTATGCGCGCACGGTCGGGCCAGGCGTCAAATTCACCTGGCCCGCGCCGATCGAGCGCATCCGCATGGAAGACGTCCGCGCGATCCGCACGATGGCGGTCGGATCGCCCAACGCCACCGATGAAAATTTCGTGCTGACGCGCGACCAGAGCATCGTCGATTTGGCCTATGAAGTCCGCTGGTCGGTGCGCAGCCCCGAACTGTTTTTCTTCCAGCTCGCCAATCCCGAAGACACGATCCGCGAGGTCGCCGAAAGCGCGATGCGCGCGACGGTCGCCAATTTCGATCTCGTCCAGGCGATCGGCCCCGGCCGCGTCGAGATCGAGGCGCAGGTGCAGCAGCGGATGCAGGCGCTGCTCAACGAATATCGCGCCGGCGTGACGATTCAGGGCATCGCGATCCGGCAGGCCGATCCGCCGAGCCAGGTCGACGAAGCGTTCAAGGAAGTCACCGCGGCGCGCCAGGAACGCGAATCGGCGATCAACCGCGCCCGCGCCTATGAGCAGCAGGTGCTCGAGCGGGCGCGCGGCGACACCGCGGCGTTCGACCAGATTTACGAACAATATCGGCTGGCACCGGGCGTGACCCGCCAGCGGCTTTATTATGAAACGATGGAGGCCGTGTTGTCGAACGTCGACAAAACGATCGTCGAAGCACGCGGGGTGACCCCCTATCTGCCGCTTAACGAAGTCCAGAAACGGCTGCGCGCGCCCGAAGCTGCGGCGAAGGGAGGCGAATGATGTTCTCTTCGCTTTTCCGCAATCCCGTGCGCCTGCTCGTCGGCATTGTCGCGCTGCTGGTGCTTTTGTCGATGACGGTGTCGATCGTGCCCGAGGACCGGCAGGCGGTCGTGCTGCGCGTCGGTGAGGTTTATGGCACCAAAAACGCCTATAAGGAGGGCGAGCAGTTCGGCCGCTCGGGCGCCGGGCTGCTTTTCACCATGCCCTTTGCCGATACGGTGCAACTGATCGACAAGCGCATCCTCGGCATCAACATGGAGCGCCAGCAGGTGCTCTCGACCGATCAGCAGCGGCTCCAGGTCGACGCCTTTGCGCGGTTCCGCATCACCAACCCGGTGCGCATGTACACCGCGATCCGTACCGAAGAGCGGTTGCAGCAACAGCTTGCGACCATTCTGGGTTCGTCGCTGCGCAACGAACTCGGCAAACGCACCTTTGCGACATTGCTTTCGCCCGAACGCGGGGCGGTGATGGACAATATCCAGGTCGCATTGAACCGCGAGGCGCAGAAATATGGCGCCGAGGTGATCGACGTCAGGATCAAGCGCGCCGACCTGCCCGAAGGCGCGACGCTCGAAGCGGCGTACAACCGGATGCGCACCGCGCGGCAGCAGGAGGCGATCTCGATCCGCGCCGAAGGCGAAAAGGAAGCGCAGATCATTCGCGGCAGCGCCGATGGCGAAGCGGCGCGCATCTATGCCGCAAGTTTTGGCAAGGACCCGGAGTTTTACGATTTCTACCGCGCGATGCAGAGCTATCGACAGACCTTCCTGGGTGAGAACAACCAGGGCGGAACGTCGATCATCCTGTCGCCCGACAATGAATATCTGAAGCGCTTCAGCGGCGGCTGATCGCTGCCGATCCGGGAGGGTGCCGCGGTCGGCACCCTCCCGCAGCGTCATGGTCAGAAGCGGAAACCGATACCGGCGAAAAGCTGGTGCCGGTCGGACCGCACCTTGAGCGCCGGATCCTCATCATCGTCGCCGATGCGATAGGACCCGCTGCCATATTTGGTGTAAACATATTCCAGCTTGGCATAGACATTCTCGGTCAGGCCGAGCTGGACGCCGCCGCCGGCATGAAAGCCGCTGCGGTTCTTCGAAAATTCAAAGATGTCGCCGGGCTCGTCATCGTCATTGTCGGTGACGTCGGGATCGTAGACGGTGCGAAGCTTGCCGTACGAATAGCCGCCCTTGACATAGAGCAGCGACGTTTCGCCGAGCGGCAGACCGGCGCGCGCGCCGAGCGTGAAATTGCGCTTCAACTTCGTGCAGCCGAGGTCGTCCTCGATCAGTTCGACGCAGATGCGGCTGTCGGAAAATTCGCCGCCGGCATAGGCGCCGATCACAAGGCCGCCGTCCATCTGTACATCATAGCCGAGTTCGATCCCATAGCCGATCGCGCCATCCTTGTCGGACGCCTTCAGAAATTCGGGGCCGCTGTCTTCGTCGTCTTCGTCGAAGTCGGGATTGGGGATGCTCGCCTTCCCGCCCAGCTGGTCCCAACCGCCGCGTGCCTCGATGCGGAAGCCCGACAATTCCTGGGCGTGGGCGGGGGTCGCGAATGCCGCAAGGGCAACGGCGATCGATAGGGCATATTTCATTCTTCATTCCTTTTCCGTCGGTGGATGGGGGAGTCCGTCTGCGGACGGAAGGCCGAACACGGGGGCGCCGCCCGCGAGCGGCCTTCCGTGCCCATGACGGAGGCCTTCCCGCTAAACCTTGAAAAACAGGACTTTTCCGGCTGAACGCCGCTGGGCGTACCGAGGCGGACGCCGATACGGCGAAACGCTCTTGCTTGCGGTTCGCCGCAAGGGGCAGTAACCGATGAACCGACCGTGCAAGCATCGTTCATGTTCAAACGGCGTTAAGCCATGGGGCGTCAGAGAGGCGGCGCCGGGGTTAGTGCGTTTCCTGAAAGTCGTAAAAGAAGAGGATTTGCAATCGTGCGTTATGTATATGGCATCACTTCGGCGCTGTTGATGGGCGGAACGGCGCTGGCGCTCGTCACCCAATCGCCCGTCGGCGCGCAGGTGGCGCAGAATGAACGCAGCGAAATGGCGCGCGTTGTCCCGCGTTCGGGTGCGCCCGACAGCTTTGCCGATCTGGTCGAACAATTGCAGCCCGCGGTCGTCAATATCTCGACCAAGCAGGAAGTGACGCTCGGCGTGCGGCTCAATCCCTTTGCCGGTACGCGCGAACCGATCACGCAGGAACAGCAGGGCGGCGGTTCGGGTTTTCTGATCTCCGCCGACGGCTATATCGTCACCAACAATCATGTGATTTCGGGCGGCCCGCGCGGCGAAGCGGTCAATGAAGTCACCGTCACGCTGACCAACCAGCGAGAATATAAGGCAAAGATCGTCGGCCGCGACGCCGCGTCGGACCTTGCGCTGCTCAAGATCGACGCGACGGGCCTGCCCTTCGTCAAATTCGCCGATGGCAGTTCGGCGCGCGTCGGCGATTGGGTGGTCGCCATCGGCAACCCGCTCGGGCTTGGTTCGACGGTGACGGCCGGCATCATTTCGGCGGTTCAGCGCAACATCGGCCAGGGCGGCGCCTATGACCGCTATATCCAGACCGATACGGTGATCAACCGCGGCAATTCGGGCGGCCCCCTGTTCGACCTTCAGGGCAATGTCGTCGGCATCAACAATATGCTGATTTCGCCGGTCGGCGCGAACATCGGCGTCAACTTCGCGATTCCGGCCGAAGCGGCCATCCCGGTGATCGACGCGCTGCGCGCGGGCGAGCGGCCGCAGCGCGGCTATCTGGGCATCAGCATCGTTCCGGTGACCGAAGATATAGCGGCGGCGCTCGGCCTGCCCAAGGATCGCGGCGAGTTCGTCCAGCGCGTCGAATCGGGCGAGGCAGGCGAGAAGGCCGGGCTGAAGCGCGGCGACGTGGTGCTGAAGGTCAATGGCAAGGATGTCACGCCGCAGCAGACCCTGTCCTACATCGTCGCCAACACCAAGCCCGGCGCGCGCATCCCGCTCGAGATCGTGCGCGACGGCAGGACGATGACGCTCAACGCCGTCGTCGGCACACGTCCGCCCGAAGAGCAGCTGGCGGGCGATAATTTCGATCCCGAAGAAGAACAGACGATGCCCGACGATCCGTCGGGCGCCGCCGACGAGACGATCCAGAACAGCCTGGGCATGGCGGTTCAGCCGTTGACGCCCGCGATCGCGCGCGCCGTCGGCATCGACCAGTCGACCAAAGGCCTTGTGATCGGGGCGATTTCGGGCAGCAGCGATGCGGGCCGCAAGGGTCTTCGCCGCGGCGACGCGATCCTGAGCGCGAACCGCACGCCGGTGACGAGCAGCGAAGCGCTGGCCAAGGTCGTCGCCGACGCCAAGAAGGCCGGACGCGATGCCGTGATGCTGGAGGTTCTGCGTCGCGGCCTGCCGTCGTCGCAATTCGTCGCGATCCGCATCAAATAAGCGGGTCCTCGCCGGGAAACACCCGACAAGGGGCGCTGCCGCCGCAGCGCCCCTTTTTCTTTGCCCTGGCGATCATATGTTCTTATTATGTTCTCGCAATCGAGTCGGGAGAATTGCGATGATCGGATATGTGACGCTTGGGACAAACGACCTCGCGCGCGGGGCGGTATTTTACGACGCCATCGCAGCCGAGCTGGACACGCCGCGAATGATGGAATTCGACACGCTCATTGCGTGGGGCAAGCCCGACGGCCCGGCGGGCATCGGCCTCACCAAGCCGTTCGACGGCAAGGCCGCGAGCGTCGGCAACGGTGTGATGGTGGCGCTGGCGGCCAAGGACAAGGATCAGGTGCAGCGGCTTTATGACATTGCGCTTGCCAATGGCGGAACGTGCGAAGGCCCGCCGGGACCGCGCGGCGAGGGCTTTTACGCTGCCTATTTTCGCGATCCCGACGGAAACAAGCTCAACGCCTTCGTCATGGGGTGAGGGGGCGGCGGGGTCTGGTCGAGCTGAAGCGCGGCCAACCCATCATCGTCATCCCGGGGAGGCCGGAATCTCGTCGACGCGGTAGATCGATAGGGTGAGATCCCGGCCTTCGCTGAGGTGACGTCTGGGTCGAACAACGATCGGCCGCTAAATGAGATCGAGGCTGCCGAGCGCGAGTGCCTGATGCGCGGGGCGTTCGGCCATCAGCGCGAACATCTCGTCGCCGCGGCTGGTGCGCTCGACGCTCATCGAGGCAAAGACCGCCATGAAATAGCCGCTGAGCGCGCCGACGCGATAATCGGTCCAGAGCGCGTCGGTGTCGGGGTCGATGCCACGGCAGCGCAGCGCCGCGATCCATCGGTCGAAAGCCGGCCGGTCGGCCGCTGCGCGCGCGGCGGGATCGGCGATGCTGGTGCCGACCAGATAGGCAAGATCGGTCGCGCCGCTGCCGCGGCCGAGCGTCTGCCAGTCGACAAGCCAGCATGTGCCGCCATCGGGCGCGAACAGGATATTGTCGATGCGCAGGTCGCCATGAACGATCGTCCGCGCCGCGGGCTGGCGCGCCAGATAGCGGTCGAGCCGCTGGACGATCCCGGCGCCGAGGTCGAGCACCTCGGGCGCGAGCCGCTCGGCATAGCGTTCGCGAAACCCCGCATAAAGCCGGGGAAAGAGCGCGCGCACGACTTCGCCATTGTCGCGCGCGAGCCACGATAGTTCGTCGAGCCGCGGGTCGTTCCAAAGCAGCGCGTGGAGCGCCGCCGCCGCGTCGATGCACGGAGCGAGCCGCGCGGCGTCGATCCCGGCGAGCTGGTCGCCCTGCCGCGCGGGCGCCAGGTCGGCGAGGATCAGGATGAAATCGACCTCGTCCGCCGCGATTTCGGCGTGATAGCAGTGCGGCGCCGCGACCCCGCTGTCCGCCGCCAGTTCGCGATACCAGCTCACTTCCTTGACATAGGTGCCGGTCAGCCGTGCGATGTCGCGGCTCGCCTTGTCGTGGCTCGGACATTTGGCGATCACGCTTGCGGGGCCGCCCCCCTCCTCCGCCCAGTCGAGCGTCAGGCGGAAACTGTCGCACATCTGCCCCGTGCCCACGCCGGTCGCGGTAAGGGCCCTGAGCCCGCCGGGGTGGTCCAGCACGGCGCCAAGCCATTCGGGCGTCATCGCGGCGGGCGCGGTTGGAAAGCTCATCGGGCGGGGTCCATCAATCCCGCCAGGCCCGTCGGCGCGTGCGTTCCGACAAACAATTGTTCGAGCACGCCGATGCCGCGGTGAACCGCCCCGCCATCGGCCAATTCGGCCGTCACAAGCGCCTGGACATGCATCGCGAGCGGGTTGGACCAGCCGCGTTCCTCGGCGGTGAGCGCGTCGTGCGCGACGACGACCTCCGGCCCGTGATCGAACCCGTGGCCGAACACAGGATGTGTATAGCCAAGCCCGCTCATGGCAAAGACCGGCCCGTCGGGGGTCAGGGTTAGCCGCCGGTCGCCCCCAAGATCGGCCGACAGGCTGGCGATCCGCCGCGTTCCGCTCTGCCAGCGGACAGCAAAGCGCGCGGCGTCAAAATGGGTTTCGGTGCCCGCATCGGACACGATGACGGCGCGGCGGTTCCACGGCCGTCCCGCGGCATCGTCGTTGCTGTGAAAGAAAAGCGACCGGTCGGCGAAGTTGCACGGCGTCCACAGCCAGAAGAACTGCGCGAAATTGCCTTGCGGTGGCGGCTGCGGCTCGCTTGCGCCGACGGGACGGATGCCCCAGCTGCGATCGCGCGTGCCCGTCCAGCCAGCGCCGATGTCGATCCGCCGCCCACCGACCGACAGCCAGCCCGACCAGCGGCCGTTCTGGGTCATCCGCGTATAATCCATGAACAGGCGCGTGCCGTTGCGGCGCGTGAAGCGTGGCTCGAGGATGGGAAAATGGCGGCCGGAAAAGCGCAGCTCGCCGGCAAGCAGTCCGTCGTTCGCCGCAATTCGCAGCCTCAATATGTCGAGCGGCGCGTCGATCGCGATTTCGATGGGGCCGACCGACAGATCGAGCCGCTCGCCATCCGACCGTCGGCTGGTGCGGAGGTTGTGCTGCACGTCGCCCACGACGACCGAAAAGGCGGCGTCGACGATCCCCAGCTGCGGATAAAAACCCATCGCGGCGGCGAAAAAGACCGAGCCGTCGGGGGCGTAACCGTTGAAGAAATAGCGGTCGTAAAAATTGCGGTCGGTGCCCGCAAAGGCGATCGGCTCGGCGCACTGGTGCAGTGGAAAATCGTCGCCCTTGGTCAGCATCGTCCCTCATCCCGTTTTTTGTTGCAACTTAACGGGGCGAACGGGCGCGTCAATGCGCCGGCGGATCGACCGGCGGCACCGCATGGACGCGCGCCACGGGTTCGCCGGGCTGGCGCGGCGGCATCGCGTCGGGCGGGATGTCGGCGATCTGCATGTCGGCGGTCGGCACCGCGGCAAGGTTGCGCACGCGCATCGACAGTTCGCCCTCCGCGATCCGCAGTTCGTTGAAGCTGGGCGGGGTCGACCGGATGCGCTGCGACAGCGTTCCGGCGCCGATCATGCGGATCGGCCCCTGGGCGGTGTTTTTGGAAAGGTCGAAGGCATCGTGGACATGGCCGCTGAGCACCGCTGCGACGCCGCGCCCCGCGAGCGCCGCGAGGGCGCGCTCGCCGCCGCGGGTCAGCGCACGCCCGCGCGTCCCCGCCTCGACGAGCGGATGATGCGCCGTCACGAGCACCATTGCGTCCCGCGGCAGCGCATCGATCGCGGCGAGTGTGTGTGCGAGCGCCTTGGTGGTCACCCAGCCTTTCGACCAGTCGAGCCGCCACTGCGCGCGCGCGGTGGTTTTCAGCGGGACGATGGCGAGGCCCGGCAGGTCGATCTCGCGCTCGACGAGCCGCGCGATACGGCGGATCCGGCGATAGGGATAGAAGAAGCGCGCGATGGGGTTGAAATAGGGCAGGTCGTGATTGCCGACCTCCACCGTCACGGGCACGTCCAGCGTTTCGATCCAGTCGCACGCCGCGGCGAACTCGCGGGTGCGCGCGCGCATGGTCAGGTCGCCGGTGATCAGGACCGCGTCGGGTCGCTCGGCGCGAACGCAGTCGCCGAACCAGGCGAGCGCGGCGGGATCCTCGAGTCCGAAGTGCAGGTCGCTGACATGAAAAAGCCGGATCATGCCGTCGCGACGAAATCGACCGCGCTTGTGCCGAGGGTGAAGCGCGCGGGTGATGGCGTTTCCTGAAGCTCGCCGTCATATTCAAGGCTGATCGGTGTTTCGCCTTCGAGGGTGATCGTTTCGCTGGTCAATAGCTCTTCGGTCGGCCCGTCGCGAAAGTCGCCGCCGAGCCAGGCGAGGCCGTGGCGCAGCACGTCGGCCGAACGATCGGCCACGATGCCATCGGCGCGGATGCCGTACGCGGTGGGCGTCAGGATGATCGCGGGCCAGTCCCGCCCGTCGCCGGCGACGCGGACGCCGGGCGCGTTCATCGTCGCGTCCAGGGCATCGGGTGCCGCGCGGCTCGCCTCGATCAGCCCGTCCTGGCGCATCGTTTCGCGAACCTCGGCCCAGCGGGTCGCAGGGCCTGCGACGATTGTGATGAAAGCCTCCGCCTCCGCCGTCCGGATCGTCGGGATGCGCGCGCGGCGGGCTTTGCCGCCGAGTGCGTCGGTCAATATATCGGGCGCGTCGCGGTCGCCGTGCAGCGCCTTTGACAAGAGGTTGAGCGTGCCGCCGGGCAGGGGCAGGATGGCGCCGTCCCAGCCCGCTGCGCGGCTTGCCGCGGCGTTGATTGTGCCGTCGCCGGTCCACACGATCAAAAGGTCGATGGTGCGGCGGGCGAGCTCGGCGGCATTGGGGATGGCGTCGCCGGGCGGGGCAAAAGTCGCCGCGAGCGGTGCGGCTTGTGCGCGGCAGACCGCTTCGATCGCGCTGCGGATCGCGGGATCGTAGCTGCCGCTCTGGCTGTTGCAGACAAGCGCGGGGCGGGAAAAGCGTGCCGACATCGGCCTTTCCTACGCGCGAGCGGGCAAAAGGTCGCACGCCGCCCGATTGTTACGTGCTTGTGAGGCGCCCCGCGGCCCTGTAGGGCGCGGCGGGATGGCGGTGCGGCTTTTCGAGGGACGGCGATTGATCAAGATCCTCTTCGTGGTGCTGCTGCTCGTGCTGCTGTTCGGCGGCGGGGCGAAACTGATCGTCGGGGGCGGCGCCAAATCGCTCAACATGGCCGACCGGCTGCTGGGGCAGGGTGACGGCGCGCGCCTGCTGATCGTCGACCAGCCCTATGGCCGTGGGCCGCGCCAGTCGCTCGACATCTGGGTGCCCGAAAGCTTGCGCGAGGGCGACCGGCTGCCGGTGGTGATTTTCTTCTATGGTGGCGGCTGGAACAGCGGCGAGCGCGCCAACTATGGGTTCGCGGGGCGGGCGCTCGCGCGGCAGGGATTTGTCGTCGTCATCCCCGATTACCGGCTGGTGCCGAAAGCGCATTGGCCCGACTTTCTGGAGGACAGCGCCGCGGCGGTCGCGTGGACGCACGAACATATCGCAAAGCTTGGCGGCGATCCCGACCGCATCGCGCTGATGGGCCATTCGGCGGGTGCCTATAATGCCGTCATGCTGGCGCTCGACCCGCAATGGCTGCGCGCCGCGAAGAGCGATCCGGCCGTCATCCGTGGCGTCGTGGGCCTGGCCGGCCCCTATGATTTCCTGCCGCTGGAAAAGGGCGGCCGCGCGGACAAGGCGATGGGCAAGATCCGGTCGGTCGAACGAACGCAGCCGATCCGCTTCGCGCGGGGCGATGCGCCGCCGCTGTGGCTCGCCAGCGGCGAGGAGGATGATGTGGTGCGGCCGCGTAACAGCCAGAATCTTGCCGCCGCTATCGCGCGCGCGGGGGGATCGGCGACGGTCCGCATCTATCCCGGCATCGGTCATAGCGGCATTATGATGGCGCTGGCAGCGCCCTTTCAGAACCGCCAGCCGGTCCTCGACGATGCGACCGACTTCCTGCGCGGCGCGACGGCGCGGCGCATCGCTGCCGCAGCGAAAGTGGTGCCATGAGCGGTGCGATTCCGGCGATCGTCCTCGCGGGCAGCCGCCCCGGACCCGACCCGCTGCTTTCGGGGCGCGGCGTATCGACCAAGGCCTTGCTGCCGGTCGCCGGGCAGGCGATGCTTCTGCACGTCGTCCGCGCGCTTCGCGCCTCGCCGCTGGTCGGGCCGATCACGATCCTGGCGCAGAACAGCGCCGAACTGGCCGCCGAGCCGGGGCTGGCGGGCCTCGACGATCTGCATTTTTCGGATTCGGGACAGGGGATCAGCAGCTCGCTGGCCGCGGCGCTGCCGCCCGGCGACGATCCGCTGCTCGTCACCACCGCGGACAATGTGCTGCTCACCCCGGCGATGATCGAAGAGTTTCTGCGCGGCGCCGAGGACAGCGACGTCGCGGTCGCCATGGTCGAACGGGCGATATTGCTCGCGCGCTATCCCGAATCGCGGCGCACCTGGCTCAAATTCCGGGGCGGCTGGTGGTCGGGGGCGAATATGTTTCGTCTGCGCGGGCGCCGTGTGCTGCCGCTGCTCGACTTCTGGGGGCGGATCGAGCGCGACCGCAAAAAGGGGCTGAAGATTATCGCCGCCTTCGGACCGTGGCTGCTCATCGGGGCGCTGCTGCGGCTCTTTACCATCCATCAGGGGATCGCGCACGCCGGGCGGCGCTTTGGCCTTGCCGCGAAGGTGGTGCCGATGTCGGCGCCCGAGGCGTGCATCGACGCCGACAAGCCCGCCGACATCGATCTGATCGAGGGAATATTTGCCGCGCGGGACGAAGCGGCTATAGGGCGGCGGCCATGAGCATTACCAAAGCCATCATTCTGTCGGCGGGGCAGGGTTCGCGCCTGTTGCCGCTGACCCGCGACATTCCCAAATGCCTGATCGAACTGGGCGGCCGCAGCCTTATCAGCTGGCAGGTCGCAGCGCTGGTCGCCAACGGGATCAAGGATATCGTCGTCGTCACCGGATTTCGCACCGAGCGGGTCGAGGACCATGCCCTCCAGCTTTATCGCGACACGGGTGCGCGCATCCGCACGCTGTTCAATCCCTTTTTCCAGGTCGCCGACAATCTGGGTACCTGCTGGATCGCGCGCGAGGAGATGGACCGCGATTTCATCATCCTTAATGGCGACACCATCGTATCGGACGAGATTGTCGCGCGGCTGATCGAAGGGGCCAGGGAACCGATCACCGTCACCGTCGACGTCAAATCGCATTATGACGACGACGATATGAAGGTGAACCGTGACGCCGACGGGCGCCTGCACGCGATCGGCAAGCGGCTTCTGCCTCCCGATACCAATTCCGAATCGATCGGGATGCTCGCCTTTACCGGCGACGGCCCATCGATCTTTCGCAATCAGGTCGACCAGATGATGCGCACGCCCGACGGGGTCGAACGCTGGTATCTGCGCGCGATCGACATCATCGCCAAGGGCAACCGCGTCGGCACCGTGTCGATCGAAGGGCTGGAATGGCAGGAAGTCGACTTCCCGCAGGATGTCGAAGCCGCCGAGGCGCTTACCGCGAAATGGGCCGACGAAGGCCGCTACGCGAAATAGGGTTTGAGCCAGTCCGCAAGCGCGGCGACTTGATCGCCGTCGAGCTTCACCGCTTGCCCCAAGTCGGGCTGCCCCGGCCAGCCGGCATCGGCAACGCTCACGCCCGCGCCGCTCCGTTCGCCGTCATAACGCGGCAGGACGTGGAAATGGACGTGCGGGTCGACCATCATCAGCATCAGATAATTGATCTTCGCATAGCCGACGGCCTTGCCAAGCGCGGTCTCGATCGCGGCGGTCACGGTCTTGAGCTCGGCGTGGGCTTCGGCGGGCAGGTCGCCGAACGCAGTGGCATCCGATTTGGCCGCCAGCACCAGCGCGCCAAGGACCGGCTGCGCGGGGCGCAGCAGCACGACCCAATGGTCATATTCGGCAACCAGCGTTGCCGGATGGCCGAATTTTTCGATCGTCGCGTTCATGCGTCCTCCATCCAGCTGACGATGGGTTTGCCCGCGCGCCGCGCGGCATAGGCCTGCACCAGCTGCACGGCATGGACGAGCAGCGAGATGACCGTCCACCAGGCGACCGCGATCAGTCCGATGTCGGGGCGCTCGGCGAGGGTCGCGAAGAACAGGATCGCGAAATTGGGATTGCGCCGCGCGGTGATCAGGCGAAACTGGCTGTCGAACCGGCGCCAGACATGGACGTCCATGCCGAAATCCTTGATGAACAGCCCCTCAATCACGCGTTGGAGCACATAGCCCGCGACGATGGCGATCATCACGATCAGGAAGGTCCGGTCGGATAAGGCAAGACCCCAGGCGCCGAGACCGACGCCCCAGAAATACCACCAGAAGGGCGGGTGAATGAGATCGACGCCGTGATCGGCGATGTTGCCCCATTTCGACGAGGTGATCGTGCAGCGCGCAAGCTTTCCGTCGACGGTATCGAGCACCATGAAGATGAAGGCGGCGAGCATTCCCGTCCAATAATGGCCGTAGGCGAAGAGATAGGTCGCATAGACGCAGAGCGCCGCGCCGATCGCCGTGACCATGTTTGGCGTCATGCCGATGCTCGCCGCGCCGCGGGTCAGCCACAAAGCGAGTTCGGGCCACAGATATTTGGTGAGCGCGTCGGTCACGCCCTTATAGGCACCGAAATAGCTCTGCCGTTCGATCGCGCGCCGCGTCTGGGGCGTCAGCGGCCGAATGAAGGGGCAGTCGAGCTTGCGCAGCTGGCGGTTATAGATTTGCGGATTGTCGCGATAATCGATGATGGTCAGCGCGTCGCGCCGGGCCGCGATGTCGTCGGGCGTCATCCCGCCCACAAGGTGTGCCATCACCAGCGCGTCGCCGTCCATCACCACCGTCGCGGGCAGCGTCACGATATGCCGCAGCCATACCGGATCGAACACATAGGCCAGATTGACGTAAAGCCGCCCGCCCGCCGCGTCCGGCGTTTCGGGCAGCCCTTCGGCACGCGCCAGCCGGCGCAGGCGCTCGGCATTGGACATGCCCCAGATCGGGGTGGGATTGTCGCCGATCGGGATCAGCGCGGGGCGGGAAGTGGCGTCGGTCATCCGCCGCTCTTATCCTGCTCTGCGTCCTTTGCAAGAAAGCGCAGGATCGCTTCGGCGCCGCGCGCCGCCGCACCCGCGGGGTCGCCGCCGACCGATTCGGCAAGCCGCGCCCGTTGCGCCTCGGCATAGCAGGCATGGCGGCCGGGGGCTGCCGCGATCGCGGCGGGCAGGTCGGCGAGGTCGTCGACGACATCGCCCAGCGTCCAGAACAGATAATCGGGATCGCCCGTCCAATCGACCTTGTGGGCATTGAGAAAAATGCACGGTCGCGGCGTCGCCAGAAACTCATATACCTGGCTGCTGACGTCGCCGAGATAGAGGTCGGCGCCGCTGGTATAGCTCATGTCGAACAGGCGTTCGGAGCCGAGGTCGATATGGATTTTGCCGGGAATCGCGAGCTGTTCGACGTCGGCGCGCTCGGCTTCGCTGGCTTCGGCGAACAGGCGGACATGCGGCGCGACGACAAGGTTGTAGCGATCCTGCGCCGCGAACCAGTCGATGATCGTGCGCCCGAACCGGTCCCACGACGACAGGTCGCGCCGGAAATGCGGGGCGTAAAGGACGATCGGCCGATCATTCTCGAACAGCGGCGTACGCGTATTTTGCAGCCGCCGCATCAGGTCGAGCTTTACATAGCCGTTGACGGCGTAATGCCCAGGACGGATCGTTCCGGCATCCAGCAGGCGCTGTTTGCTCTTTTCACCCGCGACCAGCACGAAATGAAAATGCCGATCGCGCGGGTCGAGCATGATCGCGCGATCGCCCGCGCCGTGCGGCGTGAAGATGAGCTGCGTCCGGCGCGGCAGGAAATGGCGGATCGTTGTCGTCGTCCGCTCGGGGACAACGATCGCGTCGAACCGGCGGAGAAAGGGCAGCGCGTCGAGCAGGATCGGCAGCCGCGGATTGCGGAACAGGCCGCGCGCGCGCAGCCAGCGTGCGATCCCTTTCTGCCCCAGCAAAGCGATCTTGGGCGCAAAGCCCGGATAGGCGCGCATGACCTGCCGCGCGACGGACAGATGGTCACTGCTTGCCACCGCAATTTCGACCGCCTGGCCCTTCGCGGCCATTTCCGCGGCGATGGGCAGCGCGTGGAACAGATGATGCGGTTCGCCGATGAACAGAAAGAGGATGCGCATCACCGAACCTTCGTCGGCGCCCCTGCGGCGGCATCCTCGAAATCCGCGACGTGCCAGCCGTGCTTGGCGGCAAGGCGCGCGACCTTGTCGCCGCGCCCGACGAGCCACGCCTCGCGCGCCAAGGCAAAGGTCGGCGCGTCGCTTGCATGGTCCGAATAGGCGCGGATGTGGGCGCCCTCGCACTGGTGGGCGGCAAGCCATTCGGCGACGCGCCGTGCCTTTTCGCCGCCATAGCAATTGCGCCCGTCGAGGCCGGGGAGCCAGTTGCCCGCAGCGTCGCGGCGATGGCGCGAGGCGAGGACGGCATCGAAGCCCAGCGCGTCGGCGATCGCGCGCGCGTAAAATTCGGGCGCCGCGGTCGCCATCAGCAGCACGAACCCTTCGCTTCGATCGCGCGCGATATGCGCGGCGGCGCCCGGCGGCACGTCGCGCGGCACGCGCCAGGCGGCGAACCGCGCGGCGAGCCGTTCGGCGCGCACTGGTGACAGGCGGCCGCCCAGCATCAGCCGGATCGCGGCGGGCTTGAACCGGTCGCGGCCGTAAAGGCGAAGCGCATGGCCGATCATCAGCACCGCGAGCAGGGGGAGCAGCAGCAGGCGCCACGGCGCGTCGCGCCACGCTGCCCACAAGAGGAACAAGGTGAAGGTCGGGGTGCGCAGCACCGTGCGGTCGAGGTCATAGATTGCGACGTGGGTTGGCGTGTCGGTCATCGGTCGGCCGGTCCGATCAGGCGGAGGCGGCGCGCGGCCTTGCCGAGCGAAGCACGATCGGCAAGCGGCAGCGCAAAGCGCAGCGCAAGCCAGATCGCCGCGACGGCGATGATGAGGAGCAAGGGCAGCGCGACGGGATCGGGGAGAAGATCGGCAAGCAGCGCAGCCCCGCCCGCGGCGACCGTCAGGCCCATGCCGCGCATCGCGACCGCGGGAAACTGCGCATCGAAGGGATGCAGCCCCTCGACGGCGGCAAGCTGAACCATGGGAATCGCCGCCATGACGACGAGTCCGATCGCCGTCGCCAGCGTCACGCCCGTCAGCGGATCGACAGGGCCGACCAGCAGCCACCCTGCGGCGATGGCGACGCCCACGCCGACGACGCTGGCCGTGAGCTGGTGGCGGAAGGCGGCGACGACCTGAAGCACCGGCGACGCGATGCCAAGCACCGCTTCGGCCGCGCGCGCGAAGAGCAGGATGACCAGCGCCGCCTGCGCCGTTTGTGCCTGATCGCCGAAGAGGGCGAGCAGCGACGCGCTGCCCGCCGCGAGCACTGCTGCGAGCGGCAGCGCGATCGCCGCGATCAGCCGGGTGGCATAGGCGTAGATGTCGGCAACCTGCCGCCGGTCGCGGCGCTCGGCGCTCGCGGCGAGCGGTGCCATCACATAGGTAAAGGCGATACGCACCAGCTGGACAATGCTCGACAGCTTGCGCGCGATCGTGAACAGGCCCGCCGCCGCTGCGCCCGCGGCGCCGGGGAGCAACATGTTGAGAATCAGGGCAGGGGCGTCGCCGAACAGCCGGGTGATGACGTTCGACGGCAGGATGGACAGCCCCGCCCAGAAGGTGTCGCGCGAAACCGGGCCCGCCCACGGCCCGCGCCACAGATCGGCGAAACTATATTGGCGCGCCAGCAGGCGCACCGAAAGGGCAGCGGTGATAGCAAGCGAGCAAAGATGCGCGATAAACAGCCCCTTCAGCCCGAGGCCGCCGGCAAAGAACAGCAGGGCGAACAAGAGGCGGAGCAATTGTTCCCAGACGATCCGCAAGCGGATTTCGGCGCCGAATACCATCCGCGCGCGGAGCGCCGAGGTCGCGATTTCGACAAAGGCCCAGAGCGGCAGGGCCCAGACAAAAATCCTGATCGCCGGAACGACCAGTTCGCGATCGCGGGCGGCGACATTGAGGAGCGGGCCAAGCTCGGCGGCGAACGTCGAAATGAGTGCCGCGACGAGGATGCACGGCCCGACGCCGAAGATCATCGCGGTGCGCAGCGCCGCCGCCGCTTCGGCATCGCTCGCCGATTGCGGGACGGTGCGCTGCATCGCGCTCGTCATGCCCAGGTCGAAGATATTTTCGATGAGGTTCACCGCCGCCCACAGCACGGCATAAAGCCCATAGCCCGCGAGCCCGAACATCAGGACATAGAGCGGCTGTGCAACGACTTCGACGATCGCGCCCAAGCGCGCGAGCATCGTCGTGCCGAGCCCGCGCGCGACGCTGCGGCTGGTGACGGCAGAATGGTCGGCGTTGTCGCTCATCCTTGCCGCACCTAGCGGCTCGGCCCGCGTGCCGCCAGCGGCTTTCGCGCACCGACGGTGCATCACCCCCTTGTCGGCGCCGTCAATCGGGTCTAGTCGGACCCGCGACTGCATCATGGGAGCCCGACATGGCCGAATTCCGCCTGCCCAAGAACAGCCGCCCGCAAAAGGGCGGCAAGGTCCATAAGGCCGAAGGCGCCACGCACGTCAAAAAATTCAAAGTCTATCGCTACGACCCCGACAAGGGGCAGAACCCGCATTTCGACACGTTCGAGATCGACACCGATACTTGCGGTCCGATGGTGCTCGACGCGCTGATC
>JBGTUD010000028.1:0-17902 GCA_041939405.1 Sphingopyxis sp. | reverse complement strand
CCTCGGCGCCTTGCTCGTCGATCATCAGCTTTACAGCTATTTGAAGTCGAAGGGGCTGGGCGCCGCCTGCGCGCTGATCACCGACGGGCGCTTTTCGGGCGGCACGTCGGGGCTGTCGATCGGCCATGTTTCGCCCGAGGCGGCCGAAGGCGGAGCGATTGGGCTGATCGAGAATGGCGATATGATCGAGATCGACATTCCGGCGCGTACGATCACGCTCGCCGTTGCGGACAGCGTACTGGCCGAGCGCCGCGCGGCGATGGAAGCAAAAGGCGACGCCGCATGGCAGCCTGCGAAACCCCGCCCGCGCAAGGTTTCGGTGGCGCTGCAAGCCTATGCGGCGATGACGACGAGCGCCGCGCGCGGCGCGGTGCGCGATCTGTCGCAGCTCAAGGGCGGCAAAGGCTGATGCGCCGCTGGACCGCGCTGGCGCCGCTATGGGTGCTGGCGGGATGCGGCAGCGCGCCCCAGGAAGCGGACGCGGGCAGGCAAAAGATCGAATGTGCGCTCGAGGGTGCCAAAGCCTTCGAACGCAATTGCACGATCGAGGAAATGGGCGGCGCGGACGGCGCTATCCTGGTCGTCGGTCGCAGCGATGTCGGCTACCGCCGTCTTCAGATCACGACCGACGGACGCGGCGTCGTGTCGGCCGACGGCTCCGAACCGGCAAAAGTTGCGATTGTCGGCGACAAGCTGATCGAAGTCACGATCGGGGGGGATCGATACCGGCTTCCCGCGAGCGTCGGCGCCACAGAATAATAGCCGCATCTTTTCCGTGCGCCGTGCTAATCATGGCACCATGTCCGTTCCCGCCGACGCCCCGATCCTGACCGCCGCCGCGATGCGCGAGGCCGAGGCGGCGTGCGCGGTGCAGGGAAGGTCGCTTTCAGACCTGATGGAGCTGGCGGGCGCCGCGGTTGCCGACACTGCATGGCGGATCTCCGCCGGTGCGCCGATCCTGATCCTGTGCGGTCCCGGCAACAATGGCGGCGACGGTTATGTCGCGGCGCGCCTGCTGACGGCACGCGGCGCTGCGGTCCGTGTCGCAGCGCTCGCCGAGCCCTCCACCGAGCTGGCGCAGACGGCGCGGGCGGGGTGGAGCGGCCCGGTCGAGACGATCGACAGCCGCCTCGCTCCGGCCCCGCTGATTGTCGATGCGCTTTTCGGCGTTGGCCTTTCGCGCCCGATCGCGCCCGATCTGGCGGCCGCGCTCGCCCGCTTCTCCGACCGGCGCGTGCTGGCAGTCGATGTGCCGAGCGGTATCGACGGCGATGGCGGCGCCGACTGGATGCCCTCGCTTCGCGCCGATGTGACACTGGCGCTGGGCGCGCTGAAGCCCGCGCACGTTCTGCTGCCCACCGCGCCCGCGTGCGGGCGCGTGCTGCTCGCGCCGATCGGCATCGCGGCGGACAAGGCCGTGCGGACATTGCCGAGGGCGCAGACCGCGGTACCCGAAGCATCGGCGCACAAGTTCACGCGCGGCATGGTGCTGGTATGTGCAGGCCCGATGCGCGGAGCGGCGGGACTGGCTGCCTCGGCGGCGCTGCGCGCCGGTGCGGGCTATGTCGTGCTTGGCGACAGCGAACGCGCGCCCCTTTCGGCGCTCATTACCGAAAGCGATGCGCAATTCGGCAAGCGGCTCGACGATCCGCGCGTCGGGGCAATCGTGATCGGCCCGGGGTTTCCCGCGGGTGACGAATTGCTGCGCGGCGTCGAGGCGGCGCTCGATTCG
Organism: Sphingopyxis sp.; assembly: GCA_041939405.1. Classification (GTDB taxonomy): domain Bacteria; phylum Pseudomonadota; class Alphaproteobacteria; order Sphingomonadales; family Sphingomonadaceae; genus Sphingopyxis. The sequence continues at coordinate 16,170 of JBGTUD010000028.1, read as the reverse complement.
GGCAAGCCGCTCGTGCTCGACGCCGCGGCGATCGACGCCGCGCTGCCGCGCTTGTCCGGGACGCCGCGCAAGGCGATATTGACCCCGCACGAGGGCGAGTTCGCGCGCGCCTTTCCGCAGCTTTGCGGAAGCAAGATCGACAAGGCAAAGGCCGCGGCAATGCGCACGCAGGCGGTGGTGATCTACAAGGGCGCCGACACGGTGATCGCCGCCCCCGATGGCCGCGTGGTGGCCGCGTGGCCGGGCTGCCCCTGGCTCGCTACCGCCGGCACGGGCGACGTTCTTGCCGGGGCGTGCGGCGCGATGCTGGCGCGCGGCGGCGATGCCTTTGACGCGGCGGTGGCGGCCGTGGGCTGGCATATTGCGCGCGCCCGCGCTATCGGCCCCGGCCTTGTGGCCGACGATATGGTGGAAGACTGACGTGAGCGAAACCGCCCTGATCACCCGCATCGCTGCGCGCGGCGACGGCGTTACCGGCGATGGCCGCCATGTAGCGGGCGCGGTACCGGGCGACCATGTGCGGCCCGACGGCATCCTGATCCCCGGCCCGAACCGCGCGGAACCCGTGTGTCGCCACTTCGGCAAATGCGGCGGCTGCCAGCTACAGCATGTCGCCGAGGCGGCGTTGGCCGATTATGTGCGCGACCGGGTCGCGGGGGCACTGGCGGCGCAGCAGATGAAGGCGGGCGACATCCTGCCCGCGCAGCTGTCGCCGCCGCAGAGCCGTCGCCGCGCCGCGCTCACCGCGCTTCGCACCGGCAAGCAGGTCGCGATCGGTTTCAATGCGGCGCAAAGCAACCAGATCGTTGACATGCGCATGTGCCCGCTGCTGCACCCCGATCTGTTCGCGCTGGTTGCGCCAGTGCGCGATCTGCTCGCGATGATCGCACCGCCGCGACGCCCGGTGAAGGTCAAGATGCAGTTGCTCGACCAGGGGATCGAACTGATTCTCGAAGGGGTTCGCGCCGAGGGACTCGACGCGGCAATGGCGCTTCAGGATTTCGCCGGAACGCATCGGCTGGCGCGCTTTGCGGTCGATCAGGGTGACGGGCTGGAAATCCTGTGGCAGCCCGATCCGCCGACGATGAATTTCGGCGGCATCGCGGTCGAAGTGCCGCCCTTTGCCTTTCTGCAACCGACGGCAGCGGGCGAGGCGGCGCTTGTCGCGGCGGTTATGGAATCCATCGGCGACGCCGCCGCGGTCGCCGATCTGTTCGCGGGCGTCGGCACCTTTGCGCTGTCAGTGCAGGCGGGGCGCAAAGTCTATGCCGCCGAGGGGGCGCGCGATGCGATCGCTGCGCTTGCCGGCGCGGCCAACCGCGCGCGCGCACTGGTTGCGACCGAGCATCGCGACCTGTTCCGGCGCCCGCTGGTGCCCGCCGAACTCGATCGGTTCGGCGCCATCATCCTCGACCCGCCGCGGGCAGGTGCCGAGGAACAGGTGAAGCAACTCGCGGCGTCATCGGTCCCGGTGATCGCCTATGTCAGTTGCAATCCCGCCAGCTTTGCGCGCGACGCAAAGATGCTCGTCGATGGCGGCTATCGCCTCGACCGGGTGCAGCCCGTCGGCCAGTTCCGCTGGTCGACCCATGTGGAGCTGGCCGCACGTTTCATCCGCTGATCGATGCTCAGTGCAGCACGAAACCCATGAAGGCATGGAGGCAGAGCGCGATCAGCGCGATGCTCGCCAGCGCGAATATCAGAAAGCGCCACATCACGCGGTTGACCGTCACTTGAACGAGGCTGTGCACGATACGCAGCGCGACATAGGCCCAGGCGATCTGTGCGTTGAGCCCGCCGCCCATGCCGCCCACCGCCAGCGCGATCGCGACGGCGTAGAAGACGGTCGGCTGCTCCATCAGATGATTGTAATTATGCGCTTTCCACTGGACCTGCGGCGGCAGGACATTTTCCAGATTCTGTCCCGTTCCGCCGACCAGATTGGCCGTATCGATCTTCGCGCGGCGCATCGCGGGAAGCCGCGTTGCGTACATCCAGACCCACATGATCATCGACCAGAGCGCCAGCGTCGCGACCGGCCCCAATATCGCATTGCTATCCATCATATGTCCTTTCAGCCCAGCGTCGCAATGACGGCGAGGATCGACAGCGCGAAGAGGCAGATTGTCGCGAGCGTGAAGATCGCAAAGCGCACCGGAATGCGGTTGACCGTCGATTGCCACAGGCTGTGGACGATGCGGAGCACGACATAAGCCCACGCCAGTCCGCGCGTCAGGTCGGTGTCGCCACCCGACAGATGCAGGAAGACGATCACGGCATAAAAGATCGTCGGCTGTTCGCACAGATGCGTATAATTATGCGATTTCCAGTTGGTTTGCGGCGGCAGCGCTTGCTCCAGATCGACGCCGCGCCCGCCCGGCGCCGCCGTCTTGATGTCGATGCCGACCTTCGCCATCGCCGAAAAGCGCGTGGCGGCGACCCAGCCGAGCATGAGCACCGTCCAGAGCGCAAGGACCGCGCCGGGTGCAAGTAGACTATCTGACATGATTTCCCCCTCCATCAATGTGGCGCGATGCTACGCCAAGCACGGCATTATGCAACGCCATCCTTGGCGCCGACCAGCCCGGCGCGGATGGCGGCGCCGTCGCCATCGACCCGCGGCGCAAAGCCGAGGTCGCGCGGCGGCATCGCGCCATAGCGGACGGGCGGCTGCATTTCGTGAAATGCGCCGACATCGGGGTGGGTCCGGCGGCGGAAAAACCCGGTTGCGACGAAATGGGGGTCGTTCGTGACGTCGTCGAGGTCGCGCGCTGCCATGGCGGGAATGTCGTTCGCGGCGAACAGCGCGAGCCATTCGGCGGTCGTCTTTGCGGGCGTCTTGCGCGCAATTTCCTTATAGATCAGCGGCATATGCCGCCCCTCCTCCTTCGCGGCGGCAAATTCGGCCGTTTCGAGCAGCGCGCCGCTGCCGAGCAGCGCCATCAGGCGGGCGGTGGATTCGGGCGTATAGGGAACGATCGCGACATAGCCGTCGCGGGTCGGAAAGGGCTGGCGCGTCGGGTCAAGCTGGCGCGGATAGCCCGCGGGGCCCAGCGGCGGGTCGAGCGCGGCATCGCGCAGATGCTCGGTCAGCATGAAGGCGCTGAAACATTCGAACATCGGAACCTCGACCGCCTGACCCTCGCCGGTCCGCAGCTTGTGGATCAGCGCCGCGAGGATCGCCTGCGCGCCGAATTGTCCTGCGACCTTGTCGGCGATCAGCGACGGAAAGTATCGCGGCCGCGGGTCGCCGTCGACGCGCGGAAGCAGGCTGGTGGTGGCGCTTGCCGCCTGGATGACATCGTCATAGGCCTGAAGATCGGCATAAGGGCCGTCCTGTGCGAAGCCGGTGCCGTGGACATAGATGATATCGGGTTTGAGGGTCCGGCACGCCGCATAGTCGAACCCCAGCTTGGCGATCGCCTTACCACGGATATTGTGGAAAAAGACGTCGGCCGTGGCGATGAGTTCGCGGAGCACTGCCGCATCCTCCGCGCTTTTCAGGTCGAGCGCGATCGATTGCTTTCCGCGGTTCACGGTAAGGTGGATCGACCCCATCGTCGGGTCGGGAACGCCGCTTCCCAGATAGCGCGAGATGTCGCCCACGCCCGGCGTTTCGACCTTGATCACCTCGGCCCCCAGATCGGCCAGCATCTGCGTCGCATAGGGACCGAAAATAACCGTCGTCAGATCGATGATGCGAATGCCGGACAGCATGGACATGGCCTCTCCTTCTTTATCGCCGCGCACGATAGACGCATTGCAAAGTGAAACGGAAGAGGCTTTACGCTTGGCGTCTCAGACAGCTGCGACCGCTTTGGTGTCGCTGTCTGCGCCATCGGCATAGGCCGCCGAAATGCGGCGATAGGATTTCGAGGCGAAGGCGGCGAGTGTCGCGTGCATGCCGAGCAGGCCGGCGATCGAAAAGACGATCGCGATGCCGCGCTCGGGCCCGCGCCCGTACCAGTCGCCGATCGCCGCCGCTCCGGCGCCCTGGCGTGCCGACACAAAAGCGAAAGGGCCGGTCGCATCGCTGCGCCGACCCTCCCTGCTTACTGTATTTTCTTGTGATCAGAACAGCTTGGTTACAGTTGCGCTGCGGCGTTCCTGTTCGACTTCGCCGGTGTAGAGGCTGGTCATCGGTTCGTCGCTGACGACATGCGTTTCGTCGGCGCCGAAGCCGTTGAACTTGGTCCGCATCGCGCAGCCATAGGCGCCGAGCATCCCGATTTCGATGAAATCGCCGGCCTTGATGTCGGCGGGCAGATAGAAGGGGCCCGCCATATGGTCGAGGTCGTCGCACGTCGGACCGTAAAAGCTGAACGGCACCAGCTCGGTATCGCGTTCGGCGTCGCCTTGCAGCACGACAGGAAAGCGCCAGCCGACATGCGCGGCGTCGAACAGCGCACCGTAAGCGCCGTCGTTGATGTAGAGTTCTTCGCCGCGGCGCTTTTCGACGCGAACGATCAGCGAGCTATATTCGGCCGACAGCGCGCGGCCCGGTTCGCACCAGAGTTCAGCGGAATAGCTGATCGGAAGGCTTTCGAAGCTGCGGTGGATCGTATCGAAATAGGCGTCGAGCGGCGGCGGCTCCATGCCCGGATAGGAGGAGGGAAAGCCGCCACCGACATCGATGATGTCGACCGTGACCGACGCGGCGACGATCGCGGCGCGGACGCGCTCCATTGCCTGTGCATAGGCATGCGGCGTCATCGCCTGGCTGCCGACATGGAAGCAGATGCCCAGCGCATCGGCAGCCTGGCGCGTGGCCATCAGCAGTTCGCGCACATCCTCGGGCTCGGCACCGAATTTGGCGGCGAGGCTGAGCTTCGAGTGATCCGACGACACGCGCAGGCGCACGAGCAGGTTCAGATCCTGGGCGCCCTCGGTCGCGCGCACGATCTTTTCGAGTTCGTCGAGCGTGTCGAGCGAGAAGGTGCGTACGCCATGTTTCCAATAGGCCTCGGAAATGGCTTCCTCAGCCTTCACTGGATGCATGAAGCAGAGCGTCGCTTGCGGCAGCGTGCGCGCGACAAGGCGCACCTCGGCGATCGAGGCGACGTCATAATGGGTGACGCCCGAATCCCACAGCACGCGCAGCAGGTCGGGCGACGGATTCGCCTTTACCGCATACATGGTGGTGCCGGGAAATCGCTCGATGAAGAAACGCGCTGCGCGCCGCGCGGCGTGCGGGCGGACAAGCGTAACAGGTTCGACCGGCGAAAGTGCCTGAATCAGCCCGTGGGCGCTATGATGCTGGTGCAATGCAAGGGACCCCCAAAGGTAAAGTGAAACATCCAAGGCTGCCTTGCGGTTATTGGAAGTCCCCCTGGGGCAGCGGTGGCGCATATATGGCGGGGGGGTCCCCCTGTAAAGACCCCTGGACGCAATTTTGTAACGTAGCAGCGGCAGCCGGGGCGAACCGGGGCAGCGGTGCGGCGGCGCGAGACAGGCGGAGGCAAGGCCGCTAGATTGCGCCATCGAAGATCCTGAAAGGACGTGCCCATGGTCTCCCGCGCCGACGTCAATCACAGCTTTTCCGACGCCGAGCTCGACGAGCTTTGCGGCTTTGGAACGGTCGAATCGTACAAGGCGGGCGATCTGATCATCGCCGAAGGAGCGGTGGCGCCCGATTGCATCGTCACCCTGTCGGGGCACACCGACATTTTTGCGTCGACCGACGAAGGGCGCAAGCGCGTTGGCTGGATGGAGCGCGGACAATTCGCGGGCGACCTGTCGGTGCTGACGGGACAGCGCCATCTTTCGCGCGTCGAAATGGGGGCCGATGGTGAAATATTGCGGATCGCGCACAGCGACTTTCAGCGGTTGATCGCGGGCAATTCCCATTATTCCGACATTTTTGTGCGCGTGCTGTCGGCGCGGCGGGAGTTTAGCAACCAGCGCGGATTCGCCGTGACGATCGTGATCGGCGCGGCGCTCGACCGCAGCGTCTATGCACTCCGCGACCTCCTCGCCAAGCATGGTGTCGCGCATCGCTGGTTCGATCCCGCCGACGGGCCGGTGCCCGCGCATCTGCTTGCCGAGCGCGGCGTTACGGACGAGCAGCTGCCCGTCGTGATCCTTGGCGCGGCCGACCTGCTTGTCCAGCCGACGCCCGAAATGTTGGCCGCGGCGCTCGGCCTTGACCTGCTCCCCGACGGCGCAACCGCCGACGTGATCGTCGTCGGCAGCGGACCGGGCGGGCTCGCGGCGGCGGTCTATGCGGCATCCGAAGGGCTGACGGTCATCGCGCTCGATGCCCACGCGCCGGGCGGACAAGCGGGCACCTCGTCGAAAATTGAAAATTACCTTGGCTTTCCGACCGGCATTTCCGGCAACGAACTCGCCCGCCGCGCCACGGTGCAGGCGCAGAAATTCGGGGCACGAATCGCCGCACCGGTGCGCGCGGCGTCGATTGCACCCGACAAAGACGCCTATTGCCTCCATCTTGCCGACGGGCGCAAACTGCGCTCGCGCGCTGTGGTGGTCGCCTCGGGCGCGCAATATCAGCGCCTCCCGATCGAGGGGATAGAGGCCTATGAAGGCCGGGGAATCTATTATGGCGCGACGCCGATGGAGGCGCAGCTTTGCAGCGATGCCGAGGTTACGGTTGTCGGATCGGGCAATTCGGCCGGGCAGGGGGCGATCTATCTCGCGAGTGTCGCCAGGAAGGTCCACGTGATCTTTCGCCGCAAAAGCCTGCGCGAAACGATGTCGGAATATCTGGTCAAGCGACTGGAAGAGCATCCGAATATCGAGATCATTCCGTCGACCGACGTTGTCGCGCTGCACGGAAAGGACAGCCTCGATGCCCTGACCTATCGCTGCCGCGAGACGGGGGTGGAGGGCCATTGCGAATGCCGCTTTCTGTTCCTCTTCCTCGGCGCCTCCCCGAACACCGGCTGGTTGCCAAGCGAAATGGTGTGCGATGAGCGCGGTTTCGTCAAAACGGGCACCGACATTGCGCCCGTCGAGCTGGTCCGGGCGGGCTGGTCGCTCGACCGGATGCCGAGCCGCTATGAAACGAGCTGGCCGCGCATTTACGCCGTTGGCGATGTACGCAAGGGGTCGGTGAAGCGCGTCGCTTCATCGGTCGGAGAGGGATCGGTCGTGGTGAGCGACATTCACCAGGCGCTGGCGGAAATAATATCTGTCGCTGTTTAGTCGTCATCCCGGCCTTCGCCGGGATGACGGAACCAGGTCAGATCACCCCAGCCGCGTCTTGAAATCCTCATACCCGAATTCACGGATCAGCTTCAGGTCGTCGCTCTCGCTGTCCCACAGCCAGATCGAGGGCAGCGGCACGCCGTTGAATGTGTTGGTCTTGACCATCGAATAATGCGCCTGGTCGAGAAACGCGAAGCGCTGGCCGATGCGGGGCCTGCCGGGCAGGCGATAATCGCCGATCACGTCGCCTGCGAGGCATGACGGGCCGCCGAGCCGGGTGGGAGCGCCCTCGCTCGCTTCACCCAGCATCGCGGGGCGATAGGGTGCCTCGATCACGTCGGGCATGTGGCAGGTCGCCGAAATGTCGGTGATGCCGATGCTCATGCCGTTGTGGAAGAGGTCGAGCACTTCGCCGACGAGGATGCCTGCGTCGAGCGCGATCGCTTCGCCCGGCTCGATCATCACGTCGCAATCGGTCGCGGCGCGCACCTGTTTCAGAAAGCCGATCAGCGCATCGACCTGATAATCGGCGCGCGTTACATGGTGGCCGCCGCCGAAGTTGATCCATTTGAGGCCGCTGAAAAAGGGGCGCAGCATCGCCTGCACCGCGTTCCAGGTGCGTTCGAGCGGCGGAAAGTCCTGTTCGCACAGGCTGTGCATATGCACGCCGTCGACGCCTTCCATATGTTCGGGAAGCAATTGGGTGACGGGAAAGCCCAGGCGGCTGCACGGCGCCGCGGGGTCGTATTTGGCGACTTCGCCTTCGCTGTGCATCGGATTGATGCGCAGGCCGATGTCGAACGTCTCGCCGCGCGCGCGCAGATCATCGAGCAACGGCCGAAACCGCGCGATCTGACCCGGCGAGTTGAAGATCAGATGGTCGGAGAGGCGCGCGATTTCGGGGAGGTCGGCTTCCTTGTAACCGGCGCAATAGGTCGCAACTTCCTTGTCGCCATGGGGGCCGCCATATTCGCTGCGGCCGAGCCTGGCTTCGTAAAGCCCCGACGCACAGACGCCGTCGAGATAGTCCGCGACCGTCGATCCCAGCGACCACATCGAAAAGGCCTTGAGCGCCGCAAGCACCCGCGCGCCCGATGCATCGCCGATATGGCGCAGCACGGCAAGGTTCGCGCGAACCTTAGCCGCGTCGACGACAAAGGCGGGGGAGGGGACGCGGCTCAGGTCGAAGCGGGCAAAGGCTCCGGGATCGCCGGCACGGGTTTCCATGGCGTGTGATTTCCTGTCAGACCGTGGCGGTCGCGTGAAGACGAAATATGCCTCCGCGGCGGTCGGTTCCAGCCAGCGAGAGGGTTCGTGGGCAGCCGCTCATCGAGCCCGAGGACCACGAACGCAGCGAATATGGTCGGCGTGGGCACGAGTTGCAAGCATTTGCATCGGCGCAGCCCGCGGTTCAGTCAGGCGACTGCACAAGCGGCAGCACTTCGCGCAGCAGCGCGGCGAAAAAATGCCCCGGCTCCTCGACCATCGGCATATGCGCCGAATGTTCGAGCCAGACGAGCGATTTTGAGGGGGCTTCAAGCGTGTCGAGCCATGCCGCGGCGATCGGCGACGGCGTCGTATAATCGTGACGCCCGAGCAGGAAAACCACCGGCGTTCCAAGCTTCCGGATCGGTTTGAAGCTCATATCGGCGAGCTGGGGCCAGACGGTCGAGACGGAAAAGGCGCTGCCCTTGCCCCATGCCTTGACGTCGTCGGGCCCATATTCGGGCGAAAGCAGCGGCGTCTGAAAATAAAGCTTCAGGTCGGGCTTGTTGTACATCAGCGATCCATAGGGCATCGCATATTTGCGCCAGCCGTCGGCCTTGGCGATGGTGAACTCCCCTTGCGGATAGGGCGCGAGCGCATCGATGGCGGCGACCGCCTCGGTGTTCCCATCCGCCAGCGCCTTGGCGCGCGTCCACGCCATGCCGACCCTTTCGCCCTCGCGAAAATCGATGCCCTGGCCGACCCCGACATAGGCGTGCAGCAGGTCGGGGCGTTTGATCGCGACCGACAGGCCGACGACCGAACCCCAACTGTGGCCCAGCAGCACGACCTTTCTCTTTCCAAAACGCTTTTGCAGATGCTCGATCAGTTCGATCGCGTCGTCGCGGTAGCGATCGGGAGTCATCGTCGGCGCGAGTGCCACAGGGTCGTTCAGCGGATAAGAACGACCGGCACCGCGCTGGTCATATTGGACGACGGTGAAGACATCCTCCCATGGCCGCTGAAAGGCCCATGCAAAGGGCATTTCGACCGCCCCCGGACCGCCGTGGACAAAGAGCAGGATCGGATTGTCGCGGTCGGCGCCGCGCACGTTCACCACTTGCCGCGCGCCGCCCAGCGTGACCTCGAACGTCTCCTGAACGCCGTTTGGCGTCACGATCTTGCCGATGTCAGCGACAATCGCGCGCGCGGCGCCGAAGGGGTCTTCATTCTGCGCGGCGGCAGGGGTGGCGAGGGCAAGCGCCGCCAGGATTGCGAAGGGAGATCTCATGGGGCGTCCTTGCCGCTACTGACCAATAAAAACCGTTCGCCCTGAGCCCGCCGAATGGCCATTCTTCCTTGGCTAAAGAGAAGAACGGTGTTTCGACCAGCTCAGCACAAACGGCATAGAAGTTGGCGCGAGAGTTAAAAGTCCAGCGGCCGCTCCAATTCCTTCACCTGCCACGGCAGGCCATGCTTGTTGAGCATATCCATGAAGGGGTCGGGATCCATCTGTTCCATGTTGAACACGCCGTCGCCGCTCCAGGTGCCCGTCACCATCATCGCGGCGCCGATCATCGCCGGGACGCCGGTGGTGTAGCTGACCGCCTGATTGCCCGTTTCGGCATAGGCGTCCTCATGGTCGCAGATGTTATAGAGATAGAGCGTCTTTTCCTTGCCGTCCTTGCCCAGCCCGGTCGCGATGACGCCGATGTTGGTCTTGCCCTTCGTCGTTTCGCCGAGGCTCGACGGTTCGGGCAGCACGGCTTTCAGGAATTGCAGCGGGATGATTTCCTTGCCCTCGTAAACCACCGGGTCGATGCGCGTCATGCCGACATTCTGGAGCACGGTCAGGTGCTGGATATAGGCATCGCCAAAGGTCATCCAGAAACGGATGCGCTTGATTTCGGGGAGGTGGGTTTTCAGGCTTTCTATCTCCTCATGGTACATGAGGTACATATTCTTCGGCCCGACGCCCTCGAAATCGAAGGACTGCTTCACCGACATCGGCGGCGTTTCGACCCAATCGCCATTTTCCCAATGACGCGCGACCGCGGTGACTTCGCGGATGTTGATTTCGGGGTTGAAGTTGGTCGCAAAATGCTGGCCGTGATCGCCGCCGTTGCAATCGAGAATGTCGAGCGTGTCGATACGGTCGAAATGATGTTTCCGGAGCCAGGTCGTGAACACGCTGGTGACGCCGGGATCAAAGCCCGAGCCGAGCAGCGCCATCAGCCCCGCGTCCTTGAAGCGATCCTGATACGCCCATTGCCAGTGATATTCGAACTTCGCCTCGTCGCGCGGTTCGTAGTTGGCGGTATCGAGATAATGCGCGCCGGTCGACAGGCACGCCTCCATGATCGTCAGGTCCTGATAGGGGAGGGCCAGATTGACCACATGCGTCGCGCCGACCGATCGGATCAGCGCCGCAGTCGCGTCGATATGGTCGGCATCGACTTCGGCGGTCCTGATCGTGACGCCGGTGCGCTTCTTCACCGAATCGGCGATGGCGTCGCATTTGAACTTGCGCCGGCTCGCGAGCGTGATGTCGGGAAAGATGTCGGGGTTCATCGCCATTTTATGCACCGCGACCGAACCGACGCCGCCTGCGCCGATCACCAGAACCTTGCTCATCGAAAAATCTCCTGTCGCGGACGCTTGCCGCCTTGTCTTGTATGCCCGGCCCTATAGGACGAAGCCATGACAGAACAAAGCCCCGATCCCTTGCTGGACCCGACCCGCACCCCGACGCGTGCGGGCGTCGAACGCGCTGCGGCCAAAGTCGCTGCATTGCTGCCGCAGACCCCGTTGTTGCCGCTCGATGTCGACGGGCGCACCATCTGGTGCAAGGCGGAATGCCTGCAACCTGTCGGCGCTTTCAAGATTCGTGGCGCCTGGCATCGGCTGACCGACCTCACGCCCGCTCAGGCGGCGAAGGGCGTCGTCGGTGTGTCGAGCGGCAATCACGCGCAGGGCGTGGCATGGGCGGCAAGGCGGCTGGGGATCAACGCGACGATCGTGATGCCGGGCAATGCGCCCGCGATGAAACTCGCGGCGACGCGCAAGCTGGGGGCCGAGGTCGTTCTTTACGACCGCGTCACCGAATCGCGCGACGCGGTCGCTGCCGAACTGCTCGCACAGAGCGGCGGAACGCTGGTGCATGCCTATGGCGACCCGTGGATCATCGAGGGACAGGGCAGCGCGGGGATCGAGGCGGCGGCGCAGATGAAGGCGCGCGGCCTTGACGGGCCCGACAAGGTGATCGCCTGCTGCGGCGGCGGCGGCTTGACGGCCGGGCTTGCGCTCGCCTGTCCCGACGCCGAGATCGTCGCAGTCGAGCCCGAGGGATGGGACGATGTGACGCGCAGCCTCGCGGCGGGCGAAATCCTGAGCGTCGAGGACATGACCTATCCCACCGAATGCGACGCGTTACAAACGCCCGAGACATGGCCAATCAACTTCGCCGTTCTACGCGCCCGCGGCGTGACGGGCGCGGTCGTGACACGCGGCGAGGTCCGCGACGCCATGCGCCTGGCGTTCGAACGGCTGCACCTTGTCGTCGAGCCCGGCGGGGCGGTGGCGCTTGCGGCCGTACTCGCCGGAAAAGTGAGCGCGACCGATGCAACGCTCGTTACCCTGTCGGGCGGCAATGTCGATCCGCTGAAATTTGCGGAGATCATCACCGAATAGATCGGCGGAAACTTATCCGCAGGCGTGCGTTTGGATGGCGAAGGAGAAGCAGGATGCAGAAAAACGTGATTCTGACGAGCGCAGCGGCGCTTGTGCTGCTGGCAGGGTGCGAAAAGGCCGAAGCGCCCGCGCCGGCCCCGACAGATGCGACGACGACCGATGTTTCGGCCGGGGGCGCCCCGGTCGCCGCTGCCGACCCGGCGGCGGGCCATCGCTTTGCCAGTTGGGCCGGAAGATGGTTGGGGGTCGAAGGGATGTACGCGGCGATTACCCTCGCAGGACCCGGCAAATATGAGCTTGAGATGCAGTCGGACCTCGACACAAAGGGGACGTACGAGGGCAAGGACAGCGAAGATGGTATCCGGTTCACCCGGGGCACGGAGGAGTTGAGCCTCCGCCGCGGCAGCGGCGAGGAGACCGGCCTTAAATATCTTGCGGGCAAGAAGGACTGCCTGATCGTCAAGCAGGGCGAAGGTTATTGCCGCGACTGACCGGTGATTTGGATCGGTGACGGGACGACAGCGTATTATTGACGCTGTCGCCGATTTGTCATCGAACCGACGCGGGAATCGCAACAAATGCTGCCATGTGGACGCCGGATCCGTCGTTTCCGGAAGAACATGACATATGGCAAGCCAGCCCAATCGCAAAATCGCCGCCGCCGTTGTCCGCGAAAGTGCGGAGCGCAAGCAACGCCTGCTCGACCGCGCCTTTGCCCTGGCGTTCAAGGGCCTCGTCTATGCCCAGATATGGGAAGACCCGGTCATCGACATGGAGGCCCTGGCGATCGAGCCCGGCAACCGGATCGCGACAATCGCGAGCGGCGGCTGCAATGTATTATCCTACCTCACCGCCGATCCTGCCGAAATCGTCGCGGTCGACCTCAATACCGCGCATGTCGCGCTCAATAATCTGAAGCGGGTCGCAGTTCAGCGCCTGCCCGATTATCTGAGTTTCCGCCGCTTTTTTGCCGATGCCGACAGCGGCGCAAACATCGCCGATTATCGCATTTTTGTCCGGCCGCACCTCGACGACACCAGCCGCCGCTATTGGGAAGGCCGCGATCTCGTGGGGCGCCGACGCATCAACGGCTTTGCCCATGGCCTTTACAAGCGGGGACTTCTCGGCAGTTTCATCGGCCTTGCGCATCTGGTCGCGCGGCTGCACCGGATCGATCCCAAGGAATTTCTCGCCGCCCGGACGATCGAGGAGCAACGCGCGATCTTCGAGGAGAAATTCGCGCCCTTCTTTGACCGCAAGTTCATCCGCTGGATCACCGACCAACGCTCGTCGCTTTTCGGTCTGGGCATTCCGCCGGCGCAATATGATGCGCTTGCCGCGGGAAAGCCGATGGCCGACGTCCTCCGCGCGCGGCTTGAAAAACTCGCCTGCGACTTTCCGCTTCAGGAAAATTATTTCGCCTGGCAGGCATTCGGGCGCGGTTATGGCAAGGGGATCGCGGTGCCGCTGCCGCCTTATTTGCAGGCCGCACATTATTCCGCCGTGAAGGCCCGCGCCGAGCGGGTGACGATGCTCCACGCGAACATGACCGACATGCTGGCGGGAAGCGATGCCGCGAGTTTCGATCGCTATATCATCCTCGACGCGCAGGACTGGATGACCGACGCGCAGCTCGCCGCGCTATGGAGCGAAGTGACGCGCACGGCGCGGCCCGGCGCGCGCGTGCTCTTTCGCACCGCCGCGGAGCCGAGCCTGTTGCCGGGGCGGCTTCCCGACTACTTGCTCGGCCGGTGGGATTATCGCGCCGAGGCCTCGCTCGACTATACGCGCCGCGATCGTTCGGCAATCTATGGCGGCGTGCATCTTTATGTCCTGAAAGGCTGACGGGTGCACGAAGGGAGGGGGCATGCCGCGCAAATGGATCGCGTCTATCGGGGCCAGCGGCATATCTATGACCTCACGCGCAAATATTATCTGCTCGGCCGCGATCGGCTGATCGACGAACTGGCGCCGCCGGCTGGCGGACGCATTCTCGAAATCGGCTGCGGGACGGGGCGCAACCTGATTGCCGCCGCGCGCTGCTGGCCCGGTGCGCGCCTCTATGGCATCGATATTTCGGGCGAGATGTTGAAGAGCGCGCGAGCGTCGATTGCCCGGGCGGGCCTTTCGAGCCGGATCAGCGTGGCCCAGGCCGACGCGACGGATTTCGATCCCGAAAGCCTGTTTCGGACCGGCCCGTTCGACCGCGTTTTTCAAAGCTATACGCTGTCGATGATCCCCGACTGGCAGGGCGCGATGCGCGAGGCGGTGCGGCACTTGCCGCCCCACGGATCACTCCACATCGTCGATTTCGGCCAGCAAGAGGAATTGCCCCGATGGTGGCGCGCCGCACTGCTTCGCTGGCTCGCCCGCTTTCATGTCGAACCGCGGGCAACGCTGATCGAAGCGGCGCGCGACATCGCGAAGGATGCGGGAGGGTCACTGTCCGTTACGCGCCTCTATTGCGGCTATACCTGGTCGCTGCGGCTCGACAGGCGGCCGCGATAGGGTCAGGGCGCAGGGCGCGTCGCGCTGAACGAAAAGGCGACATCGACCACAGCGGCGATGGCGTCGGTCGCCGCCCATTCGCCCTGACCGACGCCGAAGGCGGTGCGGTCGATCCGAGCGGTCCCGGCAACGCGCGCGCGATCGCCGTCGATATGCAGTGTGAAACCTACCCTTAGGGGCCTGCTTACGCCGCGCAGGCCCAGCGTACCGCGCGCTTCATAGCGGTCGCCGTCGATCCGGCGGATATCGCGCGCGGTGAAGACCGCATTCGGATGCGACCCCGTGGCAAAGAAATCGGCGCCCTTCAACGAATCGTCGCGCTGTCCGTCGCCCGTATCGACCGAGGCAAGGTCGACCGTGACGCGAATGCTCGACCTTGCAAGATCGTCGGGGCTGAAGCGGATGGCCGACTGCCAACGCTCGAAGCGACCCTCGATCCCTTCGCCGTTCCAGCGCGCCGTAAAACCGAGCCGCCCGCCCGGCATCACCGTCCAGTCGGCCAGCGGCTGAAGTTGCACTTTTTTTGGCGTCTCGGCGGCGGTGGGCTCTTCGGATGTTTCGCCGGTTTCCGGCGCTTTCGTCTCGGCCGGAGATGGGGTGGCGGCGGCTGCGGGTGTCGCGGCATTCGAAGCAGCCCGGCGCGCAGCTTCGGTCGAAGCCGCCCGCTCGCGGTCCGGATAGACCGCCGCGCCAACCGCAAAGGCGCCGCCCACCAACGCCAGCGCGGTCATTGCGTGCCCCGCGGCCTTGCCGCGCGCCCCAGGAATCATCCGCTGAAGTTCGGGTTTGCCCAGCAACCATTGATGGCGCAACGCGCCCGCGACGTGCAGCGCGAAGAGCGTGATCGCGAGCCACGCCATCGCACCATGGACCGCTTCGGCCGGTTCATGCCAGCCGCGCCCGACGGGGAGATGCGGCCAAGGCAGAATCCCGAAGATCAGCGTCGGAACCTTTATCTTCGCGGTCGATACCAACAGCCAGCCCGTCAGCGGGCCGCCGATCATCACCGCATAGAAAAGGCCGTGGACCAGCGCAGCAAGGCCGCGCGTCCACGCCGGTCCATCGGATAGCGGCGGTCGCGGAAAAACGAAACGGACGGCAAGGCGCGCCACGCTCAACAGAAGGATGGCGATCCCCACCGACTTGTGGAGTTGATAGCGCGCGAAAAGTTCGGGGCTGTTATCGCCCTCGAGCGCCCAGCCGAGCGCAATCTGGAAAGCGAGCAGCAGGGCGATTACCCAGTGGAGTGTTATCGCGGTGTAGCTGTAGCGTGGCGCGCCCATGCGAGGAGTTGGTAGCTCTTTGCAGGATTTGTACAAGTATCAAAAGGATTTGACGTCAATCGCCGCGCCAACGCCGAATTGCCCGTCGAGAGCGGAGGCGTTCATTACGGGCGATGGCCCGGACCAAGCCGGAAAACCGCTATCGACCGTTCAGGCGGCCTTGCGCATATCGAGCCGGTCCCAGATTTCGACAAGCGCCTCGGTGAGCTCGCGCATCATCGCTTCGTTCTTTTTAGTTTCGGAAGCGACGCCGAAAAAGCGATGGCGAGTCGAGTTAAGCGCATCTTTCACGCCTGACCGAATCGGCAGCTTCGGC